>CAXNOC010000028.1:0-11753 GCA_964203745.1 Candidatus Planktophila sp.
CGCAATCGTCACAACACTTGCCAATCGCGCCTTCATAGCTAAAGCCTAGAAGTTGCTAACTCTTAAAGGAAATTTGAAGCGCCAGCGAACAACTAATCGCGAAGGGCTACCTCTACATTACTTTAAGCCGCAGATTCCTCACGTTCTGATTGACTAGAAGAAGGAGAAGCAACCTCTAGTTGTACAGATATATTTTGAATTGGCGCATTAACCTCACGCGCGGCAACTTCGATCGCAGTAGGGCGACCAGCTTTGCGCTTGCGTAAGATGACACGGCCATCTTCAAATAACTCTCCGCCCCACACGCCGGCTGGCTCCTTGCGAGATAGCGCACCCTCTAAACACTGTGTGCGCACAGGACACCCACCACAGAGCGACTTAGCCTCGGCAACAGCTAATTCGTCTTCGGAGAAGTACATCTCAGGATCTGCCGTGTGGCATGGCAAATTAAATGATGAACCATCGCTGTATGTGCCCGTTACGGCATCCAGACCGATCTTCTCATCTGCCCAGCCTGGTACTAGTAGTTCGCTGAAGAGAACGCTCATCGTCCTCACCTCTTCTCTCTCTGTTGGCTAACACTTTCGATGTTAGGTACTGCTCCGGTAGTTCCTAGTTACTTCTTTTTTGTTATTGATTAACTTTCTTCGGGTAATGAAAAAGGGCCCGAATCCTTTGTGGATTCGAGGCCCTTGGCATCTGTTCTATTTCGATGTTATCGAGTAGAACCCCAAGTGGCCTCGTATCCGGCATAAAAGGCTGCGTAAAATGCAGGCTTTGAGGTATGCCAAGCTGCGCGGTGATTGGTTGTATGAGCAGTAGAGAGTGCAGCAGAACGCGTAGCGTTTGCTGTTACGAATGATGCGTTAGACATATTCGTGACTCCCTTTCTATTCATCCTCATTTCGCCAAGAAATGTAGGAGCCGTAAGAGTAAAGCATGCGTTGATGAGTTTGCAACCTAATTAATCCATTTTCGAGAATTCACCGGAATTTGCCAGAAAACTTAAGAAATCAGGCCCGCTTCTACAAGAAAACGAGATGGCTTGCCGCGATAGCTCAGGTGTAAATCGACCTTCGCCCGCGTGATACCCACGTAAAACAGGCGTCGTTCCTCATCAATCGAGGCCTGATCATTGCTAGTTGATGAGTTTTCAAGGGGCAGTAATCCCTCACTCACCCCCATTAAAAATACGCGCTCCCATTCAAGGCCTTTTGCCGCATGCAACGTGGCAAGCGTTGCTACCGGCATCGTTGGTGGGTTATTTTGTTGAACGCGATCTTCGAGCTCACGTAAATATGTGCGCAGGTTCTTCGGCGTGAAGCCATTATCTCCATCTAGCTCACGCGCTAAGTGAAGTAGGGCCGCGATTCCATCGATGTGAGCACCAGTTAAAAATGGTTGCGCCAATGTACGGAGTTCATCTAGCCATGAAACACCCTCGGTTGGAATAACGGATGCGTTGCGTACTAACTTTAAAAACTCACGAACGTCTGGGCGATCAAAGAAGCGGTCACTATTTCGCACTTGATACGGCAACTTCGCAGCATTCATTGCGCGCTCGAGTGTATTGAGTTGGCTATTAGTTCGAGCAAGAACTGCGATCTCCTGTGCCTGTGTTCCATCAATCAGTAACTGCTTAATCCAATCAACGATGCCAGCGATTTCAGCGCTCTCATCTTTGAACGCATCAACCGAAGGCTTATCACCATGGTCATTGAGAGCAACTAACTCTTGGCCCATCCGAGCTTTGCGCAAGACACTATTTGCCATAAAGGTAATCTCAGGTGTTGAGCGATAGCCGGTAGTTAAACGCACTACCTCGGCCTCGGGAAAGCGATTAGTAAATGAGTTGAGAAAAACCGGAGTTGCTCCAGCAAATGAGTAAATTGTCTGTGCGGGATCTCCAACGACGCAGATTTCTTGACGTGAACCAAGCCATGCATTTATTAACCGTTGCTGCAGCGGCGAAATATCTTGATACTCATCAACGGTAAAGAAACGGTATTGATCTTGAACGCGCTCTCGAACTTCGCGCTCTTGTTCGATCATCGCCGTCGTTAGTAACAGCACATCTTCAAAATCCATCGCGCGCTCTTGCGACTTCACTGACTCATAAGCGGTGTAGACCTTAGCGATTTGTTCGGCGTTGATTCGTGGCTTTGTTGCACGCTTTCCGAGTTCGGATAAATAATCGGCAGGTGCAACTTGAGAAACCTTGGCCCACTCAATCTCTGATGCGATATCGCGCATCAAATCGCGCGAGGTTATGGATAGTTCGCCTGTTAGTTCGGCACGCTTAATCGCCTCGGTAATAAAACTGCTCTTTGATGTAATCAAATCAGGGGTGCGTCCGCCAAAGACTTGAGGCCAGAAGAAGGTGATTTGCTTCAGGGCAGCTGCGTGAATCGTGCGTGCGGCAACTGCCGGTACACCTAATGAGCGAAGACGCATCCGCATCTCTCCGGCAGCCCTGGCGGTAAAAGTTAGCGCTAATACTTTGTGCGGATCCATTACGCCAATTGCTGCGGCGTAGGCAATGCGGTGCGTGATCGCACGGGTCTTTCCGGTACCCGCGCCGGCAATAACGCAGACGGGTCCGCGCGTTGCCAGTGCGACTGCGCGCTGTTCGTTATCTAGAGCTTCAAGAATCTCTTCGGCGCGAACCTCGTTGCTCACGTTCTCCAACCACCGGTGACCTCGATGCGGATCAAATAAGAAAACGGAGAGTTGCTGATCATGTTCTCCAACTTTCGCCACCGTTTAAATCTGCCACACCATAGCCAGATTTAGCGGTGTACCAGCCTGTAATCATTTTGCGGGCAACTGAAATCGTTGGAGGTAGAAGTAACTCCCCCGATGCAACTGCAGCTTTTAACTCATCTCGGCTGAACCAAGCAATCTCAGTAATCTCAACTCCATCGGCTTTAGCAGTATCTGGGTGATCGGTAATGGCTTCAAATGCAATCATGATCGATGCCGGAAATGGCCATGCCTGGGATGCCAAGTAATTAATATCATTGCAATAAACACCGGCCTCTTCAAAGACTTCGCGCGATACGCACTCTTCAAAAGATTCACCTGGTTCGACAAATCCGGCGAAAGTTGAGAAACGTTTTTCTGGCCAGATAGGTTGATGTCCAAGCAAAATGCGATCGGCGGCATCTTTAACTAAAACGATAACAGCTGGATCAGTGCGTGGATGGTGCTGAGAAGAGTCACTAACGCAGACACGAACACTTCCACCTAAATCGCTAACGGTTTCAGCGCCGCAGCGTGAGCATCGAGGGTGCGTTGCATGCCAATTGCTCAATCCCACTGCATGCATTGCAAGAGTTAGATCGACATCATTTAAATCTCCCCCGACTTCACGCAAGGTTCTAAAGCCTTCAAACTTCACGCTCTCATCGGCAGGTTCGTTAATCCATGACGTGCGCCAAGCAAAATATGCCTGCCCACCATCTCGTGCTACGCCTAGGAAATATCGCTCTCCTACTTCAAAAGATGCCGCTAGGAATTCGACTCTTTCAGCGGTCAAGAAACGAAGCTCGCCATCATTTGCACCGATATGGCCACCAATGACGGGCAGTATCTGCGCAGATTCCCAGAGCAGAGCAAGATTGGCCGCATCGTTGCGTAAATGGCTAACGCGGTCGATCGGTGAGAGTGATTGGTTTCGAGCGCTCATGTCAGGCGTCAGACTACTAGCATCGCCCCATGCGCATAACATCATGGAATTTACTGCACGGAGAGGCGATGCCGCCCAATAAAGAGGCCGATAACGCCGCTCTGCTTGAGGCTGAAGTGCTCCATTTAAATAGTGATGTGCTTGGACTCCAAGAGGTTGATTATTTCTTAGCTCGCTCTGGAACCCACAACCAAGTTGGAAATGTTGCATCAATGATGGCCGCCGAACACTGGGCCTTTGCGCCTTCACTTATGGGTTCACCCGATGAGGATTGGCGTAATCCAAATAACAGTGATGAAAAAGTTGTAACTAATGCAAGCGAAATTGCGCTTCCCGGATATGGAATCGGAATGGTTTCACGAATTCCCGTTACCTCATGGCATCGCTTAGATTTAAAAGGATCCCCTGTTGGCGTCCTGATGGCCTTTCCGGTTGATGGAAAGATGAAACGTTTCTACGTTCGCGATCATCCTCGAAGCGCACTTGGCGCCGTATTAGAAAATGGCTGGCTAGTAATCAATACTCATCTTTCCTTTGTTCCATTCTTTAATTTCTTTCAGTTGGTAAAAATCAAGCATTGGGCAAATACGCTGGGTGTCACTGATAAATCCAAAATAGTCATTATGGGAGATTTAAATATTCCATTCGTGCGCTTTGTTCAGGGCTTTAAATGGAGATCGCTTGCAACCCAACGTACATTTCCAAGTTGGTCTCCAAGAGTACAGATCGACTATTTTCTTTCACAGAGATTAAAACCAACCGATGTGCGGCACATTAACTATCCGCACTCAGGAATGAGCGATCACTTACCTTTGCAGATTGAAGTGAACTAGTTCTAACTAGATGCATCAATTGATGTAATCAAGGCAATCAGCGCGTCTTCATCCAATAAGTCGGCTGGGCGATCGGTTACCGATGTCGGAACGTAGTGAAAAGCAGCACTCACCATTGAGATATCGGCCCCTGATAGTTTGGCCCACGCTAAGCGATACATCGCTAACTGCACCGCGGCCGATGCTCCTAACGTGGAAGATCCAGTCTTCCAGTCCACAACCTCAAAGCCATCAGCCTTTGCATAGACAGCATCGATTCGGCCGCGGATTAAAACGCCACCAATAGTGGTTTCAAAGGGAACCTCAACGCGTACGGGCGTGCGATTAGCAAACTCGCTAGATAGCCAGGCCTTCTTTAAATCCTCAAGCTTTGAATCCTCTTCAAGTGGATCTAAGTAATCCAAGTAATCATCGCCAAATAAGGTATCGGCATCGGTAAATTGACGCTCAACCCATAAGTGAAAGGCGGTACCGCGACGTGAATATTGATCCTGCCCGCGTGGCATTGGTCGTCTGATATTTAACGCTAAATCTTGAGGATCTTTATGGAGTGCAACTAGCGTCGATGTTGAAAGCCGAGGTGGAAGTGGAACCTGTATCGATCCATGTGCGCGGGCTTTCTGTTCGGCAATGAGCGCTTGAGCATCGTAAATCCATGAAGAGATTTCTGAATCTACAGAATCTCCTAATTCGTGCGGGGCAGAGCCATTGACTAAATCTATCGCTGCATCAAAGGCGTTGCGTCGATCACCGAGTGGATCAAAGGGCCATATAGCGGTCATGGGGTTTTCAAGCGTTGGATTTTCGGCGCCATCCTCAGGTTCTGGTGCATCCGAAAGCATTAATCCACCGAGCGCACTGGCAGCTCCGGCGATGAGATAGAAAATCTCACTCGGTTCAACGGCTCGGCTGCCATCTCGCCAACGCGATGTTGTGCAGATTAAATGTGACTTCGCGCGAGTGACGGCAACATATGCCAGACGCATCTCCTCGCGCATCTTGATATTTTCAACGCAGCTGGAACCAAACTCTTTTATCGCCTTGGCCGCTTCGCTATTTTTCGTTAAGCCATGCAGTGAAAATACCGGCAACTCTTTAGCATCCCCGCGCAATGCAAAGGGAATATGTTTCTCGTTCTTTAACCAGTTATCGGGATCGCTCGTGTTATTTCCCGGAAAAGTTCCTTCGGCTAAGCCTGGAACTGCAACGACATCCCATTCGGCGCCTTTTGCCATGTGCACCGTTAAAACCTGCACTACATCGCTGCGGATCTCAGGTGCTCCAGCCTTTAGCCCGCCTTCGGTATCGGCGGCGACATCGAGCCAATCTAGGAAGGCACTTACTGTGCCACCGCTGCGTTCGAACTTTGCCGCCTCATCTAAGAAGCGATCTAAGTGACGACGACCAGCTTGTGAACCATCGCGCAGAGTTATTTCACTCTCAAGAGTTAAGTAGTTTTCAATCTCACTAATTAAGTCGCCAATCGCTCCGCCTGCACGCGAACGTAGACGTCGCAGGTCACCGGCAAAGCGCACGAGTCGTTGATAGCCAACATCGCTAAAGCAGCTCTTCTTCGCACTGTGTATCTCATCAAGGGCATCGATGATTGAACCTGCAAATTGATCATCGGCCTCGAGCTGATCTGGATTACCTGCAGCGATCTTCTTAATGAAACTCTTCGAATCGGCATGTAACTCCTTTGCACGATCTCGGCTGTAGGCACCAAGGGCTGCGATATCGCGCGGACCTAAGTTAATGCGAGGTCCAGTCAGATGGCGCATCAGCGCCGAACCTGAATCGGGATTAGTAATTATTTTCAACATCGATACCACGTCGGCGACCTCTGGCACGTGTATCAATCCACCGATACCGATAACTTCAACTGGCAGGCCTTGCTCACGTAACGCACTTTCAATCGCCGTAATCTGTGCACGCTTTCGCACTAAGACTGCCGCTGTTTTACCTGACGTCGGACTCCAATGTGTTTTAACATACTCAGCAACTGCCGCTGCTTCAGCATCGATGGTTTCAAAGATTCCATATGCAATTTCACCGTGGCCTGCATTGGGTCTGGCCTCTAGCTCTACTACTTGCTGTCCGCCAACTGATTTAATCTCATCGCTAATGCGATTAGCCGCAGCCAAAATCATCACATCGTTTCTAAATGTTGTTGGCAGTGTAAATAGCGCCGAATCTCTTTGTGATTCAAGCTGCGGGAAATAGTGAGCAAAGGAGGCCATTGTGCCGGCCGAGGCCCCACGCCAGGTATAAATAGCCTGCGATGGGTCGCCAACTGCCATGACTGGATGGCCACCACCATAGAGGGATGAAAGCATTCGCACTTGTGATTGAGATGTATCTTGATATTCATCGAGCAAGACCACTCGGTATTTTCCGCGCTCAAGGACTCCAACATCTGTGAAGTTTTGCGCGATATCGGCGGCCAATGACATCTGATCATCGAAGGAGAACTCACCAGCCAATTTTCGCCGTTGCATAAATGCCTCAACCATCGGCAAGAGTGAGTTACGTTGAAGCATCGCGCGCTCTACTGCTCGAACCTCTTCATTGCGCGCACCTGCTAGCGGTGCTAACTCTCGCAGAATTTCTTCACCAATTGCTTGAATATCTTCGCCCTTGACTTGATGCTCGAGCATTAACTTAGACAGTCCCAAAAGATCTTTAATAACCGTGCTTACTGCGCTTTGATTACGGTAGGAATCGTCGGACCAGTTACGGACAACGTCGGCTGCGATCTGCCAAATCGCGGCTTCGCCTAAAGGCTCGGCATCGGCATCGATTCCATATCTAATTGCATGTTCGCTCAAAAGTTTTCCAGCATAGGAGTGATACGTCGTAACCGATGTTGCTGACGAGGTAATGTGCTTGAACTCAGGAAGGGCTGCAAGTTGGCGTAGGCGTTTGCGAATCCGTACCGATAGTTCACCGGCGGCTTTTCGGGTGAAAGTTAGACCCAAGATTTGATCGGGTGTTACAAAGCCATTTGCAACTAAATAGAGGACGCGGTTGCTCATCGTCTCCGTTTTGCCTGAGCCAGCACCTGCGATCACAACGGCCGGTGATAGATCGCTACTTATGATTGCCGATTGAAAGGAAGTGATCGGCTTTATGGTTGCACCGAACTTTGGATGTGCCTGCAACTTGGCGATGATCTCTTCTGGTGAGTACTTAGCATCTAAACTCATGAAATCACCGTCCGTCCATCGCTTTGAACGGGGCAGGATTTACGTACTGGGCAGCCTTTACAGCGCTTATTGATGGTGGCAAAGAAGGTAGCCGCTCCCATGCCATCGGCAATCTCGTTGAGCTCAGTTTTTGTTGCCTCGACATCGATCCCATGTTGAGATCGAATCGTTGCACCGGCGGCATCGGTACCAAGATATACAAGTTCAGCACCGGCGCTTATCGCGCCTTGCGTAAATCCGCCCTCGGCGATTCCTACTTGATAACTTGCTAACTGAAGATTCTCTTTTGCTTCCTTAACACTAATTGCGCTGGCACCTGTTTTAAAATCGATAATAAAGAGAGAGCCATCGGCTTCTACTTCTAGCCGATCAACGCTTCCTTTAATTCGTGCGCGGCCGAGAGTGATATCAAAGCGCATTTCAGCATCAACGACAGTTCGTGTTGTTTTAGAGTGATAGTCAACGAATTTTTCGAGCATCTCTACTGCGTTTTCTAAATGTGATGCGCTAACCCAACCGGACTCTGGGTCGATAAGTTTCCATGAGCTTTCGAGATTTGATATTAAATCGGCCTTAGTTGTGCCTGGCTCTTGCACCATCTTTGCGGCAAAGGCGTGAATCGCAGAGCCCAATACTTGGGCCGTGCTGTCGCCATCGCTTCCACCATTGTTTTGCAGGAACCATTTAACGCCGCATTCGACAAATGATTCCGCGCCTGATGGAGAGACAACCACCTCTTTGTCGGCATCGATAACAGGTACATCAGTACTGAGTAGAACTGAGCCAATCCACGAATCAGTATTTGCAACATAAATTCCGTTTTCACTAAGCGCCTTCAATAACGCAGCTGCCTCTTGTGCATTCTCACCGTGCAGTTGACTGCGCAGTTCGGCCACCAAAGCAGGGGCAGTGATTGGCCGAGGAACATCGGTCAAGACCGGCTCATCAAGATCGGTTTTGTTGACCATTACCTCAATGGCTTCGAAGAACTGTGAGGGCTCTTCATCATCGCGTTGTACGGCAGTGATGAAAAGTGAGCCTTTGGCGCGGGTTAGAGCGACGTGGAATAAGCGCTCCTCATCCTGCATCAGGCCGTTAGCTGCGATGACATCTAGCTGATCACGTGGAATATCGGGGTTACGTTGGCGCTCAACTAATCGTTCGGCACCAAGTAAAGATGAGCGCTGTTTTAGATTAGGCCACGTACCCTCTTGTAAGCCCGCGATCGCAACTAGATCCCATTCGCGACCCTTGGCGCTGTGCACGGTGAGTATCTCAACGAAATCGGGGCGCACACCCTTGGCCGTAATTACATCCCCTGCAATATCTTCAGTTGCAATTTCTGCAATGAAGGCCGCCGGACCCGACAATGGAAAGCGTTCTGAGTATCTGGCTGCCGATTCAAACAACTGCATCATCGCATCTAAGTCGCGATCGGCGGCCGCTCCTCGTACCCCGGGGCGCAGCGATTGATTGCGCCATGCATCGCTGAGTTTTTGGCCATCACTTGCAACTGCGTTGCTCCAGATCGCCCACAATAAATCATCGGCAAGGGCCGATTTATTTCTAGCAACGGCTCGGGCCTTTTCAAGTAACTCATGGGTTCGCAGAACCGAATCGGCGCCTTCGATTGCAATATCACCTTCGCTAATCGCATCCAGTAATAACTGAGTGCCCGAGCGCTCATCGCCATCTACGCGAGCGGCAATCATCGCCCTGCGAATGCGACGAAGTGAGATTGAATCTGCGCCACCGAATTCGCTCACTAATAGCCGCTCGGCCGTATCAAGGTTTAATGGTTGTTCTTTAATTGCAACGCGGGCTAATAAGAGGAATGGTGCAATTGCAGGATTGCCCGCTAAGACCTGTAGTTCGCTAGCAACGGGGATTCCAACGTATGAAAATGCGCGTCGCAACGCCGATGCAGTAAGGCCAGGGCTGCGCAAAATAACTGCCATTTGACTATAAGCAATACCTTCGCGCAGATGTGCGCTGCGGAATTGATGGGCGATAAATGCTGCTTCCTCAGCCCCTGATCTAAAGCGGTGTACTGCCACAGCACCCGTATTTTCATTGCCACAGCTGCGTTTGCGGGTCACGGGTGAACCTCGGAAGCCCTGCACATAAGTATGGCCAACTTCAAAGATTGCACTGCCACTTCGATAGACCGTTGTTAAAACGATCTCGCGTGTGCGATATGGATCTAACGCTGCAGCTAAACCATCAGGGTCAGCGCCACGAAAGCGTCCAACGGCGCTATCGGCATCGGCGCAGATAATTACGTCGACCCCGACAAGTACTGCAAGCAAAGCCCGCTGAGCTGGATCACTTTCCTGAAACTCGTCGACCATGATTGTGCTAAATCGTGCGCGAAGTTTGGCCAATACATCTGGGTTGTTGTGCAAGTGCAGAGTTGCCCTGGAAACAAGTTCGGATGGATCAATCCGCATTTTCGCATCGGTTGCGCTGATTTCGCGCATCACCATCGAATTCAAATATCGCTGCCAAAACTTTGCTGCGGCGAACCAATATTTTTCACCCTCTGTAATACCTAACTGCTCTAACTGCGCAGGTCCAATTCCACGTTCTGATGCGCGCAAAATTAAGTCGCGCAGTTCTCGCGCAAAGCCATTAGTTGTAAGGGCTGCATGCAAATCCTCGGGCCACTCTTTATATCCATCCTCGATGTCACCTTTGAGGAGCTCTTTAATGTAACTTTCTTGTTCGGGACCGCTTAAAAGAATCGCTTCGGGATCGCTCTTATCGGCCTTCATCTTTAAGATTGAAAAAGCTAACGAGTGAAATGTTCGGGCAAGTGGTTCAAACATCGTCTTAGTCGTGCGCAATGCAATCGCATCACGGAGCTCGGATGCACGCTCTCGCCCAAAGGTCAGTAACAAAATAGAATCTGGATTTTGACCATCGTTAATGCGCGCCAAAGCCGCTTCAATTAAAACCGTAGTTTTGCCCGTTCCGGGTCCGCCCTGTACAACTAATGGCGAACCGCGATGGGTAATGGCGGCAGATTGATCTGCCGAGAGTTTAAGTTCAGCGCTTTTATTGGTACCGCGCACAAGGTTAAAGTTCGCTGTACTCACAGCCCTAATTCAACCCTAATGCGCTGACAAAACCAGCTTAAACGTTGAGATTGGCCTTCTTGGCGCGTGCAGTTGTGCGGGCGCGCTCGTCACCATCAAGGACAACCTTGCGGATACGAACAACGGCCGGCGTAACTTCAACGCACTCATCTTCGCGGCAGAACTCAAGAGCACCTTCCATGTTGAGCTTCTTAGGCGGAATCAAACGCTCTGATTCATCGGTTCCTGAAGCACGCATGTTGGTAAGTTTCTTTTCGCGAACACAGTTAACATCCATGTCATCGCTGCGAGAGTTCTCGCCAATAACCATACCCTCGTAAACCTCATCGCCTGGTTCAACGAAGATGCTTCCGCGATCTTGTGTTCCGTATAGTGCGTATGAAGTAACTGTTCCCATGCGATCTGAAACAAGTGAGCCAGTTCCGCGTGTACGAATATCGCCGTGCCAAGCTTCATAGCCATCAAAGACGTGGTGTAGTAAACCGGTTCCGCGAGTTTCAGTTAAGAACTCTGTACGGAAACCAATGAGTCCACGAGATGGAACGCGGTAATCAAGGCGGATCCAGCCAGTGCCATGGTTAACCATTTGCTCCATTCGGCCCTTACGCAACGCCATCAACTGAGTAAGCACACCGAGATATTCTTCAGGTGCATCAATTGTTAAACGCTCCATTGGCTCATGTACTTTGCCATCGATCTTCTTAATAACAACCTGTGGCTTACCAACAGTTAGTTCAAAGCCTTCACGCTTCATGATTTCAACAAGCACTGCAAGCTGAAGCTCTCCGCGACCCTGAACTTCCCATGTGTCTGGACGCTCGGTATTTAGTACGCGCAATGAAACGTTACCGACGAGCTCGGCATCAAGACGACCCTTAACTTGGCGTGCAGTAAGGAGTTTTCCGCTCTTACCCGCAAGTGGAGATGT
>CAXNOC010000029.1:0-11615 GCA_964203745.1 Candidatus Planktophila sp.
GCGGGGGATTTGGTGAATCAGCACGTGCGATTCATCGAACCGGGTGAAGAGTTCTTTCGCAAAGTGCGAGAAAACTTAGATCCCAAGCCGGCTCTCGGATCGTCCGAGGACCGACTAATCGAAAGGATATAAATGTCTACAAAGACAACCTTCAAGCGCATAGCGCTTGTAGCTGTTGCAGCGATGGGATTCGGAATGCTTTCCGTAGTTCCATCTTCTGCGACGGTGCACAGTTTTGCAGCTGATGTGCTTTCTATCTCAGCTACAACATCAACAGCTACGGTAGGCTCAACGGCTTCGATTACTGTTACACAGGCATTTATTGCCGGTGCAACTGTTAACGGTGCTAATGACTCAATGACCGTAACTGCTTCAATCTATGCTGCTCCAGCTGGCGCAGTAACAAGCGACCTTGGCCAGTTTGTATTTACCTCAGGCTCAAATGCTGGTGCAAACATTGGTACTAGTGCTTTCTCAGTACACGGTATAGCTGTCAACCTCTACACAGAAGCTAAGTACACATTGAAGTTAACACCAACAAAGGCTGGTACTTACGTAATTAAGTTAACTCCAGCATCAGTGGGAACTGACGCCAATGCTCTTACAATCGCCTCAACAGTTCAGACATGGACAATCACTGTCGCTGCAGCCGCAGCCGTCGGTGCATCTGATTCAACGTCTACGGCGACTTTGACAAAGGGCGTAACAGCTACAGTATCTGCCGGTTCGGCCGATCAAACTGTTTTGGTTCCAATGGCTACCGGTTCAGCTGTTGCTGTAATTGATGTAACTTCAAACGTTGCCTCACTTGTAACAACTGGATCAGTATCGGTAACTGTAGTGTTGACAGGTCCAGGTACTGTGGGCATGGGCAATGACAACGGTACAGCCGCAGTATCAGTCGGTAAGTCATTTACTTACACAAGAACAGATGGAACCGCACATGTATATGCATATGTATATGCTGACGGTACTTCAGGTACTGCATCGATCGCAGTTTCACTGGGATCAGTTCTTGTTGCCACTAAGACAGTGAAGTTCTATGGAGCAGCTGCCTCAGTTACAACTACCAACATGGACACAGTTATTGACTCAGGTTCAGGTGCAGCACTAACTGGAGTTTTGGTTGCAACCGTTAAGGATGCAGCTGGAAACATTGTTCCAAGTGCTGCTCTGTACGTAATTTCAAGCTCTTCAGCTGTCTTTGCAAGCACAACTGCAACTACTGGTTCAGCCGGTACTGCAACAATTAGCGTGCTAGGACTTGCTGCAGGAACTGCAACACTTACAGTTCAAAACGTTGCAGCTGGATCAACTGCTACATTCTCAGCACCAGCTGTTTCAGTTCGTGCCGGTGATAATGTTGCTTCTTCTGTAACACTGACACTCGATAAGGCAACATACTCACAGGGTGAGGCCGCAGTTTTGACTGTTACAGTCAAGGATGCAGCTGGAAATCTTGTTGCAGCTGGTACCCAAGATATCTTCACAGCCGCAGGTGCTACTAGCACTCGTGTGACTGCTGGAGCTTCATTGCCAGGTGCAAGCTTTGTATCTGCTGGATCAACGTATGGCGTAACAACCTACAAGATCAATGTTCCTACAACTTCAGGTGCATTCACGATCTCAGCGATTGGCGGAGCAGATCTTGCAGCAGCTCAAGCTGGTCTAGCAATTTCAGTAACTGCAACTGTTTCACAGACTGCAGCTGAAATTGCAAACGCTGATGCTATTGCAGCAGCAGCAGATGCAGCAGCAGAGGCTACTGATGCAGCAAATGCAGCAACTGATGCAGCAAATGCAGCAGCAGAGGCAGCAGATGCAGCAACAGCAGCGGCACAAGATGCAGCAGATGCTGTAGCAACTCTTGGTACTCAGGTTGCTGAATTGATCGACGGTCTAAAGGCTCAGATTGCAGCTCAGAAGGCAGCAATCACAGCTCTTACTAACCTAGTGATCAAGATCCAGAAGAAGCTAAAGGCTTAATTGCCTCTAGTGATCTGATAAAGATCTAGAACCGAAACCCGGTTCCCACTTCAGTGGGGGCCGGGTTTCGGCTTTTCTTTAGGGTTATTAAGTACTCTTAGACCATGTTGGAATTAAGAAGTAAGAAACTGCTGGGAACAATCACGCTGGCTGCGGTTGTAGCAGTAACTCTAGTTATGGCTCCATATACATCCATAGATCCAATAAATTTACCGAAACTCTGCATGCTGGCTTTCTTTGCAGTTATCGCAGTCTCACTGGCGGCTCCGGCGCTAAAGCGAGTATTTACTTCTGAATTTAGCGTCTTGGCCGTACTGTTAACGCTCTTTGTGATTCAAATCGTTTTAGTCATCATCTTTGCGGGATCTAGTTTAGATGGACAGTTTTTCGGCACATATGGACGCAATACGGGCGCTTTAGCATATATCTCTCTAGCCTTCATGCTACTTAGCTCAGCATTGATTTCAGACGAAGAGTATCTCAAGAAGTTTATTTACATGACTTTCATAATTGGATCGTTATTGATTTTTTACGGAAATATTCAATTTCTTGGCTTAGAGCCATTTCCATTTAACAATGCCTATACAGTAAACGCACCGATTGGGACATTTGGTAACCCAGATTTTCAATCTGCATTTATGGGACTTATTGCTGTAGTCGCATTCACCATGATCCTAAATAACTCATTCAAGCCTCTAGCCAGGGTATGGATAGCGATAATGGGACTTGTTTCGATTATCGTCATTTATGAAACACTTGCTAAACAGGGATATTTTGCATTTATGGCCGGAGCTGGCACGGTATCTACTCTTTGGTTATTTATGACTAAGCGAAAGACTTTAGCCATTTCATTAGGAGGAATTGGAATAGTTGGAAGTTTAATAGTCTTCCTTGGTTTAATAAATACGGGTCCTCTTGCTTCTTACCTATATAAATCTTCACTTGAGGCACGTGGCTACTATTGGCGGGCGGCGATGAAAATGCTCATTGATCACCCATTCTTTGGTATTGGAATGGATAGTTATGGTGATTGGTTTCGCCGAGCGCGGCCGGCAGATTACTTTGTAAATGGATTTCTCTCTGTTTCAAATACGGCTCACAATGTACCTTTAGATATCGCGGCTAGTGGTGGTTTTCCTCTGATTGCACTTTATTGCGCAGTTTTAGCGGTTGTTATTTTATCAATCGTCAAGGTGGTAAAACGTAGTGATGGTTTTGACGTTTATTTTGCTGCCATAGTAGGGGCATGGGCTGCCTATCAGGTCCAGTCATTTGTCAGCATTAATCAACTGGGACTTGCTGTCTGGGGTTGGGTCTTATCAGGATTAATTGTTGGTTATGAAATTAACACGAGAGTAAATATAAAAGATGAAACTAAATCAATTGGCCATAAGAACGTGGGCAAGGGTGCAAAGAAAGTTAAACAAAATCTATCCTCAGCCGCAGTCATTTCGCTTTTCGCAGGCGTTCTAATTGCAGCAGCAGTAGCAATCCCTCCATATTATGCAAGTGCGAATTACTTTTCTGCCCTGAAATCTGGTGATATTAAGGTTATTCAAGCCGCGGCCTACTTAAAGCCATATGCCGAAAATCGTTTTATTCAGGTGGCTGCCACTCTTCAAGGCAATAAATTAGAGGCGCAGGCAATCGCCGTAGCCCGAGATGGAACTTCGCACTTTCCAGATTCAATCGATCTCTGGCAGCTATGGGCCTCTATTCCTTCTGCCGCACCGAGCGATGTAGCTTATGCAAAGGCTCAAATAGCGCGGCTTGACCCAATGGCGTCAGCTCACCAATAAAGAAAGCGAAAAACAAAATGATAATTGGGGGTGGGGGCCCCCAATTATCAGAGGTCACTTTTTGTAGACAAGGCTTGGGGCTTTAGAAAACAAAAGACGAGAGATTTTGAAGTACAATTTCGCGACTGGAGGAATGAATGCTATTTATTGTTGCAGGTGCCCTTGGAATACTTTTTGTAGTGATTACCGCGGGCTTCCCGGTCGCCTACCTGACTTCTTTTCGAATGCGCCAAGAGGCTTACCTTCGTTTCCCGTTCTTGCTTGCATCTTCCTTGTTGTTCGGCTTCGCCTTGTCCTCCTTCGCAACGGTCATTTCATATGGCACATTAGGAATCGATACATACCCAATTGTTCTTGGCGCGCTAATTCTTGCGAGCTGGGTTGGTTTCTTCGCCCTAAAGAGGAAATGGAAGTTTTCTCTTTCCATTAGTTTCCTTAAGCTGGATTCGCTAATTCTTGTTCCATCACTATGGGCTTTCTTTCTTGTACGCACCAACTGGGTGAGCTTGACCGAACCAGTGCTGCGCGTGGGCCAAGGTCCAGACACCGGCCAGAATCTTATGGCCGCATTGGGAACTAGAGCCCTTGGAAGTACTTGGTGGTCCCAGGCGAATAACATAAATTCATTTTTTGGTCATTCATCACTTAGGGATAGTGTTTTTGATCTGTATCGGTATCCATCATTTCGGGATCAAGCAAGTTTCGACTATTTGGTCTTTGGTTCTCGCTGGGGACTTTCGGTTCCATACTCACAGATAATTCGATTCTTTGGAGTTCATACAAGCCTATGGGAAACAGGAATTGTTCTACTTGTCTCTCTTCTAACCATGACGATGATGGTTTACGGACTATTTTCGCTCTTTTCTAAGATCTCAGCGGCGGCAATGGTTACATCCTTCGCATGCATTTCAAATGCTGCCCTCTTGGTTCAATATTTCAATGGTGGCTTATCTCAACTTTGGGCTACTTCGGGCATGATCGGTGTTTTTATCACTCTTTCATTGCTTATCCAAAGGAGGAGATTTGAACAACCGTTCCATTTATTACCTATTGGGATATTCGGCTTTGCCTCATGGCTAACTCTTTACTCAACTTATGTAGATGCAGCAATCATTTTGGCGCTTTTTATCGCCATATCTTTACCCATTTACTACTTCCTCAACCGCGATGTTTTCAAAGATATTCTTAAAGTAATTCCAATAAGCGGATTAGCAGTCTTATTGGCAGCTCCGGTACTCACCTATGCAACTGTAATTACCTTTGATTTAAGACTTCGCGCAGCTACTGGAACTGGAATACCTTCCGCAGTCTGGTCGTTTCCTTCAGAATTGCTCGGATTTGTCGATGTATTTAGCCAAGCGACAATCTTAAGGTCTCCCGAAACGACGTTATTGGGCTTGTTCCTTACCTTGAGTATCTTTTGGCAACTTGCGAAGAAGATTCCTCAACGAAACCTAGGCTCTGATTTTGCAGCACTGGGAGTTGCAGGTCTTGCTACCATGCTTGTAGGTTTCATTTTGTCCTACACAGGAAGACTTCATACCAATTATATTTACACAAAAATATCGGTTTACGTGGCACCTATGGTACTCATTGCGCTGATAGCAAGCCTAAAAACTCCAAAACCTAATAGCTCCAAGAAGCCTACTCCAAAGCAAATACGAACACACAAATTTGCAATGGCCGGTTATTTCTCTGTCTTAATTTCAATTGCCCTCGTTGCAGGAGCTTCAAGTTTCAATGCGACAAAAAATATTTTAAAACAGGGAACATCTATTCCTTATGCCTATGGAGCTTTAATGAAGGATCCAGAGTTACAGGCACAATTATCTAAATATAATTACCTACTTAGCTACACAGCGCCAGCAAACTATGTCGGAGTATTTGCTAACGTACACTGGATCTCAAAGGCTCCAAACGACATAGTTTTAACAGACAGGCTTGATATCCCACTTAGGCTTTTATGTTTTTCTAACGATACAAACTGCAAGCCGACGACTCAACCTATAATCAATCAAAAACTACAAACATATGGGTTAATAGAATACCCAAGTCCATTTACTACTCGAGAGTTTGCAGCCCTATCACCAAGAGATAGATTCCGAGTCAATTTTGAGGCTTTTGGTTTACCGCCGACTGTCATACCAGATAGATTCATTGGAGGAAATCCTTATTACAACAAAGAATAGAAAAGGCGCAGGTAATTCTGCAACAAAAAATAAAAAAGGTTCTGGGTATGCCGCAATTAGTCCCTCGGTTCCAGACTTCTTCATTCAAGCAATTGGGTCTGTTGCCTTCTTCTCTATTACGACTTGGATCCTGACTGGAATAGCAAATAGAACCGAAACTTCAGATAAATTAACCTACCTATTTTCTGGCATAGGAGCACTTCTTTTTGGTATGTACTTCTTAAAAAAGAAACCGCCCACTGGTGTTCAAACGTTTTTAAGTTTCTTTGCAATCGCTTCAATACTCACTGGAATCGCAATTGTTGAACACAAGGCCATGTCTAAAGAACATCCAATGGGTTTTGGTTGGGGAGTTTTAGTTATAACGCTGTGCTTACTGCCTCTAATTCACACCGCATTGCTCAAAGAAAAACTGAATATTTGGATAAAGCTTCTTGCGTGGATCCCAGCTTTGTTTGCACTGTTTTGCGACGTCTTAGCTTTCTGGCAGACACGGACAACTTTAATCGAATCGGTCCACTCTGAATATGTTCTTAATGAAATCTGGAGCCCGGCTGCTGGCTACAACTCGTATCAAACTTTTGTACCGCAATATACATTTCTACTTGGTTGGCTAATTAAGCCCATTTTAGTTTCGATGGGTGCCCTAAGCGGTACGAATTTCCTTGTGTTGTTATTAACTGCCTTCGGATTTGCTTGTATAGGACTTATGGTCTGGCTTTCTCGCAGGGCTTGGCCAGAGCTGCCTTGGCCTTTCTTGCTCTTGGCTGTTCTCGCCTTTTGTACACCAACGCCAGGCTGGAATCGAGTTACTTTTATCGGACCAGCCAGCACGCTCCTCTCAGGACCGGCCTTGCGCGTCTTTGGAGGCATGCTGGTCGGTGCCATCACAGTCTCAGTAGCCTTTGGCCTGCTAAAGGGAAAGGGATCCAGATGGCAGTTGCTTATGCCTGGTGTGGCATCTGCGTTTGTCGTATGGAACAACTTAGATTTTGGTTTGGCCGCGACCGTTGCATCCTTCCTGGTTTTTGCTACCGCTGGAGCGGTTAGTGCCAAGAACAAATTAGCTTTCATATGGCACCTTGCCGGTCAAGTCCTTGGACATGTAGTTATCTACTCTTACCTCGTCTCCCAAGGCGCAGTACCTGACTGGTCGCTATTTGGCTGGTTTGCAAGGCAGTTTGGAGGAGGTTTTGGTTCAGTACTAATTGAAATGCCAGGCCCGGTCAATCTTGATTTTCCATTAATGATGGGCGCGGCGGCGACAGGATTCTATTTCCTACTTAAGCTCACTAATAAATCTGAAGACCCAGTTAAGAACTCACGAAATAACATCTCATCTCTTACTGCCTTTTATTTCGGTGCATTTTGTACCTTTGCACTTCCTTATTATGTTAATAGGTCATATCACTCAGGACAAATGTCAATTCTCTATATTCCTTTATCGGTTGCATTAATTGCGGTTATCGGACTTATTAAGAGAAACTCCCCGTTAGGAATTGATCGTAAAATGATCGGATATTTCCCGACTTTAATTCTTGCATTTATGATGGCTACGATTCTTTTGATTCCAAATCCAAGTTTTGAAATAAAGAGAATCAATGGCGAAAACCCCAATGGAACATTCCCACGGCCACCTTTGGTGGCTGCGATAAATATGATTCCAGCGGCAGAAAAATATGCAGCTTCGTTAAACCTTTCCATTGGCTTTTATGGTGAGGGGGGCAACTATGTGCACGCGTTGACAGGAATGGAATCTGCCAATATTTTCAACTCCCCGCTGGATATGTTCCAGAGCAATGCTTCAGTTAATTTATCGTGTAAACACCTACAGGATTCTAATCTTCAGCTCCTCGTTATGACCGAGTCTGCCCGCCAAAGTTTCGCCTGGAAAGATGGCTCTCTGTGTGAGGGCGCCTTTGTTCAAGAGGATATCCCTGGTGTAGGAATTCTTGGCGTAAAAAAGAAATAAATTGAAGACACATTTTCTCGATCTGGTTAATAATCCCTGGTCTACTAATTTGCAATCGAGATAGGTAGGGGGGAATAGTGCTCGTAGTAGTCACGCTTGCCATACTAGTTTTCGGCACGGCGATGCTTTCCCCATTTCGATTACTGTTTCATCAAAAAACCATAGATGCTTCACAGATTCTAGTTGGATTACTTCTATTAACTTCCTTCATTTCAATACTCGCATTCGTTGGGCTCATTCAGAATCTATTTATTATCGCCTTAGTTTGCATCATATTTCTTGTAAGCTTGGGTTTTGAAATAATCCAAAGCGGGAAGGGGTTTCTAAAACTCTTTTCATACGGCGCCAAATTAACCTACTACCTTTCCACGGCCGTATCACTCTTTCTATTTGTAATTGGTTATAGAAAATTTGCTACTTTTATTAATCCAGATCCCTACGGATATATGGCTTTAAGCGGGGGATTGAGTAAGTATGGCTCGATTAATGCCATTATGGATAAGTGGAGTGAATATACGGGTCAGACTTATGTTCAAGGATTGAGTTGGGATGAGCCCACGAAATTACTTCCGAATGCCTGGCTGGTTCCGGATATGGTTGTTAGATATGCCGTCGACGAATTAGCCAGTCAACGTATTGGGCTTTCTTCACTTTTAACTCCTTTCATGCAGATTTTTGATCCGATTAACACATTCTTGATGAGCTGGTTAGCTCTCGCGATCATTTTCATTGCAATAATGGCAGGTACGCTGCTTGATATAGTTAAATTGGAAGAGATTAAATATATTGAAGTCACAGAATCGTCAAAAAGTAAGAATCCACGCTCGAGGCCTAAGTCAATAAATAGTGTTGACTCAGCACCTGTTATACCCCGGTCATCAAATTTATTTCTTTATCTAACTATTTCAGCGATGGTGATCTCGCCCGTTTGGATTCTCGTATTCCTTTTCGAAGGTTTAAGTTCTCAGCTATGTGCAAGTGCTGCCGTTGTTGCAGCTTTTACTATTGCAATTCAAATTCAACGCCAGAAATTTCGGCAAAATTATTTTAATTTTATACTGATGTTCATTATTGTAGTAGGAACTTATTTTGTCTATGTTCAACAACTACCAATAGTAATTTTCGCTGGTATCTCTCCGTTTCTATTGCAGATCCTTAGACTGCAAAAATTCAAAATATGGCAAAGGTTCACATTTTTCTTTGTTCTTACCATTAGCGCATTTGCCGCCTTGCGTTTTACAAGCCTAAGAATCTATTTGGACTTAATTGTAGGTTCATCTGGTCACGGGAGCATTCATCTAGGCTCATTTAATCCTGTAAGGCATCAACTGAGTGGTCTTGATATGTTTTGGAATTCGATAAACATATTGCCGTCGACGCAAGGCATCTTGTTTAATAACTTCCTAAATAGTGGCTTCGGAATGCCATCAACTCAGAGCGGGTACTCGTTAGCAAATTCTTCATTTTTAGAACTAGTCCTATCACTTTTCGGAGTCTTCTTAGTGATTTCTGCTTATCTTTTATACCATCGGGTCAAGAAGTACTCTGCTACATTAAATGCGATTTACTTGGTATTTGCTCTTTGGACTGCACTCCTACTCTATTATTTGTTCAGCCACGTGTATTTTGTTTTTAGATCAGTTATTGAGAATCCGAGAAACCAAACCTCTGATACAGCTTCGCTATTTACGGATTATGTGTGGTTACGTCTTATTGCAGTCTATTCAAGCTTTCTCCTAATAACCTTAGCGGTAATACTAGGTCGACATAAAGTGGACTTCCAATTAAGAAAGGGCGCATTTTTTGTCGGGGTTGCATTATTTGCTTTTTCTTCTTTCACTTTTATTAAAGTATCTAACGCATATCAAGAATCGAGCACACCTGGCTCAGTCGCATCCTCATGTAGCGAGTTGGCAAGATTCCAGGATCCAATTTATGCACATGAACCCGACAAGTGGAGCCCGGCGATACTTGCTTTAACTCTGTGTGGGGACAAATTGAGCAGTTTTTCAGATCCATTTCCTTCAAAGCTACAAGTCGATAGCAAGAAACACGATGTTGTGGAGTTAGTGTTGGCTTCTGACCGTACTTCTTGGGAGCTAAAGAAGCTTGGCAGCTTTACGATGACTGAAGATATTCAGACCCCTTGCGACATTGTTTGCATAAAGCGACTCCCTGATTTCCAGGCGAGCCAACCTTAAGCCCTTAACCCACAGGGCTCACCGCTGGTGCTCAGAGGCTTCTCAGGAAATGGGTATCTAATAGCCCTATGACCCAACCAACCCGTATCTATAAGCACTCAAGCGCCGGCACGGATTGGGCTGCCTTGCTGGTGGGAGGCGGACTTGGCTTAACTCTGGCACTACAACTTACGACGGTACGCAAAAGCGACTTCATGACGGTCTATGCAAATATGGCATCGCTATCTCGTTTACTGGCATTAGTCGGAACATATTTTGCAATCGTTGGAATCTTTTTAGTTGCGCGAATTCCCTGGGTCGAACGCGGCGTTGGCCACGATCGCTTAGTGACGTGGCATCGCAAGTTAGGGCCGTGGTCTTTGTATGCAATCGGCGCGCATGTTCTCTTAGTGATCATCTCTTTCGCCGGTCAAGATTCCATTCCGCTCTATAAAGAGCTGTGGGAAATGCTCAATACATTTGACTGGATGTGGTTTGCACTTGCCGGGTTCTTCTTGATGGTTTTGGCGGGGGTGACTTCATATAAAAAAGCCCGCGCGAAGATGAGTTATGAAACCTGGTGGATTGTCCACATCTATACATACTTCGCAATTGCGGCATCTTTTATGCACCAAGTTCTAAATGGGCAGATGTTTATTGGCCACCCACTTAATCGCGCTTATTGGACTTTGCTCTATGTATTGATGGCCTTCTCGATTGTGTATTGGCGCTTTGGTGTGCCATTGGTACGTTCAATGAAAGTTAATTTAAAGGTTGAAAAAGTAGTTGTCGAAGGGCCGGGCGTTGTTTCGGTCATCATGAAGGGTCGCAACTTAGATCGATTAGGCGCACAGGGCGGACAGTTCTTTGGTTGGCGCTTTTTAACTCGCGGACACTTCTTAATGTCGCATCCATATTCGTTATCGGCCGCCCCTACGCAGCACTTAATGCGAATCACTGTTAAAGATCTCGGTGACCACTCACGTTCCTTAGCATTTTTAAAGCCAGGCACTCGCGTATTTGTTGAAGGGCCGTATGGTGCATTTACCGCCGGACGTAGCACCCGCCCGCATGTTGTTTTAGTTGGCGGAGGCGTCGGAATCACGCCCGTGCGCGCCTTAATCGATGAGTTCAACGGTGGCGTGCAGATGGATCTGATCTATCGCGCTTCAAGAGAAGTCGATTTAGTTCTACGTGAAGAGTTGGATTACCTAGCTTTCAATAGCGGCGGATCTATCCGTATTCACTATTTAGTGGGCTCGCGAAAAGAGCATCCAATGGATGCCGAAACCTTAAATCGTTTGGTCCCGCAGTTTGCCGACTCTGATATCTATATTTGTGGACCTGAAGCCTTGGTCAGCGCCGTGCGCAAGGCGGCCGAAGATAGCGGTGTTCCGAAGAATAGATTCCATGATGAGGCCTTCGCCTTCCACAAGGAGTAAGCCTTGCACCGGTAAGTAAGGACATTAGTTATCCACAAGTTTCCCAT
>CAXNOC010000030.1:0-11333 GCA_964203745.1 Candidatus Planktophila sp.
TCACCAAGGGATGCCAACAATGTGCGAGGATGAATCTCTCCCCACTTTAAATGCGCACTCAGTTTGCTAGTGCCATCAATGCCGGCAAGGTTTCGACCTTCATCGTAACTATCTAAACCGTTTTCTTGGAAGTACTCCCAACGCGCAAGAGCTGCTTTTTCACCCGCAGCGGTAATTGACACTCCATCAGGTAGCTGCCAATCAGGAAAATTTCTTTCACTTTCATTTGGTACTACGCACTTAATCTTCTTAGGAGTCTCTGCAGGTTTTCGCCATCCATGGATAGACCATGCGCGGTAAAAAGGCGTATAGACCTTGTACGGTGTGGCATCACTTGGCTTGACAACTCGCCCAGGAGCCACGGCATATGGACTACCAGTACGTACTAATGGAATACCTGCGGCTTCAACTCGTTGATCACGTGCCGCCCCATAAGGCTCGTATTCAGTAGAGATATGCACTGTTGAAGCGTTATATCTCTTCATTAGATCTTTAAGAACTTCGCTCTGCTCGCCAACCATTACATGCAAGGAGTTATTTAATGATTCGTCAAGTGAGCGAAGTGACTGTCCTAAATAGGCAAGACGTTTAGTGCCGGCGCTTTCAATGAGTTTTTTATCTAGAATAAATACAGGAAGAATTTCTTCGCCCGCGGCGATTGCTTCAAGGAGTGCGGGGTTATCACCTATACGAAGATCTCGACGGAACCACATAATGCTCCGCTTAGGCTCAGACATGGGTAGATTTAACCATTATGAAAGAGATTAAGCGCTTCCAAATTCGAGGGGTTCCAGGCGAGATTAAGCGCGTCGATTTCGACGGTCGTACCGTTGATTATTGGCTGCCAAAAGAGCCTGCAGAGCGTTTATTAATCGCCCACGATGGACAAAATGTATTTGATGGCGCAACATCCACGCACAGAGGACAGACGTGGAAAATGGCTCAATCAGCAATACGCGTCAGTCAAGAGTTAGGAATCAAACCGCCAGCGATTATCGGAGTGTGGCATAGCAGTACAAAAGCTAATCCATGGGGTCGCGGAAAAGATTTGGTTCCTGAAAAGTATTTCCGTGATGGCATGGCCGTCCATAGCGATTTCGCAAAGAGTTTTGATCCGCAAATTCTTCAGGGCGATGCCTACTTAGCAAAGATTTTTGAAGAATATATTCCCGCTATTGCTCCAGGAATTTCTCCAGAAAAGACTGCGATGATTGGCTCGAGCATGGGTGCACTTGCAACGCTCTACGCTCTGGCTCAATTGCCCGATAAATTTACAACTGCACTTGCACTCTCGCCCCATTGGCCATTCGGTGCTATTCCACTAGTAGAAAAAACTGTTTTCTCTCTACCAATTCCTGGTCCTTTCAAAGTATGGATGAGTCATGGCGCAAAGGGTTTAGATGCCGAATACGCACCTTTTCAAAACGTAGCCGATCAATTAATGCACGAACACGGATACAGGCACCACAATTACATCAGCAAAGCTTACAAACGTAGTGGTCACAATGAGAGATCCTGGGCTAAGTACTTAGATCAACCCATGCGTTTTTGGCTTGATTCAAGGACCCACACTGCCTGAGTAGCGGTTTTAGAGTCGATTACTATCTTCGATCCTTGTGCGTTCTGACCATAGAGCGTTTCCTTTACTGCATAGCCATAGGGTTTTAAATCAAGAGTGGCTTTGACTTCTTTTCGTGAAATGAAAACAAGAATCGACTCTTTCTTAGACTCTCGCAAAAAAGCGATGTAATCATTGTCAACGGCAAGCCAGCGCAACCCACCATTTATAAGACCATCACGGTGTCTGCGAATATCTACAAGTAACTTAACTTGAGCTAAAAACTCATGATCCCAGCCTGAGCGATCCTCCCAATTAATCGTTCGCCGGCCATCCTCGCCCCAAGCGCCCTCAAGGCCAATCTCATCCCCGGCAAAAATCGATGGGACTCCGGGATAGGAAAGCATCAGTGCCATTGCAGATAGATGAACCTGTTTATCGCCAAGGACGACCGTGCGCATACGGGCCGTGTCATGCGAATCAAGCAGGACCATACTTGCAACTAATGAGCGCCATGGAATTGCAGCACTGAATTGAGTCATACTTTCAACCAGTTGGCCTCCATTAATTTTTGGCATTGAGAATGGCAGGCCTTGAAAGCCCCCGCCGATTGTTGAGTTCTTGTTGACCCAGTTCCATACCGGCCGCATAAAGCCCTGATAATTCATCGCTCCATGCCAACCTAAACCATTGAGGTCGCTTGCAACGAAGTCACCGTTCTCTGCAACGAGCCACGCATCTGGTTTGACCTCATCCATAGCCTGTCGAATGCCGCGCATGACCTCATCGTGCATGTCATCGGCACCTAAGCGCCCAGTCATATTTCCAACGTCAATACGCCAACCTGCCATACCAAATTTCGGAGATAACCATTTCTTTACAATCGAGTTTTTCCCTGAATACATCGCTTTACGTAAAGCCTTGGAATTAAAATTTAATTTAGGCAGCGAGGCTAAATCCCACCATCCCACATATCCATGCTTGACCGACTTGTCCCAATAAAAGTATCCACGCTCTTTTGATTTCTTGTCCTTAATTGCCTTTGCTAGCCATGGATGGCCGGCGCCACAGTGATTAGATGTTAAGTCACCGAGCAGGCGAATCCTGCGCTTGTTAGCCGCTGCAACCAAGCTAAACATCGCTTTGTTGCCACCCAAAATTGGATCTACATGGTCAAAGCTGCTCGCGTCATAACGATGATTAGATCGGGCGGGAAAAAACGGTGTGAAGTAAATTCCATTGACTCCAAGATCGTTAACATAATCAAGGTGCTGCTCTACGCCCTTTAAATCTCCGCCATATAACTCTCGCCCAGTGGACTTGCTACGCCCACGTGGGAGTTCATCCCACTCTCGAGGCTCTGCCCAATCTGGAATTGGGTGAGCATCTTTTGATTTTGCAAAGCGATCTGGAAATATTTGGTAGAAGACCGATGATTTAATCCACTGGGGATAGGCCGGAACTGCCACAATGTGAAAATCATTGTTTGAGTGGACGTCATGGTCAAAACAGCCAGCGGCATTGAGCCACTCATATTTTCCTTCAGCTACGAAAACGAAGCGATAGAGCGTTGAGAGATTTTCAATCGATACTTTTACCGACCACCACGTTTCGACATCGCCCTTATTACCGGCTTTCAATTCAAAACTTCGTGGCTCACCATCGTGATAGAGACGGACAAATGCTTTTGCAAAAGTGTAAGTGTTTGGAACGCGGACTTTTAGGGTTA
Source organism: Candidatus Planktophila sp. (assembly GCA_964203745.1). GTDB lineage: Bacteria > Actinomycetota > Actinomycetes > Nanopelagicales > Nanopelagicaceae > Planktophila. The sequence goes on from CAXNOC010000030.1 coordinate 3,288, forward strand.
CTGAATCACCAATAACGGGGGCATCGTTGCTGACATAGAGCTCGCTGCCATCATGGTGCGGGAATGCTGAGTTTGGCGATTGAGGTGACAAAGTTCTTTCCCTTCGAATTCGTAGCTACAGCTTTAATTTCAATCTTCTTCTTTGCAAAATCTAATGGATCTAAGAAAATACTGTACGGAGCGTTGGTATCTATCCCATTGGAGACCCACTTCGATGTTCCGACAGTCCGAGTGAAAAACTCCACAGATAGAAAATCTGAACTAACTAGCCCAACTTTTACTTGGTAAAAACCAGTCATATCGTCAAGGGCAGTGCTTATCTTGCCAACCTTTGTCTCAACGACATCGATTGCATTATTTGCCTTGAAAATAACGGTTGAGAGCGCCGGAACTGTAAATGTGACTTTATTTGAACTCGTCGCTGCCTCTGATTGACCTAGCAGTAACTGCCAGCCACCCGAAGATGTAGCGCTTGTGATTTCTACGCTCTCATCGGTGTCAGAGTTATTAAAGGCGACTATGTACTCTCGATTTTCAACTGGCTCTTTCTTAGAGACAACAAATAAAGAGTTAATTGAGTGGCGAGTGAGCATTACGCCATTGGCTAAGGCTGGATTGGCGCGACGGAGTTCTGAAATTTCTTTAAGGTATATAGCTACTGGGCTGGTATTTGTGGCAGCAAATGAATCTCCGTTACCGATTGGAGATCCACCGACTCTAGTTTCATCTTTCCAAAGTTCAATTTCGGTTGCAAACATATCTTGACGTGCAAATTGATCATTCCCTGAGTTTGATCCCGTCATCCCAACTTCATCCCCGTAATAAACAGCTGGGATGCCTCGTGTGAAATAGAGCAGTGCATTTGCCAAATTAACCCTTGGCAAGAGTTGACCTTGCGGCTGTATCCTCTTTCTTCCAATTGTGAAGCCGACTCTTCCTACATCGTGATTACCCAGGAAAGTTACTAAGTTGCTGGCCGATGATGTGGCACTTGTGTAATAGTCATCTTTATCAAAGAGCATCGAAAGTGTCAGGGCATTTGAATATCCCGAAGCGAACTCGGTTGCCTTGGCTTGGAATGGAAAATCTAAGACTGTCTGGATCTTATTTCGCCTTACGTACTCCATGAGATTAAATGGGTTGTATTCGTAAGCCTCTCCGAAGATTGTGAAATTATCTATTCCCGCTGATGCTGCTGACTTATGAATTAAGGGCGACCAGTTCTTAAAGAACTTATCATCAACGTGACGGGCCGTATCGACTCTGAAGCCAGATATGCCGTAGTCGGTCAGCCACTTTGAGTAGACCTGCGCCCAACCCTTCCAGACTTGCGGTTTCTCTGTCGCTAAGTCATCTAGGCCGTAGAAATCGCCTAGCTTGGTGCAGTTACCGACACCCCAACAGCGGCCCATATCACCGACATTGTGATAATTACTTAAGGTATTGAGCCATGCCGGCTTCTTTAAATTCTTTGCGTCTGCTGGGATATAGGCCTCATTGCCACGATATTTAATGACGTCGCCCGTATGGTTAGTGACGATATCCAAAATGATTTTTAAACCAAGCTTCTTCGCGCACTTTGAAAAATTAGCCATGTCGGCGTTAGTTCCTAAATGCGGATCTACATTGATAAAATCGATGCCCCAATAGCCGTGATATCCCGCTCCGCTTCCAATTGCCTCCTGTTGTGTAACTACAGGTGTTAACCAAACGGCAGTAAAGCCCAAGGATTTAATACGAGCTAAACCATCATCGCCCGGCTCGCACGTTCCAGTTAAACCCTTTAGATCTCCGCCGTGATAAAAGGCGGTAAGAGCTCCATTAAAACCACCATTATCGTTATTCTTCTTATCGCCATCTTTATACCTATCAGGCATAACAAAATAAATCAGGTCTTGAGACAATCCAACTTTCGGAGTTTCTGGAGCGGCAGCAAAAGAGAGCGTCGATAGTGAGAGAAAAATAGAAACTATGAGAGCAGTGATGCCCTTACGTTTCATTCTTAACCTTTAACAGAGCCGGCAGTTAAGCCGTTAACGATGTATTTCTGTAGCGATAGGAAGATGATGACGATTGGAATAGATGCAAGTATTGAACCTGCGGCAAAAGCGCCCCAGTTGCTTGCATACTGACCACCGATGAACTGCTGTAGACCAACAGCAACAGTTCTTCCACTCATTTCTACTAAGAATAAACGAGCAACGATGAACTCATTGAATGTGCCAATAAAGCTAAGCAAGCAGACAACTGCTAGAACAGGAGTTGCTAGAGGAATAAAAATCAACCAATAGGTCTGCACAGGGCTTGCCCCATCGATCTTTGCTGCCTCATCTAGTTCGGCAGGGATTGAATCCACAAAGCCCTTGAGCAGCCAGATATTGACTCCCATTGATCCACCTAAGTAGACGAGAATCAAGCCCGCTTGGGTACCTAGACCAATACCTGGTGCGAATGAGTAGACACGCTCCATGATTACGTAGACCGCTGAAAGTGCCAAAATGGATGGAAACATCTGAACAAGAAGCAGCAATTGAATACCAAACTTCTTGCCCTTGAACTTCAAACGGCTAAATGCGAAAGCTGAGGCTGCACCGATTACTACTGAGCTAATTGCAACTACTGAAGCGATGAGTAATGAGTTTTTCACCCATGACAAAAATGGAATTTTAGGTGAAGAAAAGAGCATTTTGTAGTTTTCAAAAGATATCTCACGTGGCACAAATGAAGTCAGGTTAAGGCTTCCGGTTGGGTTAAACGAAGAGAGCACCACTAGATACAGCGGGAACAAAGCAAAGATACACATGATTATTGCGAATGTGTGACGCCACAGATTCTCTCTCAACCATTTTGTCATACGAAGGTCTCCATTACTTTTGATTTACGCAAGCCATAGAAGGAAATTGAAGCGACAAGGAAGAAAATCAAAACCGAAATTGCACTAGCAAGTCCGAAGTCAAGGATATTACGGCCGAATGCAATTTGATATGTGTAGCTGATCAAAATATCCGTGGCTCCTGCAATTTCACCATCCAAGGTGTTTCTTGGACCACCACCCGTTAAGAGGTAAATCAAATTGAAGTTATTAAAATTAAAGGCAAAAGATGCAATTAGAAGCGGTGACAGAATCTGCAATAGCAATGGAAGAGTGATACTTCTAAAGACTTGTCGCGGATTTGCACCATCGATTGCTGCAGCCTCTAATAGCTCCGAAGGTATAGCCTGCAAAGAGCCCGAGCAGATGAGATAGAAGTATGGGAAGCCTAGCCAGAGATTTACGAGTAAAACCGCTGCTCGAGCAAAGCTTGCACTTGAGAACCAAGCGATATCTGTGTGCAAGATATTGTTTATTGCACCAAACTCTGTATCAAACATTCCTGCCCAAATTAAAATACTCATGATGCTTGGCATCGCGTAGGGCAAAATCAAAATAGAGCGGTAAATGCGTCGCCCTCGCATCTTTCGATTAAGCGCTAGAGCCAGCAAGAGACCGAAGGCAAAAGTACTTAAAACCGTTAATGCTGCAAATATAACTGTCCAAATAAAGACTTTGATTAATGGAGTTCGCACTCGTGAGTCGGTCACAAGCTTTGTATAGTTTTCAAACCATACGGGAGCTCGCCATCCTGGTGTCAACATTGTCGCCGGAGATCCTTCAAGAACGAAGTTTCCTCTGTTGTTGTTAACATAGATCTCTCCGGTTTGAAGATTCTTCATCGTGTCAGATTTAGCATCATAGGCCAGAGATTGCCTAAAGACGGCGCCTACGCCTTGACCTTCGATGACTATGTAATAACCATCTGAGTATTTGTATCTAATTTTGGTGTAAGCATCACTTTTCGCTAATTCATCGGCAGAGAGTTCAGTAAAGCCTGGCGCTGTTGTTGCGACACCATATTCATTAATGGTCAGTTGGCCTGCATCCAAAGTAGTCAGTTCATCTTGAGTAGAAATAAAGAATTTTTGATTAGCAATATCTGAAACTAAGACTGCGTCGTTTCCATCAAGATCTTTACCTGAAACAAGATCAAAAGTAGTTTGATTGGTATCGGGTTCGACTCCGCGAATTAGTACCTGTTCAATCGCAGCATCTTTAGCAATATAGTTTCCGGTTTGATAATTAAAGGTAGACATTAAAACTGTAAAAATTATTGGTGCAATTACAAAGGCGATAAAGAAGAGAATTCCCGGTACAAAAAATTTAAGTGGAATTGAAATTTTTGTGAAATAAGTAAAATTCAGTGCCACGATTGCAATAACTAAAAATGCACCGATAGCGATTTCACCCGAGGCAACTGCGCTCTGAGCTAATAGGCTCAAAACGGCTGTTATGCCTGCAAGGGCGATTATCTTGAGGATTAATGCAAACTTACCTCGAAAAATACTACTCACTGTGTTACCGCTTTCTTAGTATTTAATTCTTACAGATTGTGAAAGTAGTAGCGTGGGCGGGAATTAATCCCGCCCACGCGACTCAACCTATTCGACCATGAAAGTTCTAACCGCTAACTTTCATACTCCAAGAGAATCTCTTAGAGATCGGCCTTTCCTGCTGCGACGTTAGCCTTCCAAATTGCAGCAAGCTTCTTAGCTTCTACAAGTGGATTCTTTCCGTCTACCAAGACTGCAGTCCAATAAGCTGGAGCTGAATCCCAGTAGTTTGCTCCGCCAGCATTAGTGTTCAAGAAAGCACCAATCTGTGGGATTGAGGAGAGACTTGCAGCCGCTCCCATTGCCTTTTGACCACCAAGTACGAGCTGGCTCATCTGAGCGCCCTTCTCGGCAGGTGGACGGCCTTCTTCTGCCTGGTAAGCAACTTGACCCTTAGTTGATGCAAAGAAGCTAGTTAGAAGTGACTTAGCTGGAACAGCTACGCCATGTGTCTCTGCATATGAAGTAAGGAATGCACCGCTAACAGATCCAAACATCTTGCCGTATGTGCCGGCCTTTACACCTGGAACAGGCATGATGTTCATATCAAATCCTGCTTCAGCAAATGTACGCCAGTGCCAGTTACCAATAATGGCAAATGGAACCTTTCCAGCAAGGAAGTTATCCTGGCAACCAGTGTCAGTTGCTGGGAAGAAGCCGTTGCTCTTACCCTTCTTGTCAAGAAGTAATGTAGTTACATTCTTAGCAAAAACAGTTGGATCAAAGCTCTTATTGAAGTTAACAGATCCATCAGCGTTCATCATGTATGGCTCTGCGCCAAGTGCTGAGAATCCTGAAAGAGCGCCCCATGACATTCCGCCACCAGCAACACAAAGTCCAGCCTTAAGGCCCTTCTTTGACTTGTTAGCTAGGTAGTAATTAACCATTTCACCGTAAGTCTTTGGTGCTGTCTTTACTAGCTTTGTGTTGTAAACCATTCCAACGTTGTTTACATCTACAGGAACGCCGTAAAGCTTTCCACCGTATGAGAGATCAAAGAATTGGCTTGGAGTGAACTGTGCCTTCTGCGCTGCAGTCAAAACTACAGGAGCAAGCTTTCCGCTCTTAGCTAATGCTGGAACCCAGTCGTTACCTGCAACGAAAATATCTGGACCTGTTGTGCCAGATGCCTTATCAAGTGCATCTTTCAATGCGTCGTAGCTTGAAAAAGATACAACCTTGATTGTGCTTCCTGGAACCCAGTCACTCTTCTTTGCAAATACTTTTGTTAGGTTTGGTCCGCGTGTTTCATCGGCCCAAATAAGAATTTCACTTGCAGCTTGCGCAGGGACAATGGTCAAGCCAGCAGCGAATGCAATCGTTGTGGCAAGAGCAAGACCCTTAAGTAGTCTGTTCTTCACTAAGTAATCTCCTTTAAGATTTGAAAACCTCTTCTTGGGGGTGCAGGTTTCCTCGTAGGCATATCCCACTGCTTTGGCGACGCAAAAGCAATGTACGGCACATGAATATCGCTGTTTTAAGGGTTTATATACCCGATTGTTATAAAGGCCCAGCCTTACATACGGCCCTTGCAGAGCCTACTTATGGAGCTGCTCGACCGTGGAATCCCAGCCCGTGACCGCCTCGGCTGAGCGAGGAGCCTTACCAATGTAGCGAGCCGATGGACGAATGAGTCGACCAGTACGTTTTTGTTCAAGAATATGCGCCGACCATCCTGCAGTACGAGCTGCAGTAAACATCGATGTGAATAAATGTGATGGAACTTCTGCAAAATCTAAAATAATTGCGGCCCAGAATTCAACGTTTGTTTCAAGAACACGATCAGGTTGACGTTCGCGAAGTTCTTTTAGCGCTGCTTGTTCTAACGCTTCTGCTACTGCATAACGTGGCGCATTGAGCTCTTTCGCTGTGCGACGCAATGTGCGAGCGCGTGGATCTTCTGCGCGATACACGCGATGACCAAATCCCATTAAACGTTCTTTGCGATCGAGTAAGCCTTTTACATATGCAGTGGCATCGCCTGACTTTTCAACTTCATCAATCATGTGCAGAACACGTGAAGGTGCGCCACCATGTAGTGGACCAGACATCGCACCGATTGCACCTGATAATGCAGCGGCAACATCGGCACCGGTTGATGCAATGACTCGTGCAGTGAATGTAGATGCATTCATTCCATGCTCTGCGGCTGAAACAAAATATGCATCAATTGCACGAACATGAAGTGGATCAGGCTCTCCACGCCAGCGAATCATCATTCGCTCAACAACCGTGTGCGCCTTATCGATTTCGGACTCTGGAACCGGTGGAGCTGTCACGCCACGTGCGGCCTGTGACAAATATGAAAGAACCATGACTGATGCGCGTGCAAGATTGCTACGTGCTTCTGCATCATCAATATCTAGTAGCGGCTTAAATCCCCACGCTGGTGCAAGCATTGAAATCGCTGCTTGGACATCGACTCGAACATCACCTGAGTGAACTGGAAGCGGAAATTTTTCCGCATTTGGTAATCCTGGATTGAACTCATCATCTACGAGTAGACCCCATACGTTTCCAAAAGAGACTCGCCCTACAAGCTCATCGATATCCACACCGCGGTAGCGAAGGGCACTGCCCTCTTTATCGGGCTCTGCGATCTCAGATTCAAAAGCGATTACACCTTCAAGACCAGGCTTAAAATCCTCTGACACTGTGAGCTCCTTAGTGTGCGTTATGTAATGGCTCAATTCTGCACCTAGCTAAGGGGTGGTAGCGACCAGGAACTGCGAGGATGCACTCACAATGAAAGTGAGGTTCGATACACCTATGAGCAATCAAGGATTTAATCGCGATGAAATCAGGGCAATGCGCCTTTCATACGGCCAGAACGGTATTGGCGAACTTAGTGCCGACCCGTTTGTTGCCTTTGCCGATTGGCTGCGCCAAGCACATGAGAATCCAATTATCGTCGAAGCCAATGCCATGGTTCTCTCGACGGTAGATTCCGAACTAACAATTACAACTCGCTCGGTTCTGCTCAAAGATATTTCAGAAGGTGGGTTTACTTTCTTCACTAATTACTCTTCACGCAAAGCACATTCAATCGAAATGAACGCCCAGGTCAGCCTGTTATTTCCTTGGTATGCCATGGAGCGGCAAGTATCAATAAGTGGCCTGGCAGAAAAAGTCAGCACTGAAGAGTCCGAGAATTATTTTGCAACGAGACCATGGTCATCACAGATTGGTGCATGGGCTAGCCATCAATCTGCCCCACTTGCCTCACGCGAAGAGTTAGATCAGAGATTTCAGGGTGCCTCTGAAAAGTGGCCCGAGGGAAGTCACGTTCCATGTCCACCGCATTGGGGCGGATACCGCGTTACGCCGCTTGCAATCGAATTTTGGCAGGGGCGTTATTCACGAATGCATGATCGATTGCGCTATGAACGGCTTAACGCTGGCGCTGATTGGGTGATAGGTCGCTACTACCCATAAACTCACCTAATGAGCGCAGAGATAATTATCCCGGCAAACATTAAGCCCGTCGATGGACGTTTTGGCTGTGGTCCTTCGAAAATTCGCCCTCAGTCTCTAGCCGCACTTTCAATGGGTGCAGATTTAATTCTCGGTACATCTCACCGTCAGAAGCCGGTAAAGAATGTAGTAAAGCGCGTTCGT
>CAXNOC010000031.1:0-11324 GCA_964203745.1 Candidatus Planktophila sp.
CCAGGTACTAATGGCAGCCAATTCTTCTTAGTCTTTGCCGACACAAGACTTAACTCGGATTACACAATTTGGGGAAAGATTACAAAAGGTTTAGATATCGTCCAAGCGATTGCAAAAGCTGGAGTTAAAGGTGGCGGCGGAGATGGAACGCCAAATATAAAAATTGCCCTAACGAAGGTAACAGTCGGCTAATTTGTATTAACGATTTTAAAAGCTTCGGCGATACGACCCTCTTCAAAACCAGCTGCTGCTGCATTTCGCTGACCCCACTCACGAACCATTTTATCTAGCTCACTGTTGTGAGCAGTCTGGGATGCATGGGCATGCAACGCCTTCATCTTTAAATCAAAAGTATCGGTGATATCTACAAAGTGATCCGGAGTAGGGAATGCACTCACCCAAACCTCTTTCACGCGCCAGGGTTGCAGGCCTTCTTGATCTAGCAAGTCGGTAAATGCAAAAGGATTACGTGCATCGGGGTAAACGGCTTGAATTGCAGCTTCGCCTGCAGCTAAGTGATCGGGGTGACTAGCACCGATTCGATCCCAGTTTCTTTCGGGGCTTTGACAGACCAATCGATCGGGCTGTGAGATTCGAATCTGGCGAACTAAATCTTTACGAAGCCCAAGTGTTGCCTCTAAGTGGCCATCTACATAGTTAAGGAAAGTAATATCGGTGACACCGATTGCAGCACCGGCGGTGCGCTGTTCACGCTGTCGAATCGCTGGCATCTCTTCCTTTGTGAAACCAGATTCCTCGCCACCCTGATCGCCATTGGTGCAAAATACGTAGGCCACTTCAATACCTTTTTTAACCCATTGGGCGATTGTTCCGGATGCGCCAAAATCTGAATCATCTGGGTGGGCACTAATGACCAAAACTCGTTTGATCTCACTATCTGCGATCGGTTCCATCGGCGTAGCCTAATAGACTTCGCCGCATGTCGAGTACTGAAAACCTGTTAGCAGAGCTCAACCCTGCGCAGGCCACTGCCGTAACGCATGCGGGCGGTCCACTATTAGTTATTGCCGGAGCTGGTTCTGGAAAGACAAGGGTTCTTACTCGCCGTATCGCTTATCTGATGTCAGTTAGAAATGTTGCTCCTTATCAAATTCTCGCAATTACCTTTACAAATAAAGCGGCAGGGGAGATGAAGGCTCGCGTTGGCGAACTTGTCGGTCCCGTTGCTCAATCGATGTGGGTATCGACCTTTCACTCTGCGTGTGTGCGCATCTTGCGACAAGAGGCGGTGAGGTTGGGATACAGCAACTCGTTCTCCATCTACGACTCAGCTGACTCCCTTCGCTTAATAACGATCGTTGCAAAAGGACTCAATTTAGATTCAAAGAGATATCCAGCAAGGCAGTTCCAGGCGATGATTTCAAATGCCAAGAATGAACTCATGGGCCCTCAGGACTATGTGAACGCGGCTAGCAATCAATTTGAACAGGTCGTTGCCGATGTTTATGCCGTTTATCAGCAACGCCTACAACGTGCCAATGCCATGGATTTTGATGACCTAATTTTGAAAACCGTTGAGGTCTTGCAGCGATTCCCAGAGTCAAAGGCGCGCCTGAGATCGCGCTTTCGCCATGTATTAGTCGATGAGTATCAAGATACAAATCATGCCCAGTACATCCTTGTAAAGGAGTTGGTCGGGACCGAAAGTGAAGGAATTGCTCCTGCCGAGTTATGTGTAGTCGGTGATGCTGATCAATCTATCTATGGCTTTCGTGGAGCGACTATTCGTAATATTTTGCAGTTCGAACTTGATTATCCCAATGCAACAACGGTGCTGCTAGAACAGAATTATCGCTCAACTCAAAATATTCTCAATGCAGCCAATGCCGTTATTACTAAAAACGTTAGCCGGAAAGAAAAGAATCTTTGGACGGATTCCGGATCAGGTGCGCTCTTAACTGGATATATCGCCGAGAACGAACATGATGAAGCGAGATTTATCGCCGATGAGATCCGCCAACTACAACGCGAAGGTGTATCTAATCCCGGAGACACTGCGATTTTTTATCGCACAAATGCTCAGTCTCGAGTTTTTGAAGAAGTCTTTATGCGCGGAGCATTGCCCTACAAAGTCGTTGGTGGTCTTCGATTTTATGAGCGTCGTGAGGTTAAGGATCTTCTCGCCTATTTGCGCGTTCTGGCTAATTTAGAGGATGAGATTTCTCTGCGCAGAATAATCAATGTTCCAAAGCGGGGAATTGGTGATACCTCCTTGGACTACGTAGATAGCTTTGCTACCGCTCATGGAATCTCTTTTTGGCAGGGTCTTCTTCGATGCCAAGAGGCAGAAGGACTCCCAGCGCGGGCGGCACAATCAATTCAGGAGTTCACCTCCATGATTAGCGCCCTTAATGTTTTAGTAGAAGCTAAAACACGTCCCTCAGTTATTGTCGAAGCTGCGTTGGAACAATCTGGGCTTTTAACAGAGTTGGCATCGAGTACTGATCCTCAAGATGAAGTCCGTGTTGAGAATTTAAAAGAATTAGTCGCCGTATCTATGGAGTATGAAGAGCGTGACTTTGAAGAGTTAGCTGAAGATGAAGAGATTTCACTGTCCGGGTTTTTGGAGAAAGTTTCACTTGTTGCAGATGCCGATGAGATTCCAGAGGGTGAGGATCATGGAGGAGTAGTAACCATGATGACTTTACATACCGCAAAGGGGCTTGAGTTTCCAACAGTATTTTTAACTGGCATGGAAGATGGTATTTTTCCGCACTCTCGAACTCTCGGCGAAAAAGATGAAGTTGAAGAAGAGCGAAGACTTGCCTATGTTGGTTTAACGCGCGCGCGTGAGCGTCTATATCTATCACGGGCCGAGTACCGCTCAACATGGGGAGCACCGAATTACAATCCACCATCGCGATTCTTAGATGAGATTCCAGAGGATGTAATCCAATGGCGCAACGAAACATCTGCCTCCCCATCTGCCTCCTTTGTGAAGCGATCTCGAACTGCGTCAACACCTCCACCGCGGGCTACAGGTAAGAAAATCACAGCGATTGAACTCCATATCGGCGAGCGTGTGTCACATGACACATTTGGTTTAGGCACCGTCGTTGCAGTTGCGGGTGAGGCAGATAAGGCTGAGGCCACAATTAACTTTGGAAAGTTTGGCGAGAAGCGATTACTCCTGCGCTATGCACCCGTTGAGAAGCTCTAGGATTGCCCTCTAATCAGGATGTGGAGTACACGTGGATCTCTTTGAATATCAGGCCCGAGACTTATTTGAAAAGCATGGCGTCCCAGTTCTAGCAGCAGCGATTGCAACAACTCCTGATGAGGCAGAGGCGGCCGCAACAACAATTGGCGGAAAAGTAGTTGTTAAGGCTCAAGTAAAAGTTGGCGGACGAGGTAAAGCCGGTGGCGTAAAGCTAGCTGAGAACGCTGCCGATGCCCGTGAAAAAGCCACAGCTATTCTTGGAATGGATATTAAAGGTCACGAAGTTCGTACCGTGATGATTGCAGCAGCTGCGCCGATTGAATCTGAGTATTACTTAGCAATTCTTCTAGATCGATCAAACCGAACATTTTTAGTAATGGCATCGGTTTCAGGTGGAATGGATATTGAAGAGGTCGCACATACTGCGCCAGAAAAATTGGCCAAGATTCCGGTATCTGCCGTTGATGGAATTAGCGCCGCTAAAGCTAAAGAGATCGTCGCCGCTGCCAATTTTCCATTAGATGTTGCCGATCAAGTTGCAGATGTTCTCTTAAAACTCTGGGAGGTTTTCCAATCAGAGGATGCAACGCTGGTTGAAGTTAATCCATTAGTAAAGACTAAAGATGGAAAAATCATCGCACTCGACGGAAAGATCACTATTGATGACAACGCCGAGTTCCGCCAACCTGGACATGCCGCCCTTGTCGATCATGCAGCTGCAAATGCTCTAGAGGCGGCAGCAAAGGAAAAGGATTTAAACTACGTAAAGCTAGATGGAGAAGTTGGAATCATTGGCAATGGAGCAGGCTTAGTAATGAGCACACTCGATGTGGTTGCCTATGCCGGCAGAAAACATGGTGGCGTTCGTCCAGCTAACTTCTTGGATATTGGTGGCGGTGCATCTGCACAGATTATGGCCGATGGTCTCTCCATTATTCTGGGTGATAGCGATGTTAAGAGCGTCTTTGTAAACGTCTTTGGAGGCATTACTTCATGCGACGCAGTTGCAACTGGAATCGTGCAAGCCCTTGAACTCTTGGGATCTAAAGCGACAAAACCCATTGTTGTACGCCTAGATGGCAACAATGTTCTAGAGGGTCGTGCAATTTTGGCTAAGGCGGCACATCCGCTTATTGAACAGGCCGACACAATGGATGGAGCAGCAAATCGTGCTGCAGAATTGGCGGCTAAGTAAATGGCAATCTTCCTGGATGAAAAATCAATTGTCATTGTTCAAGGAATGACTGGTTCTGAAGGAACCAAGCACACCCGTCGAATGCTGGCATCAGGCACGAAAGTTGCAGGCGGAGTAACACCTGGTAAGGGCGGACAAGTTGTTGATATAGATGGACATCAACTCCCAGTTTTTAATACCGTCGCTGAGGCAATGGGCGCAACAGGTGCAAATACATCGGTCGTTTTCGTTCCACCTAAGTTTGCAAAGGCTGCAGTAATAGATGCAATCGATGCCGCGATGCCTTTAGTAGTAGTTATTACTGAAGGCATTCCAGTTCATGACTCTGCGAGTTTTTATGCATACTCAGTAAGTAAAGGCACAACCCGCATTATTGGCCCTAACTGCCCAGGTTTAATTAGCCCAGGAAAATCAAATGTAGGAATTATTCCAGCAGATATAACTGGAGCTGGACCAATCGGACTAGTTTCAAAGTCCGGAACTCTTACCTATCAAATGATGTACGAGCTTCGAGATATTGGTTTTAGTACTGCAATCGGTATTGGCGGAGATCCAGTAATCGGAACTACTCATATCGATGCCCTACGTGCATTTCAAGATGACCCAGAAACAACTGCGATTGTTATGATCGGCGAAATTGGTGGCGATGCAGAAGAGCGTGCTGCAGCATTTATCGCAGAGTACGTAACCAAGCCAGTTGTTGGTTATGTTGCAGGCTTTACAGCCCCTGAAGGCAAGACGATGGGTCATGCTGGTGCGATCGTCTCTGGCTCATCGGGAACAGCCCAAGGAAAGAAAGATGCCCTTGAAGCTGCAGGAGTAAAGGTCGGGCAGACGCCAAGTGAGACAGCGCAGTTGCTGCGCGATATTTTAGGACGCTAAAGCGATGTTTGGGCGCGTACTTGGGGTGACATTAACCCAAGTGCTGCGCAGCGTTGCACTAGTTCTTCTGCCAACATCTTTTATCGCTCTCTTTGCATGGGCAACGGCGGGAAGTGCTACAGGAAATACCGGTGATCCATTGCGCGCCTCGCTCTGGATCTGGCTTTGTGCACATCAAATTCCATTTTCACTCTCGTTGCCGCCATCAGATACCGCGGGTTATCTCTCGTATTTACCACTTGGTGCACTCATTGCTCCAGTTTTCGCCATTCGCAATGGCATCGCACGTGTTATTGATCGACTCGATGGAGACCAATCTTTATTGCCCATGGCGCGCGTCCTCTTCGCCCTTCTCTATACAGGTATTGGAACGCTCTTTGCATTCTTCAGTGCAACTACTGCAGTTTCATCCATCTGGTACTTGGCTCCACTCTTCTTGCTACCAATAACTCTGATTAGTGCGGCAACAGTTGGGCGGCGATTAGTTTTTGGACAGGCACTTCTCTACAGCACTCGAATAATCGCGCTCTTGCTAGGTATCTCATCACTTGCCTTTGGAGTATCACTTTTCATAAATCTCTCAACGGTTAAGGATTTAAACATTGTTCTTGAGCCAGGGATCATTGGCGGTTTCTTACTACTTATCTTGAATCTTCTCTATATTCCAAACGCTGTAGTTGCAACACTTGGCTATTTTTCTGGGGCAGGTTTTGCAATCGGTTCAGGCTCCATAGTTTCGCCTTTGAGTTTTGAACTCCATTCGATTCCAGCCTTTCCTCTTTTGGGTGCACTTCCATCTGGAACTTCGCGGTTAGCACTGCTTGGAATACTTGTCGTAATTATTTCTGGAGCTCTCCTAGCGAGTTGGACTGTCGCACTGAATACTCGGATTCTCATGCAATCCTTACTTGCATCCATTCTTATTATCGCCGCGCTTGGATATGCCGGAAGCGGCGCCTTAATAACCGATGCAATGTCTGCAATGGGTGTTTCGCCATGGAAGTTCACTCTTACTGTCGGGGGAGAGTTGCTAGCTGGAGCCTTATTAGCGCTCTATCTGCCGCGTATTGGTAAGCGCTAATGCTACATCGCCTAGTTATTTTGGCATCAGGAGCTGGCTCGCTTGCTCAAGCTGTTATTGATGCCGATGAATTAGATTGTGAAGTAGTTGCGGTAATAAGTGATCGTGATGATGCACAGGTTTTAGATCGCGCGAAGGCAGCTGGCATTGCTACCGAACATTTCCCGATGGGAAGTTCGCGTGAGCTATGGAACGCGCAGATTATTGAGAGGGTTGCTTCATATAAACCTGATCTCGTCGTAAGCGCCGGCTTTATGCGAATCTTGCCCACTGCGTTTGTTGATCGCTTCCCAACGATTAATAGCCATCCCGCGCTCTTGCCAGAATTTCCTGGGGCACATGCTGTCCGTGATGCGCTGGCCGCTGGTGTTTCAGTCACTGGAACTACTGTGCACTGGGTCGATGCCGGCATAGATACTGGTCCAATCATTACCCAAATGCAGGTACCGGTTTTAACGGGGGATGATGAAGCCACACTTCATGAGAGAATTAAGAAAGTTGAACGCGGTCTCATAGTTGCGACCATTGCATTGATCCTTCCAACACTGGAGCGCCATGTCTGAGGTTAAAGTAATTCGCCGAGCACTCCTTAGCGTCTATGACAAGACACGTTTGCTGGAAATAGGAAAATTATTAAGTGATGCCGGCATTGAAATTCTTTCAACGGGTTCAACGGCGGCTCAATTAGCAAGCGCTGGAATTCCAGTTCAAGAAGTCAGCGCCTACACAGGCTTTCCAGAGATTATGGGTGGGCGCGTAAAGACATTGCACCCACGCGTGCACTCTGGAATCTTGGCCGATCAAAATAACCCGCAACACATGGAAGCGATCGCCGATTTAGATATCGCACCCTTTGATTTAGTCATCATTAATCTCTATCCCTTTGCTGCAACGATTGCATCTGGCGCCGATTTTGCCGAGTGCATTGAGCAGATTGATATTGGTGGTCCATCGATGTTGCGCGGGGCGGCAAAAAACCATGGCTCTGTAGCAGTTATCAGCCAAACCTCGCAGTATGACGGACTCATAGATGCGATAAAGGCGGGTGGATTCACTCTTGCCCAGCGTCAACGGTTAGCACTTGAGGTATTTAGAACTACGGCGGAGTACGACTTAACTATTGCCAATTGGCTCGCAGAGGGTCAAGAGCTTCCTGAGTGGTTTGGCCGCATTTATCATCGCGAAAGCTCGCTTCGTTATGGCGAGAACCCACATCAGAGCGCGGCGATCTATTCAGGCGGAGCACCAGGAATTGTTAATGCAGTTCAGTTACATGGCAAAGAGATGTCATTTAATAACTACACCGATGCAGATGCGGCATGGCGGGCAGCTCTAGATCACAGCGATCCATGTGTTGCCATTATTAAACATGCAAATCCATGCGGTATTGCAACGGCGATAGAAATCGCATCGGCTCATAAAAAAGCACATGAGTGCGATCCAGTTTCAGCCTTTGGTGGAGTCGTAGCAGCTAACCAAGAAGTAAGTTTGGAAATGGCAACACAGCTCTCTGAGATATTTACTGAGGTTGTCATCGCTCCGAGTTATTCCGCAGGTGCTGTAGAGCTTCTATCTAAGAAGCCATCGATTCGAATTCTTCAATGCGGTATCCAGAAAATTTCGGCAGTTGAAATGCGTCCAGTATCAGGTGGAGCTTTGTTGCAACAGATGGATTTAATTGATGCACCGGGTGATTCACCGGCGAACTGGAAGCAAGTTAGTGGTCAGAGTGTTGATGCTACGGTTATGAAAGAGCTTGAGTTTGCTTGGAGATCAGTGCGAGCAGTTAAAAGCAATGCAATTCTCTTAAGCAGTAATGGAGCATCGGTTGGAATTGGAATGGGCCAGGTTAATCGCGTGGACTCTGCGCGCCTTGCCGTAACTCGTGCAGGAGATCGAGTAAAGGGATCGGTTGCGGCAAGTGATGCCTTTTTCCCATTTGCCGATGGCTTGCAAATTTTAATCGATGCAGGCGTAAGCGCTGTAGTTCAGCCCGGCGGAAGCGTGCGTGATGAAGAAGTCATCGCAGCGGCCCAGAACGCTGGCATTGCGATGTTTTTCACAGGTACTCGCCATTTCTCTCACGCATAAAGCTGCAATAGGATTGCTCGTATGAGCGCACAGATATTAGATGGCAAGGCATTAGCGGCAAAGATTAAATCTGAACTTGCAGTTCGAGTAGTCGAACTAAAATCTCGAGGGATCACTCCAGGACTTGGAACAGTTCTAGTTGGTGATGACCCTGGCTCACATTCATACGTTGGTGGTAAACATCGCGACTGCCACGAAGTCGGCATTAACTCAATCCGCGTAGATCTTGCCGCCGATGCTACCGAGGCCGATGTTATGGCTGCGATAAAAGATCTGAATGCTTCGCCTGAATGCACGGGCTACATAGTCCAGCTACCTTTACCTAAGGGAATTAATACACAAAAGGTTCTAGAGGCTATTGATCCATCTAAAGATGCCGATGGATTACATCCCATGAACCTAGGTCGCCTAGTGTCAGGCTATGACGCGCCACTACCTTGTACACCTCATGGAATCGTAGAGCTACTCACACACTACGGAATCAGTACTAAAGGCGCAGAAGTTACCGTGATTGGTCGAGGATTAACTGTTGGCCGTCCACTTGGTTTATTGCTAACGCGCAAACAAGAAAATGCAACAGTGACACTTACACACACTGGTACTAAAGATTTACTAACGCACACTAAGAACGCCGACATTATCGTCGCAGCGATCGGTCAAGCTCATTTCTTAAAGGCCGAGATGATTAAACCCGGCGCAGTTGTTATCGATGTAGGAATTTCACGGACCGATGCCGGTTTACTTGGAGATGTTGATCCAGGTGTAATGAACGTTGCCTCATGGGTTGCGCCAATGCCTGGTGGGGTTGGACCAATGACGCGTGCGATGTTGATTAAGAATGTAGTTGATGCATGCAGTTAACAAATCGCCTGCTTAGCGCCTTTAGCAACGCTGCGATTATTCTTGGCATCGCTTTGGGCATTGGCGGAATAGTGCGAGGTGGGTCACTTTTTATCGCAGCTGGCACAGCTGGGATAGCCTTTAAGGGACGAAACTTACGTAAATTCGACTTTTATTTTCCACTCATAATCGCCATCGCCCTTTTTGCTCTGGCAGTTGCACTTCCTCGCGGGCGGTAGAGTTGAGGCATTGCTAGTTCGGATTAGAAAAGGGAGTACGCCATGGGCGGAAAAGTTACTGTAGTCGGTGCAGGTTTTTATGGTTCAACAACTGCGCTTCGTCTAGCTGAATATGATGTCTTTGACACAGTAGTGCTTACCGATATTGTCGAGGGAAAGCCTGAAGGTTTGGCCCTTGATATGAATCAATCTCGTTCTATTGAAGGCTTTGAGACAAAGATCATCGGAGCGACAACAACGGCTGAGGGCGCAGGATATGAAGCAACGGCTAACTCTGACGTTGTAGTTATTACGGCAGGTCTTCCACGTAAGCCTGGTATGAGCCGTATGGATTTAATCGGTGTTAACGCTGGCATTGTTCGTGGTGTTGCAGAAAATATTGCTAAACACTCACCTAACGCCGTCATAATCGTGGTTTCAAATCCACTCGATGAGATGACATCTCTTGCTCAACTTGCAACAGGATTTCCAAAGAACCGTGTAATGGGTCAAGCTGGAATGCTAGATACTGCCCGCTTTACTAACTTTGTCGCTGAAAAACTTGCCGTCAAGGTTGGCGTAGTTAAGACTCTAACGCTTGGTTCACATGGCGACACAATGGTTCCGGTTCCAAGTCGCTGCACAGTAAACGGCAAAGCGCTCAGTGAACTCTTATCTCAAGTTGAAATCGATGAACTTGTTGATCGCACTCGCAATGGTGGCGCTGAAGTTGTTGCACTTCTTAAGACAGGTTCGGCTTACTACGCACCATCGGCCGCCGCTGCACGTATGGCAAAGGCAGTAATCGAAGATTCAGGCGCCGTTATGCCGGTTTGTGCATGGGTAGATGGCGAATATGGAATCTCTGGTGTCTACCTTGGTGTTGAAGCCGAGATTGGCCGCACAGGAATTAAGAAAGTTGTTGAAAGCGCACTTACTGATTCAGAAGTTAGCGCCCTCAAGGCCGCCGCCGAAGCAGTCCGTGCAAAACAAGCAGATGTCCAAACACTCTAAATAGGGAGCTCAACACATGGCCAAGATCAAAGTAGAAGGAACCGTAGTCGAGCTAGATGGCGACGAGATGACTCGAATCATCTGGCAGTTCATCAAGGAGTCGTTGATACTTCCTTATCTCGATGTGAACCTTGATTACTACGACCTTGGCATGGAAAACCGCGATGCAACCGATGATCAAGTAACGATTGATTCAGCACGCGCCATTCAAAAGCATGGTGTTGGCATTAAGTGCGCAACGATTACTCCGGATGAGGATCGAGTCGTGGAGTTCGGACTTAAGAAGATGTGGAAATCCCCTAACGGAACAGTAAGAAATATATTGGGAGGCGTGATTTTCCGTGAGCCAATCATCATCAGCAATGTTCCACGCCTGGTGCCTCACTGGACTAAGCCAATCGTTATCGGTCGCCACGCATTCGGTGACCAGTACAAGGCAACGGATTTCCTAGTTCCAAGTGCCGGTAAGTTAACGATGACATTTGTCCCAGAAGATGGTTCAAAGCCAATTGAATACAATGTCTTTGATTTCCCATCATCAGGTATCGCCATGGGTATGTACAACATGGATGAATCAATCCGTGACTTTGCCCGTGCCTCCCTTAACTATGGTCTTAACCGTAAGTTCCCGGTTTACCTTTCAACTAAGAACACAATTTTAAAGGCCTACGATGGTCGCTTCAAAGATATCTTCGAAGAGATTTTCCAAGCAGAGTTTAAAACCGCTTTTGATGCCGCTGGAATTTGGTATGAGCACCGCTTAATCGATGACATGGTCGCTATGTCACTTCGCATGGAGGGTGGATATGTCTGGGCATGTAA
>CAXNOC010000032.1:0-9777 GCA_964203745.1 Candidatus Planktophila sp.
GATCAAGCCGCCAATAATGCACAGCGTGTAGCGCATGAGGCGCTTATCGCTTCAACCATTGGGATTGATGCAGCAACAATCAAGACACGTCTTGCAGCAGGTGAGACTCTCGGGGCAATTGCGGGTGCAAAGAAACCTGCACTCATCACTGCTCTAGTTGCTGAAGCAACAAAGATGATTGATGCCGCAGTTACTGCAGGCAAGATGACTGCAGCTCAAGCAACAACACTCAAGGCAGGTCTTACTGCACATGTAACTGCTGAAGTTGATGCAGTTCGTGGAGCAATGGGTCCAGGCATGGGTATGGGCAAGGGTGGCTCAAAGGGTGGACGCGGTCCTGGGAACATGGATGGCAACCACGGCTTTGGAATGAAACCTTAAGGTTCGAAAACATAAACCCTCCTCCTAAGGGTGAAAACCCGCCACATGAGCAATCACGTGGCGGGTTTTCTTTATCTACTCATGGTTGATGGCAGGATGGGTATATGAGAATTCACATCGGTAGCGATCATGCAGGACTTGAACTCAAGAGCGCACTGGTTGATTATCTTCAGTCACAGACTCACACTGTCATAGACCATGGCCCACATGAGTATGACGCATTAGATGACTACCCTGATTTTTGCATACCGGCCGCTATCGCAACTGTGGCTGATTCTGGCTCACTTGGAATCGTCTTAGGTGGCTCTGGAAATGGCGAGCAGATTGCAGCAAATAAAGTTAAAGGTGCCCGAGCAGCACTTGCATGGAGCGTTGAAACGGCGAAATTAGCCAAAGAACACAACAATGCAAATGTTGTTGGAATCGGCGGACGCATGCATTCGATTGAAGAGTGCAAAGCGATTATCGATGCATTTATTCAAACGCCGTTTTCACAAGACGAGCGCCATATCCGACGCATAAACAAGATTAGTCTTTACGAAGATACAGCAGGTCTGTAACTCGGTGATCTTTATCGATGCCCTGGCCTTCAAAGCGAGTCACTGGCCGCCAATCGGGTTTATCGATTACTCCCCCGCTAAATTGCGTTGATGTACTAAATACAATCTGCATCGCTTCTGCATAGGGATACCAATCGGTGGCTAAGTGAAAATATCCACCAGGCTTTAACTTCGAAGCGATGAGTTCCAAGAAAGCTGGAGTAACTATTCTGCGTTTATGATGTTTGGTCTTTGGCCACGGATCTGGGAAATATAGATGCACTCCGTCCAAACTCTCATTCTCAATCATGTATGGCAAAACAACGTGAACATCATCTTCGATAACTTTTATATTGGTTATCCCTTGTTCTTGAATACGCGAGAGTAATTTTCCGATTCCTGGTGGGTGAAGATCTACCGCTAGATAGGCATTTTCTGGTGATTGCAAAGCCATAATCGCCGTTGCCTCACCCATGCCAAAACCAACCTCCATAATGACTTTTTGTGAGGTTGGAAATATCACCCTCAGGTCTAACTTCTTACTTTCGACTGGAATTCCATGAATCTCTTGCAGTAAACTTTTTGCAGCCCTCTGCGCTTCAGTAATTCGAGTACCTCGGATGCTGTAACTGCGAATCGAGGGGCGTTCCATGGCCCAAGAGTGTCATGGTTAGCGTGATACCTACAAAAGGGAGTTTTACTGTGCCAGGAACAAATATCTCGCGAAGCGAAGCGGCCGAGCGTGCGGCCCACCTAAGAGTTGAGGGATATATCGTCACTCTTGATGTGACTGGTGGAGCTGAAACTTTCTACTCGAAGTCAGAGGTCAATTTCTCCTGCGATACACCCGGATATTCGACCTTTATCGATGCATGCGGGCGAAGCGTAATTTCTGCAACTCTTAATGGGACCGCTATCGATACAGCTAACTTCGATGGTAAATCAATCTTTTTAACAAATCTAGCTGCCCAGAATCATTTAGTAATTGAGATTGAGGGAATTTACTCAAAATCTGGCGAAGGTCTACAACGATCTGTTGATCCCTCTGATGGCGAGATTTACTTATATTCACAGGGTGAGACTGCATACATCCGCCACATGTTCCCTTGCTTTGATCAGCCATCCCTGAAAGCTACATTTACTTTTAACGTAACAACTCCTGGCCACTGGGAAGCGATTTCTAATAACCCAGTTGCATCGAAGGAGATCGTCGACGAAAAGGCCATTTGGAAATTCTCAACTACACCACGCATCCCGATGTATTTAGCGGTCCTAATCGCGGGTCCTTACTCGCACGTTCACGATGTTTACAAAGGCGCCAAGGACGTTCCACTTGGAATCTACTGCCGTAAATCAATGGCTAAACATCTAGATCCTGATGATATTTTTCTACTTACAAAACAGGGCTTCGATTACTTCGAAAAGATATTCGGTCTTGCCTATCCATTTGAAAAGTACGATCAAATCGCCGTAGTCGACTTCAACTTCGGAGCGATGGAAAACGCTGGCGCAGTTACTTTCCGCGAAGACCTATTGGTTTTCCGTAGCCACATGCCGGAAAAAATGTACATGTCTCGCGCCAATGTGATCTTGCATGAAATGGCGCACATGTGGTTTGGCGATCTCGTCACGATGTCGTGGTGGGATGATCTATGGCTCAATGAATCATTTGCCGAATTCATGGCATATCTTGCGATGGCTGAGGGAACTCGATTTAAAGGTGGTTGGGCTGGTTTTAATAGCGAGCGTAAAAACTGGGCCTATCGCCAGGATCAACTCTCATCTACCCACCCAATCGTTGCCGATATGGTTGATATCGAGGCCGTTAACGCTAACTTCGATGGAATTACATATGCAAAGGGTGCATCTGTTTTACAGCAGTTAGTTGCTCACGTAGGGCGCGAGAACTTTATAGCCGGACTTCAAAAATACTTCGCTAAGCACGCCTGGGGTAATACAACTCTTAAAGATCTCTTCGATGAGTTAGAGGCGACAAGTGGACGTTCATTAGATGTTTGGGCTGCGACTTGGTTGCAGACGGCCGGTGTTAACACGCTACGTCCAGAGCTTGTTATCGATTCAGATACATATACATCTGTTGCAATTAAACAAGAGGCTCCATTGATTCCAGTGGGTTCACAGGAATTGCGCCCACACCGATTGGCTATTGCGCTCTATGACGTAGATGGCGATGCAATCAAGCTGCGCACTTCAGTTGAATTGGATGTAGCTGGTGCGTTAACCGTTGTTCCAGAGTTTGCCGGTGAAAAGGTTGCAGATCTGTTGCTCATTAACGACCGCGATCTCTCATATGCCAAGATTCGATTTGATTCACGCTCCATGGCAACTCTGAAAACACATCTTGGAAAAGTCTCCGATCCCCTCACCCGCGCTCTATGTTGGGCTGCGGCCTGGGACATGCACCGAGATGGAGAGATCTCATCCTCTGATTTCTTAGATATCGCCTTTGCCGGCTTACCAGGTGAGAGCGATGATGCCGTTGTAAATATTACGTTGAGCCAGATGTATACATCGGTTGAGGCATACACAAAAGATGCCTCGCGCATTGAGATGCGCCGCAAACTTGCTAACGGGATTAACGCACTCCTACAGAGCGCAACCCCTGGCAGTGATTTACAGATGTTATATGCACGAGCTTTTGCGCAAAATGCGGTAACTCCTGAACATTTCCTTGCAGTGCGTGGGTTATTAAATGGCTCTGCACCTGGATTTATTATCGATGCCGATCAGCGTTGGTTCTTTATTATTGCTCTAGCTGAACGTGGTGCAGTTGAGAGAAGCGAACTCGATGCAGAGCGCGAACGCGATAACACAACCAGTGGAAACTGCTTCTACGAAACGGCAGTTGCGGCAGCACCGACTCAAGAGGCCAAGGACTATGCCTGGAACAAGATCATTAACGAAGATATTCAGACCTCTGTTAGATCAGCGTTAGTTGCAGGTTTTCAGCGTCCAATCCAGCGTGAACTATTGGCGAACTACGTTGACCGCTACTTTGACTCAATCATTTCTGTCTGGGAATCAAAGTCGTATGAAGGTGCAAGCAAAATAGTCTCAGGTCTCTATCCAACATGGGTTGTATCGAAGGCGACAATCGATAAGACGGGAGCATGGCTTGATACCACTGGCAAGAACACGCCAGCAGTCTTGCGCAAGTTGGTTATCGAAGCTCGTGATGGGTTAGTTCGCGCCTTGAAAGTTCAGGACGCAAGTTAATTAACTAATTGTTGTTATCGAAGACTGTGTCTTTGCCGTGCGGGGACGCGATCCCACCCACGACATACCAGCGACAATAAAAAACATTGCAAGTGGAATAACGAAAAAAGTGACAGCAGTTTCGATTGCGCTAAGGCCTTCGCCCGCGACGGTGCCATCTTCGATGGCGCTCATGATTAGATGCATGGGGTAAGTGTAATTTACTTATGCAGTCGCCGCTGCCACTCCAAATGGCTGTAAGTACTGCAACCAACGATCATCAGTTCGGCCAGTTCCAAGGATTCTCCACGCTGCTCCAACTGGTTCACGCGGCAACTGACGGAGGCGCCAGCCAATCTCTTTCAAGTGTTTATCTGCCTTCAAGTGATTGCACTTATGGCAGGCCGATACAACGTTTTCCCAAATGTGGGCACCACCACGACTTCGCGGAATTACATGGTCAATAGATGTGGCAGGCGCGGTGCAGTAGACGCAACGTCCCCCGTCGCGAGCAAAGATTGCACGGCGCGAAAGAGGGACTGCATGACGATATGGAATACGAACAAATTTATTTAAACGAATCACTGAAGGCAGATCCATCTGCCCGCCGGAGAAATGAACAACATCGCCTGATTCTTCAAGCATCGTTGCCCGGTGATTAAGGACCAGGATCAGGGCGCGCCGTTCTGTTATGACACCCAGCGGTTCGTAGGTGGCATTGAGAACTAGTGTGCGCGACATAAATCGCTCCCGATCTGGCGCATGGCCTGCGCCGATTGGCCTATCTTGCACCCAACACGGCCCGGCATGGGTATTTCAAAGCGGTATTTAGGTAAATATTTGGCTACAGTCATAGCCCTATGAGCGATTCAGCGCAAAACTTCATCGATTGGGTCGGCGGTACTCCCCTTCGCGTCTTCATCATCCTTTTAACGGCGATCCTGGTTCAGAGCTTTGGTAGCCGAGCCATTCACCGCGCCATGAACCGTTTGGCTACTGCCGATTTAGTTCCAGGACCTCGCAACATAGTTGCCCGGCAAAAAGAGCGCGCCCGAACAATCGGTGGAGTCCTTGCCGCTACTTTAAAAGCCGTTATCTGGATCGTTGCTGCAGGAATGGTACTTGGCGAGTTTGGTTTTAACTTGGGGCCCTTGATTGCATCGGCCGGAATCTTAGGCGTGGCTGTTGGACTTGGCGCGCAAACCCTTGTTCGCGATATTTTATCTGGAATCTTTATGTTGGTTGAAGATCAATATGGCGTCGGTGATAGCGTCGATGTTTTAGATATAAAAGGTAGCGTTGAAAAAGTTGGCCTACGCGTCACAACTGTGCGCGATAAAGAGGGAACGCTCTGGTATCTGCGCAATGGTGAGATTCTAAAAGTTGGAAACCAATCTCAATCTGGCTGATTAACCATCGAGTTCGCCGCCATCTCTAAATAGCTCCATAACTGTGCACGCAACGCGGCATCCATTTCAATTCCATCAACTACAACGTGCATTGCATTAAGCCATGCATCACGCGCGGCGGCATTAATATGAAAGCCGGCATGACGCATGCGTAAACGTGGGTGTCCTCTATTTTCCTGATACGTAGTTGGCCCACCCCAATACTGCTCTAAAAACATTTGAAGTCGCTCGGCTGCGCCCTTCATATCGCTATCTGGATACATCGGACGCAAAATTGGATCTGTTGCAACGTGGGCATAAAACTGCGAAACCAAATCGACAAAGAATTCCTCGCCGCCAACTTGTTCGTAAAAACTACTCATTGACTATTCCTTTTCCATCTTTCGTGACATTATCGCTAAAACCACCACTGGGATCGCTGCAAATAGACAGAGCCACCCATAGCTCAATGTTCCAATAATGACTCCAGCGATAGCTCCTCCTCCGGCGCCCGATAAGTTCATTACGAGATCACTTGCACCTTGCGATGCTGGTCGCATTTCAAGTGAGACTGATTCAGATAGAAAGGCAGAGCCGGCAATTAAAGTGCATGACCAGCCTAAGCCCAGCAAGAAGAGGCCGATTCCTAATTGAACTGCATTATCGGCAGCGGCCGAGCCCGCCACGACAGCTGAGGCCAAGAGAATCACGAAACCGATTTGAATCACACGCACACGACCCAAACGATCGCTGAGCGAACCTACGATTGGAGAAAAGGCATACATACCTAATACATGCACGCTAATGACGAAGCCAATAATTCGTAAAGAGACATCGACATGTTTCATGTGGATAGGTGTCATTACCATTACTGACACCATTGCAACGTGACCAATTGCAATCGCCGAAATCGCAAAGAGCGCTTTAGGGTTAGAGCGAATATGTGAAAGGGCAGCTTTCGTCGATCCCTTATGTTGAACAACATTTGCCTGCTTTTCAGCGGTTAAATATGGATCAGGTCGAAGAAAAATCTGAATTACAAGCATTGCAAAAAATAGAGTTGCTGCTGATACTAAATATGGTCCAACTAAACGTGGCAGATTAAAGAGCTCGGCTAAATTTCCTGACGGATCCATTAAATTTGGTCCAGCAACTGCGCCAATAGTTGATCCCCACACGACAAAGGAGAGTTGCTTAGCGCGAGTTTCTTTAGTTGCTAAGTCAATTGCAGCAAAGCGTGCTTGATATCCCGCGGCCGATGCCGCGCCAACAAGAAAAGTTCCGAGCAGCATAAAAAATAAATTGCGATGTGCCCCACCAATTATTGCAAAGATTGAACCAACAACTCCAGATGAGTATCCAACTGAAAGAGCTAACCGTCTTCCACCCTGCGCAGTTAAGCGTGCCAATGGAAGTGCTAGCGCTGCCGCACCTAGTACGGCACTTGTCTGCGCGAGGCCGGCAAGTGTTTCAGAGTCGGTAATTGATGAGACTAAAAGCGATCCTGCGGCAACTGTGCCGGCAACTCCAACACCATTTAAAACCTGCGCACTTGCAAGAGTGCGAACTACTCGGTTTTGGAGTTGCGTATTTGGCATTAACTAATCAATCTAACCCAGGCAGCGGTATCAGTTGGCAACGTGTGGCCATGGACTGCGCCACTAGCAACCAAAATTTGTGAGTTAGATGGGAGTTCAATAGCTTCACCAAAGTTGATATAGCAAGCAAAATCACCTGGACGCTCGAAAGCAACGACATCAGTGCCTGCTTCGATCCACTCCATGTCTCCATCGCCAAGACCCTGTTCGGCTTTGCGAATTGCTAATGCTTCGCGATACATAGACAAAGTTGATCCTTCAACACCATCTTGTGAATCAACTGAAAACTTTCCCCACCATGGAGATTGCGGCAACCATGCTTGATCTGGAGTTAATGAGTCAGCGTTTGAAAAACCAAAAGCTCCTGCAGGATCACTTGACCACGGCAGAGGCACACGACAACCATCACGACCGCGATCTGAATGCCCGCTCATCTTCCAACGTGGATCGGTAAGACGTGATTCTGGAATATCGCGGACTTCAGGCACTGCTAACTCTTCGCCTTGATACATGTACGCCCCACCTGGCAGAGCCAACATCATGAGCGCCGCACTACGTGCACGCAATGTTCCGCGCTCAATATTAAACTTTGCAGGATCGCCTTGGCGTGAAAGTGTTGTATCTCCGTGGTTTGTAAGTCCTAGGTCTAAGCGATCTACAGAGCGCACAACATCGTGGTTATTAAATACCCATGATGTAGGTGCACCAACTTCGGCCAGAGCATCGATTGAGTGATTGATTTTCTTCTTAATCTCTTTAGCTTTCCAATGTGTAGTCAACATTTCAAAGTTAAAGGAGTTCTGCAACTCATCAGGGCGAACATACCGCGCAATGCGAGATGCTGGACTTACCCAAGCTTCGGCAACGGCCATACGATCTCCGGGGTATGAGTCAAAGATTTTGCGCCATGAGCGATAAATATCGTGTACGCCCTCTTGATCCCAGAAAGGTTTGTGTTCGGTGCCGAGCATTTCAGCCGCTGGATCAGTTCTAATATCAGGTAGGCCCGCCTCTTTAAACATTCCGTGAGCGACATCGATTCGGAAACCATCGACTCCACGATCTAACCAAAACTTTAGAACATCCTCTAAATGTGAAACTACTTCAGGGTTTTCCCAATTTAAATCTGGTTGTTCTACGGCAAATAAATGTAGGTACCACTGACCCAATTTTCCATCCGCCTCTGTGACGCGATGCCATGCAGGGCCCCCAAAGACGGCCTCCCAGTTATTCGGTGGCAGATCTCCGTTGGGACCTTTGCCATCACGGAACATGTAACGGTTGCGCTCGATTGAACCTGGAGCCGCCTTTAACGCTGCCTGAAACCATTTGTGATCACTCGATGTGTGATTGGGAACGATATCGACGATGAATTTGATTCCGAACTCATGTGACTCTTTAATCAGTTTTTCGGCCTCGGCCAATGTGCCGTAATCAGGTTCGATATCCATGTAATCGGCGACGTCATAACCATGATCATGTTGAGGAGATGGATACCAAGGCGTAATCCAGATTGCATCGATGCCAAGCTTTTTTAAATACGGCAGGCGCGAACGGATGCCTTCAACATCTCCGATGCCATCGCCATTTGAATCGGCAAAGGAGCGGATATAGATCTGATAGGTGACGGCATCTCTCCACCAAGGGCGTTCGGCGCGCGAAAGAAGTTTTGACATGGTTACTCCGTCTCTAGATATTTATTTAATACTTCGAGCTGAGCCTCAGATAGTGGCCGTGAACTCTTCGTATCATCTGTCACTGAAACTTGAACTGATTTCACTACAGCGCAGAGAATGCCATCATGTGAGATCTCATAGACCAATTTGAACGAGGATGTGCCAATTGATTCGACCCACATAGTTACATCTATAAAAATATTACCCAGAGCGATTGGCGCTTTGTAATCGGCCTCAATGCGCGCTACCACCATGTTAAACATGCCTAACATGGCAAATCTCGCCTCTTGCGAAAAAGTTAGATATTTAGCGTGATTGACATGGCCCATCGCATCTAAATCATCCCAGCGTACATACTGTTTATTCGTAAACTTCATCTATCGGGTTAGCTTTCTATACGTGACACGATGCGGACGGGCAGCATCAGCGCCTAGGCGTTGGATTTTATTCTCTTCATAGGATTCGAAGTTTCCTTCAATCCAGAACCACTTTGAATCACCTTCATAGGCCAAGATGTGCGTTGCTACGCGGTCTAGAAACCATCGATCGTGAGAGATCACAACGGCGCATCCAGGAAATTCGAGCAATGCATTTTCAAGTGAACCCAGAGTCTCAACATCTAAGTCATTTGTTGGCTCATCGAGTAGAAGTAGATTGCCACCTTGCTTAAGTGTCAACGCTAAGTTAAGACGGTTGCGCTCTCCACCCGATAAAATTCCTGCAGGTTTTTGTTGATCTGGGCCTTTAAAACCAAAGCAGGATACGTATGCCCGAGATGGCATTTCCACCATTCCGACTTTTATGAAATCAAGGCCATCAGAGACAACTTCCCACAACGTTTTCTTAGGGTCGATGCCACCACGGGACTGATCCACGTATGAAATCTTGACGGTCTCACCGATTTTCACAGTTCCTGTATCAGGCGTTTCCATTCCCATAATTGTCTTGAACAGTGTTGTCTTACCGGCACCGTTAGGTC
>CAXNOC010000033.1:0-9530 GCA_964203745.1 Candidatus Planktophila sp.
AGCGTGAGCTGCTTCCTTCTTGCTGTCGTTGAAGTGTGGTGCCAACGCCGCAATGAATTGGGCCTTATTCATTGAAATCCCCTTATTTACGCGTAAATGTTAAGCAACTGCTTAACGTGTTCATAAACTTACGCGCATATAAGGGGTGAGAGCGCTATTCATGCAGGTGTGTCGCAATATTTATTTTTGCGGATCTTTGCAAAAAACGCATGTTTTACGCATAGAAAACCCTCAATTAAGCATTGAGAGTTCCTTCGATTCACGCTCACCCCAAGGCAAAAAACAGTGATTTACGCCTATTTTGCGGTTAATTAGGCGCGAATTGGAAGTGTGCTGGGTTTAAATGCGGGACGTGTTTTTTCAAATTCATCGATAGAACCACTGTTTTTAATGGTTAATCCGATGTCATCCAACCCCTCCATTAAACGCCAGCGGGTGTAATCATCGATGGCAAAAGGCAACGATACTTCCCGATAGGAAACCGTGCGAGTCTCTAAATCAACGGTGATCTGCGTTGTTGGATCGGCTTCAATGGCGATCCAAATAGCTTCAACATCACTCTGATCTAAAATAACGGTAAGTAGGCCACCTTTGAGTGAGTTACCACGGAAGATATCGGCAAAGCGGCTTGAAATAACTACTTTGAAACCATAGTTTTGCAAGGCCCAGACTGCGTGCTCACGCGATGAACCGGTGCCAAAGTCAACGCCGGCAACCAAAATAGTTGCCGCCTTGTATTCAGCTTTATTGAGTACGAACTCAGGATCACTACGCCAAGCGGCGAACAAGCCATCTTCAAAGCCGCTTCGTGTTACACGCTTTAAATAGACGGCAGGAATAATTTGATCTGTATCTACATTGCTACGGCGAAGCGGAACGGCGCTTCCTGTGTGCTTAATAAATTTCTCCATGATTTTTTCTCCCTTACAAATCTGCCGGTGATGAAAGGGTGCCGCGCAACGCTGTCGCTGCGGCAACCAATGGACTTACCAAGTGTGTGCGACCACCTTTACCCTGGCGGCCCTCGAAGTTTCTATTTGATGTCGATGCCGAACGCTCACCAACTGCTAATTGATCTGGGTTCATTCCAAGGCACATAGAACATCCCGCATTTCGCCATTCAGCGCCTGCATCAATAAATACTTTGTCCAAGCCTTCTGCCTCTGCCTCTAACCTCACTCGCACTGAGCCAGGCACAACTAACATACGAAGAGTTGAAGCAATCTTTTTGCCTTTTACAACCTCTGCAGCGGCACGCAAATCTTCAATACGGCCATTGGTGCAAGAGCCCAAGAAAACAGTGTCAATGGCTATCTTTTTAAGGGGTGTGCCAGCGGTTAGACCCATATAGACGAGTGCGCGTTCGGCTGCGCCTCGTGCCTCGTCATCTTTGATGTCGGCCGGGTTAGGTACATTTGAATTAAGGGAGGCGCCTTGTGCTGGATTTGTTCCCCACGTAACAAAGGCTTCTAGCTCATCGATATTTAAATCAACTTCAACATCAAATTTTGCATCGGAGTCAGTAAATAGCGTTTTCCAGTAAGCCACTGCTGCATCGAAATCTTCGGGCGCATGGGGCTTGCCTTTTATGTAATCAAAAGTAGTTTGATCGGGGGCAATTAAACCTGCACGAGCACCGGCTTCAATCGACATGTTGCAAACAGTCATGCGAGATTCCATGGATAGAGCACGGATTGCGCTACCGCGATATTCAATGATGTAGCCCTGACCACCGCCTGTGCCGATCTTTGCAATAATTGCCAAAATAATATCTTTGGAAGTTACACCAGGTCGCAAAGAGCCCTCTACATTAATTGCCATTGTCTTAGGACGGGCAAGCGGAAGAGTCTGTGTTGCTAAAACATGCTCAACTTCAGATGTTCCAATTCCAAATGCCAAGGCGCCGAAGGCCCCGTGCGTTGATGTATGTGAATCTCCGCAGACAATTGTCATGCCAGGTTGAGTCAGGCCTAGTTGTGGTCCAATAATGTGAACTACTCCCTGGTCTTTATCGCCAAGTGAGTGAATGCGAACACCAAATTCGGCGCAGTTAGTGCGCAACGTATCTACCTGAAGCTTTGAGACTGGATCGGCAATTGGTAGATCGATATTTTGCGTTGGCACATTGTGATCTTCAGTTGCAATAGTTAGATCAGGACGGCGAACGGGGCGATTAGTCAGGCGCAGACCATCAAAGGCTTGTGGGCTAGTGACTTCGTGGATTAAATGTAAGTCGATGTACAAGAGATCAGGCTCCCCGTCCACGGCACGAACTACGTGCTCGGCCCAAATCTTTTCTGCTAATGTTTTCGACATCGACTTTTGCTCCTTCTCTTGCGGTATCACATAGTGGGATGCTAATATCACTCTATGGTCAGAAATAATAGCGGAGTTGGCGTCTTAGATAAAGCCGTAGCGATTTTAAGCACTCTAGAAGCAGGTCCACACTCATTAGCTGAGCTCGTTGCAGCTACAGGTATCGCCCGCCCAACGGCTCACCGCTTGGCAGTTGCGTTGGAGTTTCACCGCTTAGTAACACGTGATCTATCTGGGCGCTTCACAATCGGAGCTCGCAGCGCCGAATTAGGAGCAGCCGCTGGTGAAGATCGATTATTAGCAGCCGCTGGCCCTGCCCTTGCCGCTCTGCGCGATGCAACTGGTGAGAGCGCACAGCTTTACAAACGACAGGGCGATCAACGTATCTGTGTTGCAGTTGCCGAACGTTTATCAGGTCTTCGTGATTCGGTGCCTGTTGGAAGCGCGCTAACGATGTCGGCGGGATCTGCCGCCCAGATTTTATTAGCGTGGGAAGATAGCGAAAAGATTCATCGCGGTTTAACTAATGCTCGCTTTACTGCAGCTCAGTTATCTGCCGATCGACGTCGAGGATGGGCACAATCAGTTGGAGAGCGCGAAGCTGGAGTTACATCAGTGTCTGCCCCTGTAAAGGCTCCTAATGGAAAAGTAATCGCTGCAGTAAGTATCAGTGGTCCTATAGAGCGTTTAGGTCGCCAGCCCGGCCGCATTCATGCAGCTGCAGTTGTTGCTACCGCTGCTCGCCTGAGTGAATATCTAGCTCGCGAATAACCCTTCCAATAACATCAAAGCCAAAACCTTTTCGCTGCAACAAAGATTGAATCCGGCGGATCTGTACTTCGGCCTCTAGCCGCGACATCGTTGCATATTTTTTCATCGCAAGGCCAAAGGCCATTCGATACTCATCTTCTCCATCGATCTCATCGAGTGCCTCATCGATAGAGTTTTGATCCACTCCCCTGGTACGAAGCTCACCGGCGATTATTCGCTTGGAGAGTTTCTTAGAGTTATGGCGAGACTGAGTCCAGGCCTTTGCAAACTCGGCATCGTTGATTAGCCCGGCCTCTTGCAGGCGATAGATAATCGCTTGTGCGACCTCGGGCTCTACTCCGCGCTTTTTAAGATGAGCCAGGAGCTCACCCTTACTTTTGGCCCGCGTAACGAGTGCATTGAGTGCAATCGTGTGCGCGATTTCGTAAGGGTCAGCGTCCTGGTCAACCTTTGCAAATTCAAGGCTAATTAGAAATCAACCTCTGCTGCAGCCTCATCGATAGCTGCGATGAGATCGGCATCGACTTCAACTGGTGCAAAGTGAGCGCGAATCTTGGTCTCAATCTCGTTGGAGAGATCTGGATTATCGAGAAGGAATGTACGAGCATTTTCCTTACCCTGACCAAGTTGATCGGCCTCATATGTGTACCAAGCACCGGACTTCTTCACGATTCCGATTTCAACACCCATATCAATGAGTGAGCCTTCACGCGAAATACCAGTGCCGTAAATAATGTCGAACTCGGCCTGCTTAAATGGTGGGGCCATCTTGTTCTTGACGACCTTTACGCGTGTACGGTTTCCGACCGCTTCCTGTCCATCTTTAAGCGTTTCAATGCGACGGATATCAAGACGAACCGATGCGTAGAACTTCAACGCTTTACCACCGGTAGTTGTTTCAGGAGAGCCGAAGAAGACACCGATCTTTTCACGCAACTGGTTAATAAAGATTGCAGTTGTCTTTGATTGGTGAAGTGCTCCAGTAATTTTACGCAAGGCTTGTGACATAAGGCGGGCCTGTAGACCCATATGCGAGTCACCCATTTCGCCTTCGATTTCAGCACGTGGAACAAGGGCTGCAACTGAGTCAACGACGACAAGATCTAATGCGCCAGAGCGAATAAGCATGTCCATAATCTCGAGTGCCTGCTCGCCAGTGTCTGGCTGTGAAACAAGAAGTGCATCGATATCAACGCCGAGCTTCTTTGCATACTCTGCATCAAATGCATGCTCTGCATCGATGAAGGCGCAGATTCCGCCGGCCTTTTGTGCATTAGCAATTGCATGCAATGTCAACGTTGTCTTACCAGAGGACTCTGGTCCGTAGATCTCTACGATGCGACCACGCGGCAATCCGCCGATACCAAGTGCGATGTCGAGTGCGATTGAACCAGTTGGAATTACTTCAACAATCTGGTTGGCGCGATCGGACATCTTCATTACTGAGCCTTTTCCAAATTGACGTTCGATCTGGGCTAGGGCTGTTTCGAGCGCCTTTTGGCGTTCGGTGGTTGCTTTTTCTTGTGCAGCATCGTTAGCTTTATTACTTTTTTCAGTAGCCACTTCATTCCTTTCGATAGAACGTCATATGACGTTTGGGTCTGGCCCAGAAGGTACGGAGACCCACCGACGGAGTTCAGCGTTGGCCACAGAGGCTGTGGGCAAAGCCGAGCACGGAAGATGGAACCGCTCTGGTTGTACGGCATTAGGATAACCGAACACCTGTTCGAAAGGTAGCAGCTGCCACTGACAAATATGAGCGTGTCGCTAAGGGTGCAATCGGTCAAACTAAAGGCTGGCTGCAACTCCCCTAAAGAAATCTAGGGTCTTGCGGTCTAGCTCATCATCATCTGCCTTTGGCTGGCAGGAGAACTTTGAAATTACAACCTCTTTAGCGGTGTTGATATAGATCCACTGGCCATGGATTCCGATGGCACAGAGCTCGCCATCACCTATTGAATACCACTGATTTCTGTAGGCACCCTTTGGGAAGCTTTCAAAGAACTCGCCGCGCCCCCAGGCTTGTGTATCGCCATTGGCAAAAGTATCGACAACCCACATCGGTTCGAGAAGGCTCACACCATTATGGATGCCGCCATTTCGCATGAGCTCTCCTACTAAACCAAGATCGTAGATCGAGCAGCTCAGGCCACCAGCAGTGCGCGCCATTTCCTTTTCATCGATAGTAATCGTTGCGCTTCCGCAGCCCAGAGGTTTCCATAACTCCTCTGAAATCAATTGAGCGAGCGGACGACCGGAGATTTTCTGTATAACCAAACCAAGTAAATCGGCATTTGGTGACATGTACGAGAATCGAAAGCCATGCTCAACTTCTGCCTTAGGGAGGGAGAGAATAAATCTCTCTAAATCCTCTTCCGAATAATTTGAACCATCACTTCTTGGCATCCATAACATCGCCTGGCGGTAGCGTGCGTATACGCCCTCTTTGCTGGCATAGCTCTCATCAAAATCTAGGCTCACTGTCATATCCAGCAAGTTGCGAATTGTGGCATCGGCATATGCGCCACCGCTTGTGCCATCGATGATTGTTGAAATTTTAGTATCTGCGTGCACTCCGAATTTTTTAAGGACGATTCCAGCCACAATTCCAGTAATTGATTTACTGACAGAAAATGTTAGGTGCGGCGAATGCAAATCCATATTATTCGAATAGTAATCGGCAACGATTGTGCCGCTCTTTGTAATCAATAGAGCGTCGGTGTAGCTCTCTTTTAGGAACTCCGAACCTGCCTGAATACGTCCGGCAATCATGTACTCACGTGATATTAGTGAGGGATCAAGCTCGATTGCGGGTGCAAAGCTATTAACGCCCTCAATCACGTGTTCAGGAATTAGCTGCCCAACATTTTGAAATGTATGTGAGCTATAGGGAAAATCTTTCCAATTGTCCAGATTAATATCTGCACTATTAAAATCTTTTCCGATATTTTTGGGCACGAAATCAACTCTCTTCTTGCATGGGATTGAAATGAGAAATGGAAGATTAGTAAGGTAGATCGTGCGCGGCGCTAAACCCTCGATTTCCAGCGCCGCGCACTCTCTAGTTAGCCCTTAAAGGCGGTCCATACCTTTGTGTATAGATCATTTACCGCAGTTGAACAAGGAGCCATTGCAACACCTAGAGCCATTTGTGCAGCTGTTGGTGAGAATGCAGTGTCTGCCTGCATCGCTGGCAACAGGTACTTTTCAGATCCTGTAATGCCATTGTTATAGGCGGCCCAGTTAGAGGCCTGTGCGATGTTCTTTGGATCCATCATCCAGTTAAGGAAGATCTTGGCGTTATCGACGTTCTTAGCACCAACTGGGATCGCAAAGTTGTCCTGCCATAGTGGCATTCCATCTTTTGGATAGACAAAGACTACGTTTGGATTTGCAAGCTTTGCCTTATAAGTAGCACCGTTGTACATCATCAAGAGAACAGAAGTTCCGCCTGATAGGCGACCAATATTTCCAGAGCTAGCGATTGTATTTAGATTTGGCTTAATTGACTTAATCAAATCCTGCGCTGCTTGTAGTTGAGTCAAGCTACGAGTACAAGGCTTGTATCCCATTGAACGAAGCGCTGCATCGATAACTTCCTTCTTGTCATCAAAGATTGTTGTCTTGCCAGGATATGAAGGAATCGCGGCGAAGAATTCTTTCCATGTTGTTGGATTTGTTGTGACCTTGTCCTTTAAATACCCAAAGCCAGTAAGGCCATGTAGGTAAGGAACTGTGTAGATACGTCCGCGGTCAAAGTATGGGTTAGCGAACTCGGCCTTTAGATTTCCACCATTTGGATATGCATTACGGTGAATGCGCTGCAAAAGACCCTTCTTCTGCATGATTTGAACCATGTAATCTGTTGGCACAATGACGTCATAGCCGCGTGCGCCCGCTTCGAGCTTTGCAAGCATTTGAGCATTGCTGTCATAGACACCAAGATTTACATTGATACCGGTTTCAGCGGTAAAGCGCTTGAGTAGCGCTGGATCGATGTAGTTACTCCAGTTGAAGAGATTGAGTTCAGTGCCCTTAGGCTTACTTGGATATAGACCAGCAGCTCCTGCTTGTGGAATCGCGATTCCAACAAGTAATGAGACCGCAGTAGCAAAGCTTGCTAGCGCTAAGCGCTTGCGATGCCCCACTGTGATGTTACTTATTCCTAGCTTCATTGCTTCTCCTTCTTGTTGTTGTCCATCTGATTCCTACCAATAGACCCAGGGTTGGGATTATTAGCAATAGAGCGGCTATCACGTTTACCTCTGGGGTCGCTCCCAGTTTTAACAGCCCGAATATATAGATTGGTAAAGTCGTTGTTTCCGGGCCAGAAACAAAGAGTGAGGTAAGAAAGTCATCCATGCTGATAATGAATGAAAGCAGGCCACTTGAAAGCAAGGCAGGAATCAAAAGCGGGACAGATATCTTGGTCATGACTCGCACAGAACTGGCACCGAGATCACGGGCAGCTTCAAAGATATTTTGGTCGAAATCGCGAAGTCGCGAGCGGATTGGAAGAAATGCGAAAGGCACACACATGACCACGTGGGCAAAAAGTAGCGATGAATAGTGAAGAGGGATTCCCACCAATGAAAATAGAGCAAGAGTTCCGACAGATGTAACAATCTCTGGTAAAACTAGCGGAGCATTAACTAACGCACGGAGAATATTTTGAAGTTTACCGGTCGCTTTACCAATACCAATGGCAAGGCCAGTTGCTATGAGTGCAGCGATAATCGCACATGGAATCGCAATCGAGAGTGAGACTTTTGCAGATCGAATCAAATCAGTGTTGTCCAAAATTGTGCTGTACCAGCGTGTCGAAAAGCCGCTCCAGACCGTAGCGTCCTCTGATTTATTGAAAGAGAAAATGAGAACTGTTAATAAAGGCAGATAAAGAAATATGAGACTGGCGATGCCCATGGGGCGAATCATCGGCAAGTGCGCAACGCTCCAGGTCCTCTGCCTCATGAGGCCAACTCCAACTTACGTTTGCGAGTAGAGAGCAAGATGATTCCAGTCATTGCAAGAAGTAGAACGGCAAGTGCTGAACCCACGGGCCAGTTACGTGATTCGCCAAACTGATCGTTAATAAGGCTTCCTATGAGCATTGTTTTATTGCCACCCAAGAGTGCCGGTTGAACATAAGCGCCAAGGGCAGGGATAAATACAATCGCAACACCCGCAAAGATTCCAAACTTAATCATCGGAATAACGATGCGAAGAAGTACTCGCCATCCCGAAGCCCCTAGATCAAAGGCGGCCTCTAAAATACTTCTATCTAATTTTTCAGCAGATGCATAAATCGGCAAGACCATGAAGGGCAAAAAGGCATAGGTAAGACCGATGAAAGTCGCCCACGATGTATAGAGAAGAACAGGGGCGCCAAGTTGATTAAATAGACCGTCTTCGGCGAGTAGAAGCATCCAGGCATATGTGCGAGCAAGTACATTTACCCAAAATGGAATTGTTACAAGTGCAATCAGAATTCGCTGAGTAGATTTCTTCTGCAGAGCAATCCAAATGGCCGTTGGAATTCCGACGATGAGGCAGATGAGGGTCACTGTAAATGCTAGAAGAACAGAGCGAAAAATAATCGTTAAGTATGTGAAGTTAAAGGATTTCACACCCATCAGGTTGGTTTCAAAGAAGACCGTCCTATAAGCATCGAGAGTGAATTGATAAATCACCCCAGATCCAAAATCGCCACGCTGCAGAAATGAAAATACCGTTATAACGATGAGTGGGCAGCCAACTAGGAATATACCAAGAACGTAAGCAGGAATGGAGACTGACCGTGGGCCATAAATCCCCGGTTCGCTTTGCCTACGCATGGTGAGGTTCATCTAAGCCAGTTGGCCAATCTGGTCTACATCAACAAAGAGTTCAATCTTTTCGCCAATGACAAGACGGGAAAGAAGAGCGACGTCGGATTTAACTTTAACCTCACGCCCGGAAGTTGTTAGCAATAACACCTCTAGTGTATCGCCGGCAAAGATTACTTCCTTGATTTCGACTTGGCCACATTGCGTCTGTCCTGACATGAGTGAAAGCGCCTCTGGGCGAATAATTAATTTAGCGTTATTTGTATTATTAATCGACTTTGCAAGATTATTAATACTTAAGCCATCACCGTGAAATATATGATCCTTAACTTCGCCCACGAGAACAGTTGATTCGCCGATAAAGTTAGCTACAAACTCGGTCTTAGGTGCTGTGTAAATCTCAAATGGAGTACCCACTTGCTGTAGTTGACCATTATTAAACACGGCAATTCGATCACCTAAAGCCATCGCCTCATTTTGATCGTGAGTGACAAAGAGAAAAGTTGTACCAGTGGCTCGGTGAATTCGCTTAAGTTCAATCTGCATACTTTTACGCAGTTTTAAATCCAATGCAGCAAGGGGTTCGTCTAACAAAAGAACTTTTGGTTTTTTAGCCAA
>CAXNOC010000034.1:0-9455 GCA_964203745.1 Candidatus Planktophila sp.
AGAAAAAGCGCTTCGCAAATTAGATTCAATGCAGACAAACCTAGCGCGCGTTCAAGACTTAACTGTAGAGCTGCGTCGTCAACTTCGACCTCTAGGTAAACAGGCAGAGGTTGCAAAGAAAGCGGCAACTATTCAGGCCGATCTCAGAGATGCCAAGCTTCGATTGCTTGCCGATGATTTCATTTCTCTTTCAAAAACTCTCGATGCAGAAGTTGCAGACGAGACAGCGTTGCGCGAGCGACGTGGCATTGTTGAGGCAGAAGTTGACTCAATCCGTAAGCGCGAAGAGGCTTTGGATTATCAAGCCTCTGTTGAGGGCCCACAATTAGTTAAAGCACAAGAGACGTACTATCAATTGAACTCTCTTCGCGAAAAATTTAGAGGAACTCAATCTCTTGCTCAAGAGCGATCACGTTTTCTCAATGAAGAGGCGGAAGAGGCGCGCACATCAGGGCGTGACCCCGATGCAATTGATAGAGATGCAGAGCTCTTGCGAAAAGAAGAGAGCGAATTGCGTGCAGGCGTTTTAACATCAAAGCAGGCACTTGTTGCCGCAACATCAAGTCTTGTTCAAAGTGAACACGCATTAAAAATCGATGAAGATAAGATTGCTGCAGCCATGCGTGCCATTGCAGATGCTCGCGAAGGCACTGCGCGTCAAGAGGGCCATATTAAATCCCTCCAAGCCCGTCTTGAGGCGATCTCTGAAGAGATTGAGCGATTAACGCGTTCGCGCGATGAGGCGCAAAACCGTGTAGATACTGCCCAACGCGAGTACTCAACATATGAACTAGAGATTGCAAGTGCAGATACTGGCGAAAAGGGCCTTGACTCGCAGTTTGAAAATACTAAGTCAGCCCTAGAGGCAGCCAAGAATAAGTTAATTGCACTTGTTGAGGCCGAACGACTAGCCGATCGCGAACGTAATGTAATTGAATCTAAAATCGAAGCGATGAAGCTGACTTCACAAAACCGTGATGGCGCATCAGCTTTGCTTCATGACTCACGAGGTGTTCATATTCTCGGATCGATTTCAAGCCTTATTGAAATCGACTCTGGTTGGGAAACTGCGACCGCTGCCGCCCTTGGTGCTCTCGCAGAAGCCGTAGTTGTAAAAGACATAGCATCGGCAGTCACAGCCCTCACAACTTTAAGAAGTGAAAATCTAGGGCAGGCCGATGTTTTGGTCTACGAAGAAGGCGCGACCTCTAGCTCGATGATTCCAGCTGGCTTAACCTCTCTTGCATCGCATGTTCGCTCTAATTCAATCAGCGCTCTTGTCTCATCACTACTTGCCAATATCGTTGTTGCCGACTCAGCACGCGATGCCGAAGCGATTCTTCGCTCGAATCCATCGGTCACTGTTGTCACGCGCGATGGCGATGTGGTTACACGGCTTCGTGCT
Source organism: Candidatus Planktophila sp. (assembly GCA_964203745.1). Lineage (GTDB taxonomy): Bacteria > Actinomycetota > Actinomycetes > Nanopelagicales > Nanopelagicaceae > Planktophila. The sequence continues at coordinate 1,406 of CAXNOC010000034.1, forward strand.
CGCGGAGGCTCTAAATCCTCTTCTTCACTTATTGAAATAACCGCCCTTATAGCCGGCCTGGAAACTAAGCTCTCTGAGATTACCCATACATGCGATCGTTTAAAGTTTGATATTTCAACACAGAGTACCGAAGTTGAGGGTAAGCAAAGTGAGTACGACCTGGCTTTATCAAAGCTCAATGAATCTGATGCGCGTATCGGTGCTCTAACTGAGCAGTTGGCTGTCTCTGGGCAGAACATGAAATCTGCAATGGCCGAGGTCGAGCGATTAAATGCCAACATTAACGAGGCAGGTAATGCTAAATCTCGCGATGAAGGCGAATTAGTAATTGCCCAAAACCAACTTCACCAGCAAGGCACTATTGCCGAGCCCGATCACAGTTTCACTGAAGATCTACGCAACTCGGTTTCAATAGCCCGCACCGCCGAAGTTGAGGCGCGTCTAGCTGTTCGAACAATTGAAGAGCGTGTTACATCAGTTGCCGCCCGTGCCTTAGCACTTGAAGAGTCGGCACGTAATGAGCGAGAGGCCTCCCAACGTGCGCTCATCCGCCGCAGCGCCCGAGCCCGTGCAGCGGTGATTTCACAGGCAATTGCCGAAGCGGCCTACGAGGCGCTCATTCACATTGAACGCTCAATTTCAAAGGCGGCAATCGAACGTGCCCGCTTAGAAGAATCCCGAGTGCTTCGAGAGGGCGAGACGCTAACTGTTCGAACACGCGGACGAGAGTTAGCAGGTGAGCTTGAAGCTCTGACTTCGAGTGTGCACCGCGATGAGATTGCTCGCGCCGAACAACGTATGCGTATTGAGTCTCTAGAAAACAAAACAGCTGAAGAGTTCGCTATCGATACGCAGACTCTTGTAGCAGAGTATGGACCCGACAATGATGTACCGACATTCTTTGAAAACGAGGATGGCGAGATTGTCACAACCGAATTGATTCCATATCGCCGCGATCAACAGGAAAAGCGTTTAGCCTCTGCTGAGCGATCACTTAACTTACTCGGCAAGATCAACCCGCTAGCCCTTGAAGAGTTCTCATCACTTGAAGAGCGCCTCAAGTTCTTAGCTGATCAGTTGGAAGATTTAAAGAACACGAAAAAAGATCTGCTCGATATTATTAAAGAGGTAGATGATCGGGTTCAGACAATATTTATGGAGGCCTTTGAGGACACGGCCCGTCACTTTGAAGAGATTTTTGCACGTTTATTCCCTGGGGGAGATGGACGCCTAATTTTGGTCGACCCAGATAATCCTTTGACTAGTGGTGTCGATGTCGAGGCCCGTCCACCAGGTAAGCGCATCAAGCGCCTTTCACTTCTATCTGGTGGCGAGAAGTCTTTAACTGCCGTCGCTATGTTGGTAGCTATTTTTAAAGCCCGCCCAAGTCCTTTCTATGTTCTCGATGAAGTTGAAGCGGCCTTGGATGATGTCAACCTTGGGCGATTACTTGGCGTCCTTGAAGAGCTTCGTGAAAGTTCGCAATTAATTATTATTACTCACCAAAAGCGCACGATGGAGATTGCCGATGCACTTTACGGTGTGACGATGCGTGGAGATGGTGTGACTGAGGTTATTTCACAGCGGTTGCGTGAATCCGACGTAAGTTAAGCGATTTAGGCATGGGTCTCTTCAGTAAGTTCATCGCAAAAATTAAGGGAGAGAACTCCTTTGCGCCAGCTGATTGGCAGGAGCTAGAGAGCGAACTTTTAGCATCAGATATTGGCCCAACTCTTACGAGAGAACTCCTAGAGAGTGCGCGAAAAGTAAAGAGTGAGAATGCTGAAGAGGCTTTAATTCAATCTCTCACCTCTCATCTATCGACAAAATCACGGCTTCCAATCACAAATCCAGATGGCACTACTGTGATTATGGTGGTGGGTGTAAACGGCACAGGTAAGACGACATCTGTCGCAAAACTGGCAGGGCGGATTAAAAAATCGGGGGCATCCGTGATTGTGGCCGCTGGTGATACTTTCCGAGCAGCAGCAGTTGAGCAGTTACAGACGTGGGGATCGCGTATCGGCGTCGAAGTAATCTCGGGTAAGGCGCAAGGCGATCCAGCATCGGTAGCTTTTGATGGCATTAAACAAGCACGGCAAATGAATGCAGATTATCTAGTGATAGATACCGCAGGGCGTTTGCATAACAAGAGCGATCTCATGGATGAGTTAGAAAAGGTAAAGCGTGTCGTTGAGAAACTCTCGCCGGTAAATGAAGTTCTATTGACCATCGATGCGACCACCGGCCAAAATGGTTTGGAGCAGGCGAAGATTTTTTTGAACGCGGTCAACGTCACCGGAATAATTCTCACCAAACTTGATGGAAGCGCGCGAGGGGGGATCGCCCTAGCCATTGAAAGCGAGCTTCACATACCAATCAAATGGATCGGTACGGGGGAGAGCGAGAAGGATTTCACTCCCTTCGACCCCAATGCCTACATTCTTGGGATACTTTCGTAACGTAGATTTAACAAAAAGAGCGGTTTTGCAACGCGTCTGAAACGCTATCGAGCAGCACCTGTAACTCATTACGGCCATCTTTATCCCACCTCAAAGGCGAGAACTCTTGTAGTTATTACTTGAAAGATGGCTCCTATGACCGAAACGGTTTTGAACTCTGGCGATACAGCCTGGATGTTAGCAAGCACGGCTCTGGTTTTACTTATGACACCTGGACTAGCGTTTTTCTACGGTGGAATGGTTCGTACCAAGAGCGTCCTTAATATGATGATGATGTCATTTATTACTATTGGCATCGTAAGTATCTTGTGGGTTATCTATGGCTTCGAATTGGCATTTGGCTATAAAGCCGATTCGCCTTGGTATGGAAATATTTCATTCTCTGGTCTTGGCGGGATGGTCAATGAGTTCACAAATAATGGTGGCATTTACCCAATTCCAGTCTTGGTTTTCGCGGCCTTCCAATTAATGTTTGCAATTATTACTCCGGCACTAATTTCCGGAGCAGTTGCCGATCGAACTAAGTTTGTCTCGTGGGCAGTCTTTGTCGCCATCTGGACAACGATTGTTTACTTCCCAGTCGCGCACTGGGTTTTTGCCTTTGGAAATAAAGTGGGCGACACGGTAACCGGAACAGGTTTCCTTGCAGGAAAGGGTCTTGAAGATTTCGCTGGCGGAACTGCAGTTCACATAAATGCAGGAGCTGCAGGTCTTGCCCTTGCCATAGTCTTAGGCAAGCGCATTGGTTGGCGCAAAGAGTCGATGCGACCACACTCTTTGCCGTTAGTTCTTCTTGGATCAGGTCTCTTGTGGTTTGGTTGGTTTGGCTTTAATGCCGGATCGGCACTAGCTGCAAATGGAATAGCAGGTTTGGCATTTATGAATACTCAAGTTGCCACTGCCGGTGCACTTATTGGCTGGTTACTTGTTGAAAAGCTCCGTAATGGCCATGCGACCTCACTCGGCGCAGCATCTGGTGCGGTGTCGGGGTTAGTTGCAATTACTCCAGCGTGTGCATTTGTAGCTCCATGGGCGGCAGTCGTCATCGGTTTATTTGCCGGAATTTTCTGCGCACTTGCTGTGGGACTCAAATACAAATTCGGTTTTGATGACTCACTCGATGTCGTTGGAGTACACCTAGTCGGTGGAATCTGGGGCTCACTCACTATCGGCCTCTTTGGCACGAGCGTTGTTAATAGCCTTGGCCTAGATGGTCTCTTCTATGGAGGAGGAGCTGCGCTACTTGGCAAGCAGGCTCTAGGCGTTGGAATGGTTGCGCTCTACTCCTTTGTTGTTACATTAATATTGGGATTTGCTATCGAAAAAACCATTGGCTTCCGTGTCGATTTGGATAAGGAAATAGAAGGTATCGATCTGAATGAGCACGCTGAAAGTGCATATGAAATGTCTAGCTCTTCACGAGGAGGTTCGTTCTAATGAAACTTATAACTGCGATCTTAAAGCCATTTAAGTTAGAAGATGTCAAGAATGCTTTGCAGGCTCATGGCGTAACGGGCATGACCGTTTCCGAGGCAAGCGGCTTCGGGCGACAAAAGGGGCATACCGAGGTTTATCGTGGCGCCGAATACACAGTTGATTTAGTACCAAAGGTTCGCCTTGAAGTGCTCGCCGATGATGCCGATGCCGATTCAGTTGTTGATGTAATCGTAAAGGCTGCATCAACTGGATCTATTGGTGATGGAAAGGTTTGGACAACACCAGTGGATCAAGTAGTTCGCGTACGCACAGGAGAGCGCGGATCCGACGCAATCTAAGGTATTCATATGGGAACACGTGAGAGAAGAGAGCGATCGAACGAGAGCGATCGCTCTCTTCTCTCACTTTTTTATAGCGCCGCATCTGAGTTTCTTGGCGCAAAAGGTGACAAAGGCGTAGCACTTGCAGCAGTAGGGGGATATGGCCGTGGTGAATTATCACCCGGCTCAGATTTAGATATTTTGATTCTTCATCAAGGACAGTTTGATTCAGAAAAACTTGGAGCCTTTGTCAACGCAGTTTTATATCCACTATGGGATACAAACACCGTGGACCACTCTGTACGCACGCGAAGTGAAACGGCTAAGGTTTCAGCCAGTGATTTAAAGGTCGCATTAGGATTATTAGACATTCGTTGTGTAGCCGGAGATGCAGACTTAGTTGCAAGCGTCGCGCGAGATAGCCAAAATAGCTGGCACAAGAATTCAAGAGCACGATTGCCTGAGCTCCGGGCATCGATGGCGGCACGCTATGAGCGCGCGGGGGAGTTGGCTTACTTGCTCGAGCCAGATATTAAAGAGGCACGTGGAGGTCTACGCGATATCACCGCACTCCGAGCGATCGCGTTATCTGGCGCAGTACCCGTTCCACTTGAGCGCATCAGTTGGGCCGAAGCAATGCTTAACAACCTGCGCGAAACTTTGCACTCTACAACTGGAAGAAACAAAGATCGCTTGCTCTTTCAAGAGCAGGATAAGGTCGCACAAGTGCTCGGCTATGCAGATGCCGATGCGATGATGAGTGAGGTCGCACAAGCAGCACGCTTAGTTGATTATCTTCTTGAGTACACATGGCATCTGCTCGATCACAAAGGTAGGGATGGTCTGGCGCGTTTCTTGCGCAAAGCGCGAAGGGTTTCTGTTGCACAAGGCATTAGTGTCACCAGCAATGAAATATCCATCGATCCACTTGTCTCTTTCACCGAAGATCCACTTATTGGTTTACGAGCTGCAGCAACCGCGGCGCAGTTAGGGTTGCCAATATCCCTTGAAAGCTGCGCGTTGATTACAGAGTCACTCATTACCGGCACGGGATCACTACCTACGCCTTGGCCACGTGAGGCACGCGAAAATCTAATTTCCCTCATTGGTGCCGGAGAGTCGATGGTTCGAATCTTTGAAACTCTAGATCAAGAGGAGATTATCTTTTCGTGGATTCCTGAGTGGCGTCCGCTTCGCTCACTTGCCCAACGCAACGCCCTGCACCGCCATACCGTTGATCGACACATGGTTGAAACAGCTGTCTATGCGGCAAAGTTGACACGTAAAGTGCACCGGCCAGACTTGCTTCTCTTTGCAGCGCTCTTTCATGACATCGGGAAGGGGAGCGATGAGGACCATTCAGATCGTGGAGAGCGATTAATTGCACCGCTTGCTGTGCGTATTGGCTTTTCAGCGGCCGATGTCATTACGTTGCAGATTCTCGTCAAACATCATCTCTTACTATCTGCAACAGCTACGCGGCGGGAGTTAGATGATCCGGCAACGATTGCATCGATTATCGAAGTTATTCCTGATCTCAATACTCTCGAACTTTTGCACGCCCTCAGCGTCGCAGATGGAGAGGCTACGGGCAGTGCTGGATGGAGTGATTGGAAAGCATCGCTCGTCAATGATTTAGTCCAACGCGTTCGCCGCACAATGTCGGGATCCATGATCGCCGAGCAGCCAGCGCTAACAGATCAGCAACTGGTTCAAGCGCAAAGTGGCATTCTCACCGTAGTTCTTGAAAAACACGCTAGTGGATATTCGATTGAAATAGTCTCTCCCGATAAACCCGGTCTGCTTTCATTAGTTGCAGGCGTCTTAAATACATCTCGATTGGATGTTAAATCGGCGCGCACTAAAAGCCACGGACCATCTGCAGTTATGTACTGGATCGTTTCCCCAGAGCCACATGCACCTGAGATAACTCAAATCGGGCTTCGAAATGAGATCGTCAAGGTCTTCGAGGATTCAACACTCATCGAAGAAAAACTACTGGCAAGAGCTAAGGCTTATGCATCCATCCCGAGTATTCCTGTGCCCGCACCAGAGGTCGTTTTCTTTAACGATGCCGCTACCGATGCCACCGTGATTGAAGTGCGCAGCCATGACCGCCCTGGACTGCTTTTTCGAATTGGCTCGGCCATTACGCATGCCAAGGTCGATATTCGCTCAGCGATTGTTACGACCTTGGGGGCTGAAGCTATCGACACTTTGTATGTCACGGAATTAAATGGTGGACCATTAAGTGATGAGCGGTCTCAAGAGGTGACGTCGCAACTTCGCCTTGCCCTGAAGTAGTCTTAGCCCATCATGTTTGATTCATTAACTTCGCGATTTAGCACTGTCTTCTCGTCACTTCGCTCTCGCGGAAAGATTTCCAAGGGTGACATCGATGCCACGTGCGCTGAGATACGACAGGCGCTCCTTGAGTCCGATGTTGCACTAGAAGTTGTCGAGTCCTTTGTTGCGCAAATAGCAGAAAAATCGACGGCCGCCCTTGCCACGATGCAGTCGGGTACAAATCAAGCCAATGCCATCTTTGAGATCGTTAACACCTCATTGGTGGAGATCCTCGGTGGCCAGGCACGCAGAATTCGTTTTTCAAAGAACCCACCAACAGTAATTATGTTGGCAGGTCTTCAAGGCGCGGGTAAGACAACACTTGCTGGAAAACTCGCAAAGTTTTATTCCGATCAAGGTAACACTCCACTCTTGGTTGCCTCAGATTTGCAACGTCCAAATGCGGTAACCCAACTTCAAGTTGTTGGCGAGAGCATTGGAGTTCCAGTCTTTGCCCCAGAGCCTGGCAACGGTGTCGGTGATCCTGTAAAAGTTGCTAAGGCCGGAGTCGAGTTCGCAAAGGCTAAGCAGTACAACATGGTAATTGTTGATACTGCCGGGCGCTTGGGTGTTGATGCAGATTTAATGAAACAGGCAAGTGATATTCGCGATGCAGTCAAGCCTGATGAGATTTTGTTTGTTGTCGATGCGATGATCGGCCAAGATGCTGTGCGCACATCGCAGGCATTTCTAGATGGCGTGGGCTTTGATGGAGTCGTCTTAACGAAGCTCGATGGTGATGCACGTGGTGGAGCCGCTCTTTCAATCACCTCGATGACTCAACGTCCTATTATGTTCGTATCAACGGGTGAAAAAACCTCCGAGTTTGATATTTTCTATCCAGATCGCATGGCATCTCGAATTCTTGGAATGGGCGATGTCGCAACCTTGGCGGAAGCGGCCAAGAAGGCCTTTGATGGCGATACATCGGCAAAGCTTGAGGCGAAGTTTGCAAGCGGTGAAGATTTCACGTTAGAGGATTTTCTCGAGCAGCTCACTGCAATGTCGAAGATGGGTTCGATGTCTAAGCTCCTTGGGATGTTGCCTGGTTCGGGTGCGATGAAAAAACAGATCGATAATTTTGATGAGGGCGAGATCGTTCGGACTAAGGCCATTGTGCAATCGATGACGCCAATTGAGCGCCGTGATCCGAAAGTTTTAAATGGCTCGCGCCGGGCTCGAATAGCCACTGGATCTGGGCGAAAAGTATCTGATGTAAATAACCTCGTTGATCGCTTTTCGGCGGCCCAAAAGATGATGAAGCAGGTTCGAAATGGTGGCATGCCTGCAGGGATGGCTGGAATGGGAATGCCTGCGATGGCCCCATCCAAGCCTGCGATAGCGCCTAAGAAGAAGTCCAAATCAGGCAATCCCGCCAAGCGGGCGCTAGAGGAGTCCCAGTAGGCGATTTCGCGTATCCAGCCTGATGGTGGCAGAATAAGCAACCTGTTGAAGGGGCCCTCTATCCCCTAACAACATCCATAA
>CAXNOC010000035.1:0-9454 GCA_964203745.1 Candidatus Planktophila sp.
ACCTGGGCTGCTCGTCGAATCGGTGGCAACGGCGTCATCAGTATCGCCTGGCAGCAAATAAGCATCGGAAAACACCGAGCAGGCCAAGATGTCGATGTTTTGATCACCGAGTCAATGGTTCATGTTTACTACAAAGATGAGTTGCTCAAAACGGCATTGCGCTCAAATAGCAAGGAGGTGAGAAAGAAACGAGCCTCAGTCTTGAGAAAACTCTCTTGACCCTTCACAATTAACCAAAAGAGTGTCAAGCATCAGCCGAAACTCTTTCGTCAAGCATCAGCCGAAGCCCTACAAGGGAGCTTCTATTCTTCAAAAACGTATGATTAAGCTTTATTATCTGCACTATGTCATTTATTCAGCGCTTTCTGCGTACGACCACTAACTCCTGGCGCAACCAGATCTGGCCCCTTCGCATCATGCGCCTTTGGCTTGGCATCACCTGGATCTATGCAGGCTGGACCAAGGCCAGCGATGCCGGCTTTCTAACTAGAGGCTCAGCGACTTTCATCGGCACGCAACTGAGCGGTTATTCAACACAATCACCATTACCGGACTTTGCTTTTAACAAGTTGATTGAGCATCCAATTCAAGTTGGCGTTTTTGTCATGGTCAGTGAGTTCGCAATAGGTCTTGCAACTCTCTTATGGGTTGCACCTACCTTGGCCGCATTTGGTGGTTTTTCTATGTCACTTGGATTGTGGCTGGCAAGCAGCTTTCATGTTAATCCATATTTTCTAGCAAGTGATACTGCCTACGCAGTCTTATGGCTTTCCTACTTCTTACTTATTCTTGGAAAGCGTCGCAGCAGTGATCTCTCAGTGAATCGTCGCGGTGCTTTGCGCGTTGCGATTGTAGGCGTGATGGCAGTTGGCGCAGCGGCCCTTGGAAGAGTATTTGCTCACTCAACTAAAGCTAGCTCTGCTTCAGGTTCATCAACGAAAACGAAGCTCACAAAATTATCAGATTTTCCCGTTGGCTCGGTCTCCAACTTTGCATTGACAACGGGGGAGCCTGCCATTCTCTTTCGAACTAAAACCGGTGTCTTTGCCTACTCGGCAATCTGTACGCATCAAGGCTGCACCGTTTCTTACTTTGCTGATAGTAAAACTCTCGCATGTCCATGTCATGGCGCGAAGTACGACCCATTTGCAGCGGCCAAAGTAATCGCAGGCCCTGCCATAAACCCGTTGTCATCTATAGAGGTAGTCATCGATGGCGATTGGGTCATACTCGTTTAACTTCTTCAGGTCAGGTTCAGAAAACTCTAAGTAATGGCCTTTAATATAAAAAATACACATTAGATAATAAATGAAATGAGGCAGATTCATGAGATCAAGCATTGCGAAGTTAGGTGTTGGTTTTTTACTAGGTGCCACTGTGGTTGGTGGAGTCGCAACCGCGGCAACAACTGAGCCACTTGGGGTTAAAGCCTGCGTTGATAAAAGGACGCAGGTGATGTACCTGTCCACCAGTGGTACTTGTACAGCATCTCGCACGCTAGTCACCTTGGGTGGCTCCTCAATCGATGTTAAATCAATTGCCGCTCTCGTCACTCCATCTGTGGTGTCGATTAAAGTTACATCCACTGCTGGCTCGGGTACCGGTTCTGGATCTATCTACAAGAGCAATGGAACCACTTCTTACATTATTACTAATAACCACGTAGTGGAAAGCGCAGCGACTAGCGGAACAATTCTTGTTGAGTTAGCCAATGGAGAGACGATTCCAGCAACAATCGTTGGACGCGATGCAACGTATGACATAGCCGTTATCAAAGTCAATCAAGGAAATCTTCCAGTAATTAGCGTTGGTGATTCTTCCAAGATTAGTGTTGGTGATGCCGTCGTTGCAATTGGTTCTCCACTTGGTCTTGCGAGCACAGTTACAAGTGGAATCGTTTCTGCATTAAATCGCCCGGTTACAACTGGAACTGTGGGCGCTGAATCATTCGTAAATGCAATTCAGACAGATGCTGCAATTAATCCAGGAAACTCCGGTGGCGCACTTCTTGATTCTTCAGGCAGGATTATTGGTGTTAATTCAGCAATCGCCTCTCTTTCAAGTGATGGCTCATCCGGAAATATTGGGCTTGGCTTCTCAATACCCATCAATGAAGCAAAACGCGTCGTCGATGAGTTAATCGCCACAGGCAAATCAACTCGTCCGGTCTTAGGAATCTTCTTTGACGCATCATTTACAGGTGTTGGGGCCAAAATTCTTAAGCTCAGCCCAGGTGATGGTGCAGAGAAAGCTGGAATTCCAGCTGGTTCAGTTATTAGATCTATTGACGGGGTCAAGATTGCCGATCAAGTGGGTGCAATCGTACGCATCCGCTCATATGCACCAGGTTCTACCGTCACGGTTGTCGTCGATCTGCCTGCCGGGGGTTCCAAGAGCTTTAAAGTTGTTCTGGGATCGGCAGCATCTAATTAGACAGATGCAACGTTTGTAAGGAGTCTGTAACGCGCGCGAAATAGGGTCAGGGTAGAATCTATCCATGGCCCTATTTCGTCTTCACGTCGCAATCCCAGATCGTCCTGGCTCATTAGGTCTACTCGCATCGGCCATTGGAGCCGCAGGTGGTGATATTCGGGAGCTCGTTGTATTGAAATCAGAGGGCGGTCGTGGCTTTGATGACATTACCGTTGCTATCCCAGGTAGTGACCCGGGTGATCTCATGGACCTGCTTAATTCAATTGGTGGAGTAGAGGTTATTTCGATAAACCCCGTTGGATAATTTCGGCGCCTTGGCTGGGTAGTGAAGTAAAGAAGCGCGGTGCTTTAAATGAGTTTTTCTTAAACTCTATTTCAATAGCTTTTATAACCTCTTGTGTATGACTAGCTTTAATGAGTGCAATCGCGCTGCCTCCAAAACCACCGCCAACCATTCGTGCACCGAGTGCACCCGCCGAACGCGATGCGTTCACTGCGGCATTTAGTTCTGGGCAGGAAACATCATAATCATCACGAAGTGAAGCGTGGGAGGCATTTAGAAGTAGTCCTAGCTCTTGGAAGTTTTTTGTTTCAAGTGCGGTCACCGCCTTGATTACTCTGGCAATTTCACTGACGGCATGACTTGCCCGAATGAATTCTGTTGGAGTGATTACATCTTTAGAGTTTTCTAATTTTTCAAGAGTTAATTCGCGCATCGACCTAATGCCAAGTTTAGACACTACTGAATCACAAGAAGCGCGGCGCTCGGCATAGCCGCCGTCAGTCAAGGAGTGATGAACTTGAGTATCTATTATCAAGAGCTCTAAACCGCTTGAGGCTACATCGAAGACCACATGTCTAGATGTCAGATCTCGGCAATCCAATAAAAGAGCAGAGCCGCTCTTTGCCATCAATGAAACCGATTGATCCATTATTCCGCAAGGAACTCCTACGTACTGATTTTCACCTTTTTGAGTAAGTCGTGCCAATGTCTCTAAATCAAAGCCGAGAGAGAAAAGATCATTGAGCGCTGTTGCGACGCTGCATTCGAGCGCAGCAGATGAAGAAAGCCCTGCCCCCAGCGGGACATGTCCATCGATCATTACATCGACACCTTGATCAATGCCCATGGCCCAAATGACACTGAGAACATAGCGCTCCCACTGTCCTTTAAGGCTTGGATTAATGTCATCTAGATTGACCGTGACAATCGTTTTTCTTCGTTGAGTTGATGCAATACGAACCACACGGTCGGGGCGCTTTCGAAGGGCCGCGTATGTCCGATCGGCGATTGCAAATGGCAAAACATATCCATCACTGTAATCAATATGTTCACCGATTAGATTAACTCGACCAGGGGCCGCGGCTATAACATCTGGAGTTTGGGCGAATACTTTTACGAATTCCTTATCGACTTTGGAGATTGACATAGTTATTTAAATGAGGCCACGGTATCGGCGACCATCGCTTCGATTCCTCGTGTTGGTTTCCACTTAAGGCCATCTCTGGCTTTACTAATATCTGCGATGAGAACGGCCGGATCGCCGGCGCGACGGGGAGAGTCAAGAGTTGGAACTGCATATCCAAGGGCACTGGATGCCGCGGCTACAACTTGGCGAACTGAGTAACCATCTCCACTGCCTAAGTTGTAAATCTCATGCTTTGGAGCAGCAAGTGATTCTAAAGCTTTCACATGTGCATCAATGAGATCTACTACGTGGACATAGTCCCGGATGCACGTGCCATCTGGAGTCGGCCAATCGTTACCAAATATTTTGAGTGGGTTTTCAGATGTACTTCGTAAAACATTTGGAATCAAATGCGTTTCGGGATTGTGGCGCTCGGCAAGCCATCCACGGTCGCAAGCAAGTGCTCCTGCGACATTAAAATATCGAAGCGAAACCGCTGCCAAGCCTCGCACTGCCGACTCGGCGCTCAACATGTGATCAATTGCCAGTTTTGTTGCACCGTATGGATTAGTGGGCGCAGTTGCTGCGCTCTCTTTGATAGGAATCTGTGTTGGCTCACCATAGGTTGCAGCAGAGGATGAAAATACAATCTTCTTTACGCCCGCTTGGTGCATCTGATCGAGCAGGATCCGAGTGCCATCGACATTGACATGCTGGTACAAATCGGGTTTTTCAACTGACTCACCAACAAGTGATTTTCCAGCAAAATGCACTACCGCTTCGATGCCGCTAAGGGCTTGGGCAGCATCAGATGGGTTTAGCAGTGAGCCCTGAATAAAACTTACGCCCGCAGGAACCGTATCGGAGTGACCTGTACTGCAATCATCAAGAACCGTGATCTCATAACCCAACGTGCGCATTATTTCAACGGCCGTTGCACCGATATAGCCGGCGCCACCTGTTATTAAAACCTTCATTGTTATAACTGTACTTCCCGAAGTTGAGCCGCAGATTGCTCTGGTCGCATATCCATAATAAATGCACCCATCGCAGACTCTGAGCCAGCTAGGTACTTCAGCTTTCCAGGTGCTCGACGGACACTTGTAATCTGCCAGTGAAGACGTAGTAGATCGCGACCAACGCGAACTGGAGCTTGATGCCATGCTGCGATGTAGGCCATCTCGATTCCAAAGACGCCATCTAATCGATTCATAACTTCCAGCGCGATCGCAGGGAAGGCATCTCGTGCAGCTTCAGACAGGCCGGTTAAATCGGCAACCGGCGCGAGAGGGGCGACGTGAATTTCAAAGGGATATCGTGATGCATAGGGAACAAAGGCGATCCAGTGTTCATTGCGGGTGATCACGCGCTCGTTATCACGAATTTCACGGGCAAGAACTTCATCGAATAAAACCTTACCTGTCGACTCTTTGTATACACGTGCGGCTTCTAACATCTTTTCAACACGTGGAGGGAGATAGGAATAAGCATAAATCTGACCGTGTGGGTGCGAGAGAGTCACGCCAATTTCTTCACCGCGATTTTCAAAAGGTGCGATGTGCTCGATGAATGGCTCGAGCGAGAGCTCCTCGGTACGATCAACCCAAGCTTCTAGCAGTACACGCACACGGGCAGGAGTTAGATCTTTAAAAGATTTTCCGTGATCTGCAGTAAAACAAATTACTTCACACTTTCCTGCCGCTGTTCCTAAATCCGTATCAGGTCCCACGCGATCGGGCAGAGCCCAGTCACCGACGGGAGGACGCAGTGAAGGCGAACGATTATCAAATACAACGACTTCAAAATCAGATTCAGGAACTTCGGTGAGTAGTTCGCCGGTGGTTGGACAGAGAGGACAGAGCTCTTTAGGCGGCAAAAAGATGCGACCTTGGCGGTGAGCGGCCATGGCAACCCACTCATTAACAAGTGCATCGAGTCGAAGTTCACCGATGGCAGGCTGTTCTTCTGCGGGGCGTTGATCCGGGGCGGTGCGCGATTGGTTAGCACTGTCGTAATACCTGATCGTGCGACCATCGGCCATCTCACGATTATTGCGAGTGATTCCCGCCGACAATCTTTTGCTCTCTGCCATAGTGTCGATACTCTACATCTGTGACTAAGCAATCCGCACTCCTTCGCACGGAAAGCAGTTCGTTGCTGCTCGAGGTTATTGATGGAGCACTCGTTATTGGCCACTGGGGTGCGCCTCTTTCGGGAGATATCACGGATGCTGCGCTAGCTCGTCGAGTATCTATCGCTAACAGTTCGTGGGATTACCCACAAAGCCCAGGAATCATGCGAGAAAGCGCTCGTGGTTTCTTAGGCCGTCCAGCTCTGAGCGGCCACAGATCAGGACGCGCTTGGTCGACAAAATTTGAGGTCACTGATTTTCATCACGTCGATAATCGCTGCATCGTAACTCTAAGAGATTTTCATGCCGAGCTTGAAATTGTTGCTACCTTCACTATGGATTCATTCGGTGTTATTACCCAGGGTGCAAGTGTAAAAAATATCGGTGATAGCGATTATTTTCTTAATGAATACATTCACTGGCTACCACTTCCGCAAGAGGCGACACAGAGTTTAGATTTTGCGGGCCGGTGGTCCAATGAGCGTCAACCTCAGCGCCGCAATATTGCAATCGGCACATGGGTTCGCGAATCTCGCGAAGGTCGTAGCGGACACAATTTTTCGATTGCAGATATCGCACTAGAGAGTAGAACAACATTTAATAGCGGATCTGCGTGGGCAACTAGCGTCGCGTGGAGCGGAAACTCGCATTACTTGCTCGAACGCGGCTTTGATGGCGCGCAATCAATCGGGGCCGGAGAGCTTTTATTGCCAGGTGAAGTCGTGCTTGGCCCGGGGGATACATACATTTCACACGCGATGGTTTCGGTCTACTCCTCCGAAGGCTTAGATGGAGTGAGCGCGGCATATCATTCACACATTCGAGCGCGCACTATGCATCCGCAGCGTCCACGGCCACTCACGCTCAATATGTGGGAGGCGCTCTACTTCAACCACGATGAAGTGGCGATACGAGAGCTCGTGGATGTTGCCTCCGACATTGGCATCGAGCGTGTTGTTTTAGATGATGGATGGTTTCATTCTCGGCGCAATGACCGCGCTGGCTTAGGTGATTGGGTTATCGATCCAGCGGTCTGGCCTCAGGGACTTAAACCGGTTATTGATTACGTTAAATCAAAGGGTATTGAGTTTGGCTTATGGTTTGAAGGCGAAATGGTAAATCCAGACTCTGATCTTTACCGTGCGCACCCTGAATGGATTTTGCATGAGGGAGATCGAACTCCACCACTGTGGCGCCATCAATTAGTTTTAGATCTTGGGCATGATGGTGCATATAGCCACGTACTCGAACAGACCTCAGCGATTTTAGCTGATCATGAAATCTCATACATCAAGTGGGATCACAATCGAGTTTTAGTAGATGCTGGCCACTTGGGTCGCGCCGGTGTGCGCACGCAAACAGAGGCGATTTATCGTTTATTTGCCGAGCTTAAGAAGCGACATCCAGGCCTTGAAATTGAATCATGTGCATCGGGAGGCGCACGAATTGATTTAGGTGTAATTGATTTCGTTGATCGTTTTTGGACAAGTGATAACAATGATGCACTCGAGCGCCAAAGCATTCAACGCTGGACTGCGCAAGTTATACCACCCGAAATGTTAGGCACACATATTGGACCAACGCATGGTCACCAGACTGGCCGCACTCTAGAGCTTTCCATGCGTGCAGTTACCGCGCTCTTTGGTCACGCTGGAATCGAATGGAATATAACCGAGGCAACTCTCGAAGAGCGCGCATACTTAAAAACTTGGGCTGCATATTATAAAAATAATCGCGCACTCTTACATAGCGGTCGAATGGTTCGCGTTGATTATCCAGATGAGAATGGATATCTGCATGGAGTTACCGCCCATGATAAGTCACGAGCAATTTTTGCTTACGTTCAATTAACTCCAACAGTTGCAATTCATCCAGCTGAACTGAAAATTCCTGACTTAGACGCGCAGGCAACTTATTTGGTTAAAGCAGTTTATCCAGCTGGTAAACCGCGCTTCATGTTGATTTCACCGCCAGTATGGATGGAGGGTGTAAAAATCTCAGGATCTGCATTAGCTCACAGTGGTCTCGCTGCACCAATTCTTGCGCCAGCCAATGCATTTATTATAGAAATAACAAAAATCTAGTCGAGCCAGTTAAGCGTTCTCTCGACTGCTTTTTTCCACTGCGCATATCCTCTTTCGCGGCCATCATGAGTGCTAGTTGGTGACCAGCGACGAGATTCCAACCATTGCTCTCGAAGTACTTCTGGTGATGACCAAAAACCAACTGCCAAGCCCGCCGCGTAAGCCGCACCCAGCGCCGTAGTTTCTGCGATCAAAGGCTTTGAGATATCAATACCCATGATGTCGGCCTGCATCTGCATGCAGAGAGAGTTCGCAGTGATGCCTCCATCAACGCGCATTTCTTTCATTGGCACTGCACTATCGGCGACCATTGCATCCATAACATCGCGCGTTTGATAACAAATCGCTTCAAGGGCTGCACGTGCGAGGTGGGCCTTCGTAGCCGCTCGTGTCAGGCCGACAATGGCACCGCGCGCATCACTGCGCCAATATGGCGCGAAGAGTCCGGAAAATGCAGGGACAAAGTAAACACCGGCCGTATCGCTCACAGATGAAGCTAAGTTCTCAACTTCTGCAGCAGAGGTGATAATTCCAAGTTGGTCTCGAAGCCACTGAATTGCCGATCCAGTTACGGCAACTGAACCTTCCAATGCATATCGTGCAGGTTCGCTGCCAAACTTGAAACAGACAGTTGTGAGTAATCCATTTTTCGATCTGACAATATCTGTGCCGGTATTAAGGAGGGCAAAATTACCGGTTCCATATGTAACTTTAGATTCCCCACGGTTAAAACAGACTTGACCAACCATTGCAGCTTGCTGGTCTCCAAGAATTCCCGCGATTGGTATTGCGCTACCGAAGGGGCCATGTGGATCGGTAACTCCGTATTGCTCAGAGGATGACTTGATAGCGGGTAGGGACTCGCGCGAGATAGAAAATATTGAGAGTAGTTCCTCATCCCAATCTAAAGTTTCAAGATTCATTAGCAACGTCCGGCTTGCATTAGTTACATCGGTGGCATGTATTCCGCCGCGGACTCCGCCAGTTAAGTTCCACAAAAGCCATGAATCTATAGTTCCGAAGCGCGCATTAGCCCCACTGGCGGCAGCTACATTCTTAAGTAGCCAGTTCATCTTGCTACCTGAAAAATACGGCGCAATTGTTAAACCAGTTTTAAAGTTAACGGCTTCCTTTTGGCTCGCAGAAAGTGAGTCTAGAAACTCACTTGTTCGTGTGTCTTGCCAGACAATGGCGTTAGATAAAGGTTGGCCAGTTTTAACATCCCACACCACAGTTGTTTCACGCTGGTTAGTGATGCCAACTGCTGCTAAATCCGAGCCCAAAATATCGGCCTGCTTGAGGGCGGCCGTTATAACTTCTTGAGTTCGCTCCCAAATTTCATTGGCATCATGCTCGACCCAACCAGCCTGAGGCAGTATCTGTCGATGCTCAATTTG
>CAXNOC010000036.1:0-8898 GCA_964203745.1 Candidatus Planktophila sp.
GATGCCGCCGAACTTAACGATCAAGAGCTGCGCACAAAGCTCGCTGCCCTTGTCGCGCCAGCTGAGGCGATTTTCCTCGATGCAAAAACTGAGGCCGAGCTTGCCGAACTCAGCGATGAGGATGCACTAGAACTCTTGCAGTCGATCGGACTCGAAGAGCCAGGTCTTGCAACGCTAGCCCATGTCGGTTTCCGCACTCTTGGCCTACAAACATATTTAACGGCCGGACCTAAAGAGGTTCGTGCGTGGACGATTCACAAAGGTGACACCGCACCGATGGCCGCCGGTGTTATCCATACCGATTTCCAAAAGGGTTTTATCAAAGCCGAAATCGTATCCTTCGATGATTTAATCGCCGCCGGTTCAATGGCCGAGGCAAAAGCAAAGGGCAAAGTTCGCATGGAAGGCAAGGACTACGTCATGCATGATGGCGATGTCGTTGAATTTAGGTTCAACGTTTAACTTTAAGCGCCGGTGTAGTACTTTCCGATTTCACCTAAAGCCTTATCAATAATCTCAAGACCGAGCTTTGCATCTTCGACTGAGATATTGCATGGTGGGCATAGGTGAAGGCGATTGAAGTTATTAAATGGCATTAAGCCAAGCTTCTTACAGGCCGCTACTAATTCATTCATAGCTGGGCTCGATGCGCCATACGGTGCAAGTGGTTCGTGTGTTGCACGGTCACTGACTAAGTCCACGCCCCAGAACACACCTGCGCCACGGATATCGCCAATGACCTTGTGCTTCTTAGCTAGCTCGATCAGCCCTGGTCCCAAGATTGTTTCACCAATCATTGTGGCGTTCTCAAGCATCTTCTCTTCCTTCATTACATCGATGGTTGCAACGGCAGTTGCACATGCCATTGGGTGACCCATATATGTCAGGCCGCCAGCAAATACCTTTTCATCAAATGTCTTTGAAACATTTTCGCTGATGACAATTCCGCCGAGTTGGATATATCCCGATGTAACTCCCTTAGCAAAAGTAATCAGATCTGGAACGGCTGCACCATGCTGGTATGCAAACCACTTTCCAGTGCGACCAAAGCCCGACATGACTTCGTCGGCGATCCAAAGGATTTTGTACTTATCGCAGAGTGCGCGTAAACCTTCTAAGTAACCCTTAGGTGGCACTAACACACCTGCAGTACCCGGAACTGTTTCAATAAGAACGGCGGCGATTGTATTTGGACCTTCGAAGATAATTGTCTGCTCGAGATGTTCCAAAGCGCGCTTGCACTCTTCCTCTTCACTCTGTGCCCAAAATGAAGTGCGATACAAATATGGTCCCCAAAAGTGCACGTGACCGAAGGCAAACTCATTTGGGAATCTGCGTGGATCTCCTGTTGCATTAATCGCAGCACCCGTGTTGCCGTGATATGAACGGTAGGTCGAAAGCACTTTGTGCTTGTGAGTGTGCATGCGAGCCATACGAATAGCGTTTTCAATTGCATCGGCGCCACCATTAGTAAAGAAGACTTTGGCAAAGCTGTCGCCCGCGAGCTCAACGATGCGTTGAGCCGCTTCATTACGCGCATCGTTGGCATGCTGCGGCGCAACAGTTGTTATAACTTCGGCCTGAGCTTGAATAGCTTTAATAACCTTTGGGTGCTGGTGGCCGATATTTGTAAAGACCAACTGTGATGAGAAATCTAAATATTGCTTTCCTTCATGATCCCAAAAATATGATCCGGAGCCACTGGCAATTGGCATAGGCGAAATCGCGCCTTGAGCCGACCATGAGTGAAAAACATACTTGTGGTCTGCAGCTGCAACAGCAGCTTGCTTGGCAGGATCGTTGACAGGTGTACTCATAAGAAGCGCCTCTAACTCTGGATATCCATTAATGTTCAATTGACGCCATTCTAATACCCTTGTGGGGGCGTAGTGAAGTATCTTCAATGATGCACATCTCATTTTAAAATCATTATCTGAGATATCGTTCGTAAATGAGAACTCACCAAGAATCCAGCGTAATAACAAAGGCAGTGATCCCCGCTGCAGGCATGGGTACGCGTTTTTTGCCCGCAACTAAGGCGATGCCAAAAGAAATGTTGCCACTGGTGGATAAGCCTGCGATTCAATATGTTGTTGAAGAGGCGGTAGATGCGGGATTGAGTCAAATAATTATGGTTACAGGAAGAAATAAACGAGCACTCGAGGATCACTTTGATCGAGCAAATGAGTTAGAAGCCCTACTTGAAAGCAAGGGAAATTTTGAATTATTAGAGTCGGTTCGCAAATCTACAGAGTTGGCTCATATGCACTACGTCCGCCAAGCCAATCCACGGGGGTTAGGCGATGCAGTTCTAACTGCCGCCTCTTTTGTAGGCAACGAAGCTTTCGCCGTCTTACTCGGTGATGACCTGATTGACGAGCGCGATCCAATTTTGCCCACAATGATTAAGGTTCACCAAAAATTTGGTGGAAGCGTTTTGGCACTTATGGAAGTTTCCCCCGAGCAGATTTCACTCTATGGCGCGGCGGCAATAACAGCGATTTCACCTTCTGCGGGATTTGAAGAGGTGGTTCGTATCACTGGATTAGTCGAAAAACCAGCGCCAGATAAGGCTCCCAGCAACTATGCCGTACTAGGTAGATACTTACTCACCCCAGAGATTTTTGACGTGTTACGTGAAACAAAGCCAGGGCGAGGCAATGAAATCCAGTTAACCGATGCAATCGCAGAGTTAACTAAACGCTCTGACAATGGAGGACCGGTACACGGAGTTATCTTTAAAGGTCGTCGCTATGACACAGGCGATAAATTAGGGTACTTACAAGCCACAATTCGACTTGCATCAGAGCGAGATGATTTAGGACCTGAGTTTCGTGCTTGGCTGCATTCATTTGTTAAAACCTTGGAGAACTAGGACTCAATTAATTATTGTTGATTGATCCAAAGGTCAGCGGCCATTATTTCAGCGAAGAAACTTTCTACGATGAGCGCGACTTCGGGAGTTTCATCTCCAGGGTAGCGAAATGTAAATTCTGCGCCTTCAATCTCGCCACCGACTGCGATGACTCGGGATTTTCTTTCTGCACACCATGCCATTAAAGGCTTTTCCCAGCTAGAGCCAGCAAAGATTAGCAATCTATAGTCTTGAACTTTTGTTAGATACACATCGACATGTGACCAATCACCCGTTTCGCACCCAACACTTGCACGGCGCGGACCTTCCCGAAACATTAAAGCTGACTGTTGGGCAGAAGAAAATCTCTCGGCGGGTGCGACAAAATAACTTGCAGGCGCCCCAGTTAAAATCTCCTGAAGCTTTGGCTGCCACTCATTTCGATTACTCCATATATATGCATGTGCAGCTGCAGCCAATCGAATTACGTCGGCAAGTATGTAATTCTTTTGAAAGAGATGAGATTCAAGAGCAAGCTGAAGAGCTATGGTGTGTGCGAAGCTTCTGCAGGCGACTCCGCCGATTTCGGCTTCGGCTTTCATAAGAACAGTTGCATCGCTTGCTTTGGCAATCTCTGAGTCAGAGAAATTTGTCAGGGCAATTATTCGAGCTTTGCCTTTTAACCGGTTGACTGCGGTGAGAGTTTCAATTGAACCTCCGGAGGCAGAGACTGCAATTATTACTGTTGAGTCAGTAAGTTTCGGCAAAAGGCTATTGCTGGCTAATTCAGCTACCGCGTTCATTCCAAGTGCCCGCAAGCGCATTGCGGCAATCGAGGAGGCGTAGTGCGAAGAGCCCATACCGATGAAAATTAACTGCGACTCCGGGTTGATACCTAAGTCGGACCATGGATTAGCTTGCGCCACAGAGTCGGCGAGTTGATTAAGTAGTTCAGATTTTCGCTCTAGATCTTTGAGAAATAGATGAGGTTCCATGTTTTATATCCTTTCAATCAACGCTGGTAGGGCGGCATCAGGTACGTACATCCACTGTGGCAAATGGCTCTGCGCGTAGAGAAACTCTCGTAACTCTTGCTGCAATTGGAATAGCAGTAGTAAATCGCGATGCTCAAATGGATTTTCGTCAACTTTGGTCAAAGCAAATGTATACGAGTTCTGAAGTTTCGCCTGTGCCTGATTAATCCACAGTGAGATTTCTTCGGGGAACTTGCCACCCCTTCGCTTAGCCACAACACGGCCAACGTGATCCAGAGACTGAAGCATCCCTGCTAGATCTTTTACTAAAGGCTCTAAGGAAAGCGAGCTCGAGTTATGGTCAACTGGATTTCCATCGAAATCAATAATCGAATATGCGCCGGTATCACTTCTGAGAATTTGGCCAACGTGAAGATCACCATGGATCAGAGTCAAATGAGGAGGATGTGTAATTTCAAGCCCAGCGATCCAGGTGCGAATGCGAGATTCGAATACACCTAATCGCTTACCTACTTCACCAGGTGTACTGCTTAAGGCGAGATCTAACGCGGCAGAAAACTCATGTAGCCAAACTTGTGCATCTTGGGCATTGGCGGGGCGGTGCGAAGAGGAATAGAAAGCCGAGTGCATTGTCGAAATCAGTTGAGCAATCTCTGCAGCAAACTCTGTTGAAGAGTCCAAACCCTTTTTGCCATCTAGATAGTCTTCTAACTCCTCAACGGCCCATTCCCAACCATCTCTTGTGTCTTGCTGATACTCGCAGACATAAGCAACGAGCATTGCAGTATCTGTTCCAGGCTCTTTCCACTCCAGCGCCAACCAAGGAGCTGGCATCGAAGAAAAATTCGCTTTTTCGAGCGCCTCAATGCGAGGGAGAGAGGAGTTTGCACTGGGATTAATACGCGAAAACCATTTGGCGATTGCCAGTTCTCCAATAATTATCGACTCTTCGGTCTGGTCAACTCCGAGTGCTCGCTCACCTGCCAGCGGCTCACTTCGCCATAGCTTTAAAGAAAATCTGCTTGCCGGTTCGAATTCGCCAATAGTTAGGAGAGCTTCAGCTGCGCCATCTCCGGCAACTGCGCGACGAATTTTTTCGCCCTCCTGGATCAATGGCAGAGAGAAGATTTCACCATGTGAATCTTTGACGATGCACAGTGCGATAGTTGACGCAAGGAAAAACGTTTCAATTAAGGCTAAACCTCGGTCAGAATTAGCCGCTCTGGCTCGATCTGGATGCGGCAATAGAGCTTCGATGTCGGCAGAGAACAAGAATTCTCGCAGCAAGTCAGCTCTCACCGGATCTACTTTACGATGTTGAACGGTGTTTGCGGGCAACTGCCTCAATTACATCTGCGCCTACCTTGATTCCATCAGATTTTTGTACTCGGGCGCTGGCTGCGGCTAATCGCTGCTTGAGGGCAACGTCTGCAAGAAGGCGCTCAACCGCCTCAGTTAATTCTGAGTCGGTAAATGAGTAGGTGTTCAAGCGAACTCCAAAACCAGTTTCATCGACGCGTTGGGCGTTGTCATACTGATCCCAAAAAAGAGGCAGCACAATCATAGGTTTACCAAAGTGAATTGCTTCGGTGACGGTGTTATTGCCACCATGAGTAATAACGAGATCAACTTGCGGGATAATTTTTGTTTGGGGGAGGAACTCGGCACCATACATATTCTCTGCAACTTCAAACGATGAGTGTTGAGGACCTTTGCTGACAATAAATCTATGGTTGGTTTTTCCGAGAATTGAGATCAGGCGCTTCATTAATTCAACATCAGCGCTACCAAGTGAACCCAATGAGAGATAGATCAGAGCGCTTTCTGATGGGCGATCTTTGACGACATCTGGAAGCATAAATTCGCCATCGGTATCGCGAACGCTCGAATCCATTCTGTGCCACGTTGAATCCAGCTCTCGTGCCCGGGTGTAGTCCAACTCTTCTGGAAAGACATAGAGGTTTGCCTCCGATGACGAGTGAATGAACTCCAACTCCGGCAGAGCAGGGGCTCCTTGAGCAATTACCCAGTCATTAAAAATCTCCCACATTGATCGGCAGGAAGCTTGGTATTGAATATTAAATGTCGCCCACTCAGGAGTTTGCGTTTCACCGTAACCTGAAAATGTTGGGGCCACATGAGGACCCTTCATCTCTAGTGGATTGCAAGAGACAATGCGAATGAAAGGCACACCTGATGTGAGAAGTGCTGGAAAAGTAACAACATTATCTTCTACGATGACATCAGGTTTAACGCGGGCGATTATTTCTCGAAGCGCAGGTTCACAATAGACAGCCCCATCAATGAGAGCTTGCCACGTCGGCTTAACAAACGTCTCTATCTGCTCAATCGTTGGTTTGCGAAATTCAGGAGAGGTTTGAAGTATGAAATCTTTCCAGAATGCGCCAGGGTCCTGGTTCTCATCTTGCGCCGGAGGAGCCAAATCAACTAAATCCTCCTCAAAACCAAAGGGAATCAACTTGCCTTTCCATGACGCTTCGGCAGCGAAGACAACCCGGTGGCCACGTTTAACGAGGGCACTTCCAATTCCTATGCATTGATTTGTAGGACCATAAGCCGACTCTGGCATGAACAGAATCGTTAGTGGTTGAGTTGTCATATAGTTATTTCCCTTTCTAAATGTTTCTATCGTGAGGTGTCGTCGAGTAAAGGGTTATTAGTTACTACCCGTGCATAGTCGAGAATTAGTTCTACTGCAACGTCGTAATTAATTCTTGAATGACCTGCCATCATTCGGTAACCATATGCATCTTCGAGTGCTACAAGATTTCTGCTTATATTTAATGCGCTACTAGTGAGAGTAAACTTACCTAACGCGGCACCTGTGTCCAAAATAGATTGATAGAGCGATACTTGTCGATCGTAGAGGGAAGTCAGTAATACGGCATAGATCGGATGACGCGGTGCGGCGCCACCAAGTGCACACAGAAGTTTGACGCCCTCATCGTGAACATCTAAAGGCAGTCCTGACTTGACCATCATGATTAATCGAGCAGCGGGATCTACAACGCTTTCGCTAGCAAGTAGGCGCTCTTCATAAAAACGTTCCGAGACTGCGCGTGTGGCATCGGTGAGTAAGTCTTGCAGCTCTGGATAGTGGTAGAGAATGGCGCCAGAGGTCAGGCCCGCCTCTTCAGCAACTTGATTCAAACGCACGGCTGTCCCATGCTCGGCCATTGCGCGTTGGGCGGCTTTGAGCAGCTTGATGCGACGCTCTCCGCCTAAATTCGCAACCGCCACCGCCGCACTCCTTGCCTGTGAGGCTAAACCCCCGTAATTAGGGGAGCGCCTGACTTGTTGGTCATTAAAATACCGCAAAACAACGCTCAAGGGAAGACTGAATCGAAATTCAAAATACTAAGAAAAAGCCTAAAATAGTTGCCAAATTCCCTTGATAAAAACTGAATCTAACGTCAGAATCTACCAATCCTCGAGTCGTCCGATCCGAGAAGCAAAGTTCGCCCTCCCCTAAAGGCGAAGTAGAAAGGGAGTATTAGATGCCAAAAAAGCAGCACGCTAAGCGCCGCTTACTCGCAGTTGGATCAATAATGGTCGGATTATTATTGATCTCTGCCTGTTCTAGCGGTACAAAATCCGATAGCGCATCGGACGCACTTGATCCAAATGCCGATTTGAAGACACAATCACTAGTAGTTTCAAACTGGGCTGCATATATGCCCGAAGAATTACCAGCTAATTTTGAGGCGTTGACCGGCTCAAAAGTAACTGTTACTAACCACGCAACTAACGAAGAGATTATGGCCAAGCTCACTGCTGGCGGTGATTCTGGAATTGATGTTGCATTTGTATCTGGTCAATTTGCTCAAGCTCTTGCCGCGCAAGGTCTACTTGAATCAATTCACCCTGATTTGGTACCGAATCTAAAGAATCTATATCCGGAGGCGACAAAACTTCCTTATGATATTGGCAACAAATATTCAGTTCCATATTCTTGGGGAACAACTGGAATTTGCTACCGTAAAGATTTAACAGGATTTGATCCAACAAGCTGGAACGATATTTTGAATCCAGTTGCAAAACTCAAGGGCAAAGTGACAACTCTGGCAACCGAGCGTTGGTTAATGCTTCCAGCACAGAAACTACTTGGCTACTCAGCAAACACGACAAGTGAAACTGAAATGACAAAGGTCAAGGAGACTTTGATTGCAGCTAAGAAGAACTTGCTTGCATACGATGACACCACTTTCTACACCCGTCTTGTCTCAGGTGAGGCAGCCATGGTTGTAGCTTGGGATGGTTGGTGCAACTACGGAATCACTGATAATAAGAACATCAAGTTCGTAATTCCTAAAGAGGGAAGCGACTTATGGACTGACACTATGGTGATTTTGAAAACATCAAAGAACAAGGAAGCTGCTCATGCTTTCATTAACTATGTCCTGGATGCAAAGGTTCAGTCATGGGTTATTGAAAATATCCTCTACAAGGTTCCAAATAAAGCTGCAATGGATCTAGCTGCAGCCGCACTTGGAGCTACGTATCCAAATATGTTGATGACACCTGCTGATCTTCTTAAGGGTGAGGGTCTTGTTGACTTAGGTGCAGCAGGTCCGATGTATACAAAGATTGCCACGGAGATCACAGCATCTAAGTGACTCCAATAACTAGCGTGAAAGCAGGTCGTTCCGTTAATAAACGGCGCGACCTGCTTGAACGTCTCACTTTGCAAGGCCCGGGGCTTGCTTATTTGCTCATCTTCATGGCGCTCCCTATTTCTTTGATTCTCATCTACTCAATCTTTCAAAGAGGTCAATTCGGGGGCGTTGTATTTCACGCCACGACTGAAAACTTTACTCGTGCTTTGGATCCAATTTATCGATCAGTACTTTTTGATTCCTTAAAGATCGCATCTATTACGACGGTATTGGCATTAGCCCTTGGTTATCCAACGGCATATGGAATAGCTAAATTGCCAAAAAGATTTCGTACCACTGCGTTACTTCTCATCGTGATGCCCTTTTGGACCAATTTTCTCATTCGCACCTACTCGTGGATCATGCTCCTTAA
>CAXNOC010000037.1:0-8281 GCA_964203745.1 Candidatus Planktophila sp.
GAGCTCAATCATAAGCAATGTTTCTTGATAAGCCTCTATAGATTGGTTATAAGGATCTGGTACTTCCAATTTGTGAAACTGCGCAGAATTCGGATCGATTGATGCAAGCGATGGATCAAAACTTCGCAAATAAAATATTTTATTCCGCGAATCATCACTTTCTGCCAAGTTAATAACTGTATTAAAGTTGTTTGAATCCATCACTAAAATTAAATCGGTTGTGAAGAAATCACTCGACTGAAACTGGCGTGCCGAATGCTCGTACCCATAACCGGCAGATTCCCAAACCTTTTGTGATGTTGGGTGAGCACCTTGTCCAACGTGCCATGCCCCAGTCCCGCTGCTATCAACAACTATTTTTGGTTTATCCCAATCGGCCGTACGGTTAGAGAGAACGGCAGCGGCCATCGGTGAGCGGCAGATATTGCCCATACATACAAGCGTTATTCGTATTTCGGGCAGGGTTTTTAAGCCCTTAATCACGCCTCAGGCTCATCTGCTAGCGCCTCTTGCACCGACTTTAGGCGCCGTTCAATCTCATCGGCCTCTTCAATTCGCCCCTGCATGCGGATTATCTTTGCGATCCGAGATTCGACATCAATAATGAACTCAAAATCTTTTGGTTCATCTTCACTGACAACCGATAAAACCTGTTCAAGGGTAGCAAGGCCATCATCGAATTTTTCCAGAAGAATTTGAGCTTTACCTAACTCAAAGAGCGCAAAGGTTTCGCGGCGATGATCGTGACCTGTTTCAAAGACATCGATAGCTTTTCGCGCAGTTTCAAGAGCTAGCTCGCCTTGATTTAGTTCGATAAGACATGAGGCCATCTTTTGATCACAACGTGCAACATGAATTACCTCTTTGTTACGTTTAAATAATATACGCGCCTCTTTAAAAGCTTCGATGGCTCGTTCATAGTTTTTCAATTCGCGTTCAGCACAACCGATAAGGTGTAAGTCGTTAGCGGCGCCAATTTCATTTCCATCAACTAAATGCTCTTGAGCGCATTCACCCATCGTCAATACAACTTTGTCATACTGTTTCGATGTGTACCACCACTCGCCTAATGTGCAGGCAAGTTCAAGAGCAATCGGTGATTTGTTTTCACGTAAAATCTCAACGGCCTTACTCATTGCAGTTGCAGCTTCATCCATTCGCTTTAACTGATTGAGGTTATAGCCAATGGCTGAATAAGCTTGGGCTAAACCCTCACTTGGAGCACTGGCTCCTAATGTTGAATAAATGTCTCTCGCGGTTTCAGCTAACGCTAAAGCCTCGTCATATTGTCCGCGGGCATAGATTCTTGCACTGAGTTCGTAATATGTACTGGCACGTTCTTCACCATCGACTTCAGGAATTCGATCCCAGAGCATCTCCTCTGTGATGATTTCTTCCATGTCATCATCGTCGCTCACGCAGCCCGCCTCTCCTGTGCAAACTCTTTACACGACTCTATACGCAAATTCTTAAGAACGAGCGGGAATATCAATCTTGGCCGCCCTCCAATTCCCAGATTTAGCCGCTTTAAGGAGAGTGGCTGTGACAAGCTTGATTTGCTGCTGTGCCTGACCATCGAACATGTACCCCCAGGGGCAGCGGTTGGCCATCGCGCAGACCCAGCCATTCGTTCCCATATTCAGAACTGTTGCGCCACTTGGAGCGTTGTAATAGGTGGACATCGCCACAAAACCCTTTTCGGTAGGGCTAATAGATGCCCGGGCAAGAATTTCAACACCTGGGCCAATGGCGCCCATTGCAGTGTCGGCTTCGTCGCCATACACACCCTTTATGACAGCGTTTTCTCCGAGAACTGAAAATGGCCACCTGTTTTGTGATTCGAGATCTTTTTTAATTCCTAAAGCGAAGAATTGTGAACCGAGGATCTTTGATTCTGGCATTCCTAAATCCCTAAATGGATTCCTGCCAATAAGTAAACGCTCATCGAGAAGTGTTTGTGCATAACCAGTATTGCCACCTAAGACAATAAGGTTTTTTCCTGACGCTACTGCTTTCTCAATTGCAGATCGCATTGAATAACTCCAGAACTCACTATGGCCGCCGAAAACTATCGAGCCCGAGTTAATTCGTTCTGACTTATCTAAATCGATATCTGTAATATATTGTGTGTCGATACCCAGTTGTTCAATCAACTGAACAAGTGGCTCTTCCATATATCTAAATTGGCCAGCGCCATCTCCGTCGAATGGTCGATCAAAAGTAACAGACGCGGCTCGAGTTTCCCGTGCGCCATCAGCGCCTTTGTAGAGTGAGGTTCCACCCCACTGGTTATAAGCCTGCCACGTCAATACCGATGAGACAAAGGTAATCTCACTCTTTATTGATTGCGATCTCACAACAATAGGAACAAAACTCGAAGCGCGTCCTGAAGAATTGAGTTTGACTAAATACTCCCCTGGAGGGGTCTTTGGATTTGCGGTAAAACTCTTAGCGGATTTTATTCTCATTACTAGGCGCGCGCCTGCACCTTTATAATATCCGATACGATAAATTGAAATATCTGCACTCGGTGCACCGATGATCGTGAGTGGTGTTTTTTCGCCGCACCCAACACTTGTTGCACCGAAATAACCTTCGACACGTTCCTTAGTTTTTCGCCGAGTGAAATCTGCACTAAAGCGCAGAGGTGTTTCGTCGGCCCACTCTGCAGTTCCGCTCTTGCTGTTCTCGCGCTGCACCCATCCAGGGCTCTGATCCCAGTTGCAGTTCGCGGCAGCGGCTGAGGGTGCAGCCAACAGGCCAGCCATCAGGCACAAGGCCAGGAGATAGTTCACCACCTAACTCTAGGTTGCTTTCAAATAGACAGGTCTTTGAGCCTGGTTTACGCTTTCTACTTGCAAAGCATTTGCATCTAGGAGAGGGCAGCTATGAATCTAGTAGTAGAGCCTCCCCAATCCCTGCGCCAGAGGCTAAGCCCCGCGGAGTGGCGCCGTATGGCTGCGATGTTTGGCTTCATAGCATTTCTTCACATCGCTGGGGCGCTCCTCATGTGGAAGGCAACCACTGGTAATTACACACTCAGCGATGGCTCGCTCTTTGGTTGGGGCACAGCGGCCCTTGCCTACACATTAGGAATGCGCCACGCCTTCGACGCCGATCACATCAGTGCAATCGATAACACAACTAGAAAATTAATGTCTGAAGGCCAGCGTCCTTTGGCCGTTGGTTTCTTTTTCTCACTGGGTCACTCATCAGTTGTCTTTGCCCTTGCTATGTTACTTAACTTTGGAATTAAAGCTTTGGGTTCTCAACTTAAAGATGAAGACTCATCGTTGCATCATTACACCGGCCTAATTGGTACAACTATTAGCGGTACATTCCTAATGCTCATCGCAATTCTAAATTTAATTATCCTACTTTCGATAATTAAAGTCTTTATCCAAATGCGCAAAGGCGCCTATAACGAGGAAGAGTTAGAAAAACATCTCAACTCTCGTGGGCTGTTGATGCGCTTCTTTGGCCCTATTGCTCGTCGCATCGATGCCTCATGGAAAATGTATCCCCTTGGAATCTTATTTGGATTAGGTTTTGATACAGCGACAGAAATTGGACTTCTCGTACTTGCCGGAACTTCTGTAATCGCCGGCTTGCCATGGTGGGCAATCATCTCACTGCCCCTCTTCTTCGCCGGTGGCATGAGCCTGCTGGATACTATTGATGGATCATTTATGAACTTCGCATATGGTTGGGCCTTTTCAAAGCCAGTGCGCAAGGTTTATTACAATATTATTATTACTGGTCTCTCCGTTTCTGTTGCCTTTTTTGTTGGAGGACTTGAACTCTGCCAAGTCTTTGCAAGGCAGTTGAATCTCACTGGTGGTTTCTGGGACTACGCACTTGCCTTTAATTTAAACAACGCTGGATACTTCATAGTTGGAGCCTTTGTTGTTGTATGGACCGTCGCGTTACTACTCTGGAAATACGGCAAAATTGAAGAGCGTTGGCACAATAAAGCACATGCTGCTCAGCTTGCCAGAGGTGAAGAGAGCGACCATACGGCCGCCGGCATCGATCTTGGACCAATAAAAACCGGCTTTACGATCGATTAAATAGCTTTATCCGTTGTTGCCCAATCGCTGCTCCTAGTAAAACAATCATGGCACCGACAGGTTCATACCAGGCCACACTCTCGCCGAGAAAAATGATGCCAACGATAACGGCGACCACAGGCGTCACATATGTAACGGTGCTAGCGATAGCACTTCCAGCTGCCTCCATAATCTTAAAATTCCAGATATATGCAAAGCCACTACCAAAGACACCAAGTGCGATCATCGCAAGAACTGGTCCTGGGCGATACTCGTCTTTTGCAATGCCATCTATTAGATAGAAGGGAAGGAGTGTGAGCGCGCCTGCCGAAACCTGGACCGCCGCAAGTGCTTCAGGTTGTAGTTTTCTTGGTAAAACAAATTTTCGCGAATAAGGAAAGGAGAATCCATAACATGTTACTGCAAGCAGAAGCGCAAGCACTGCGCCTATTGGATTCTCGCCAAGGCCCTTCCACGCACCCAAAACTGTCAGAACGCCAATGAATCCGAGAAGAAGGCCAAGTACTTGATAGCTTTTTAGTTTTTCTTCACGAAAAACGATCATGATTGCAAGCAAAGTCATGAGAGGTGTAACTGCATTAATAATTCCTGCCAAGATCGATGTTACTTCGGTTTCAGCTACGGCAAATAAAAATCCAGGAATAACGTTGAGCAGGAGCGAAACTACCCAGAGATGAAACCAAATCTTCTTATCCGTTGGAAGTTGAATATTTTTGTACTTAGCCCAAAAGACGAGGGTCAGCGCCCCCATTGATACTCGACCAAAGGCAACGCCGATTGGCGTTAAGAACTCAAGGCCTAGCTTGATGAAGATAAAGGAACAGCCCCATACAACGCCTAAGGCGATGTAGAGGCTGATCCAGCTTGAGTTTTTATTATGAATTGCAGGTGGCAAAGGCACCAAGCAATGATGACACAACCATCCACGCCTAAATCTTGAGGAATTGGCTTCAGAATCCGATGGTAAAGACAAGCGATAATCCACGGTAGAATTGCCGATGTTGATGCAACCGCATCAAAGAACTTCCCCCTAAGCGCCGCACATGTAGCGCTACTTGCGAGTCTTATCACGACCCTGACGGCCCATTCTGGAGCCAGTCACACCCGAGACGCGCTTGTCGTCTCGATTGGTATGCATTTCTATGTCTCTACAGCCACGTACTTCAGCGCCCGGAAAAGCCCGTCGCGCAGCATCTGTCGGTAAACCAAAGCGCGCTAAGAAGGCTGCAGCTTTTAAAGCCGTAGATCCTAAAGCTCGCCATACAACTGCCGAGAAAAACGCACGTAAAGGTGTAGTTGCCCTTTCTAAATCAGCTGCCTCTAAATCCGATGCAGCACCTAGAACTCGTCGCTACTCCGATGCCGATCCATCAACGGTCTCTAAAAAAGAGGTCCGCTTAACAGATCGCTCAAAGCTACGAGCGCAGCGTTTCCAGGAAAAGACCGCTTCACGTCCACGCCCAGTTGAGGCACCAGAGGAGCGCAAGGCACGTATCGAGCTTTCGCAAAAACCTGAGAGCCGTGCAAAGAAGTTTGTAGCAGAACGCACCGAGCGCGCCAAGCGCCCAGTAGATAAGAAGCCAGATTTCAAAAAGACTGAGTACAAGAAAAAAGAGTACGTCAAGCCTGAGAATAGAAAGCCTGAGTACGAGAAGCCAGAGTTTAAGAAAACCGAATACAAAAAGACTGAATACAAAAAATCAGAAACTCGTCCAACTAATCGCCGTGATGCAGCGGTCGCAAAGGTTTCGCGCACTGATGATGGTCGCCCTAACTTTGTTCCACGTAAAGTAGAAAAGTTTGATCCAACTCGTCCGAAGAAGCGTTCAGAGGCACCAGATACACGCGCAGCAAACTTCCGCGCCGAGCGTCCAGTCCGCGATCGTCGCAATGACTCACCAGCATACGGACGTGATGATTTTAAGCATTCGTCGAAGACTCATACCAATGCCGCCGTTGATTTCGGCGCAGATGATAATTACATCTCAACAAATTTAGCCGATGCTAATTTGATTGACGCGACTCCATTAACAGAGATCACAACAACTTTCACTGATCTAGGTATCGCAGCGCCTTTGGTTAACGCCCTTGCTAAGCAGGGAATCATGCATCCTTTCCCTATCCAGATTGCAACATTGCCAGATGCTTTAGCTGGCCATGACATCTTGGGCCGTGGACAGACTGGCTCAGGAAAGACGCTTGCATTTGGTTTGGCGCTGCTTAACAACCTAAATGGCCGCGTTGCAAAGCCACATAAGCCACTAGCTCTTGTGCTTACGCCAACACGCGAATTAGCTCAGCAGATCGATGAAGTTTTGATGCCGCTAGCTCGCTCAATTGGTCATGAATCAGTTGTTGTCGCCGGCGGAATGTCATATGCAAAGCAGATCACTGCGATGCGCCGAGGCACTGCAATCTTGGTTGCTACCCCTGGCCGTTTAATTGACTTGCTCAACAAGGGTGAAGTTCAACTAGATCAGTTAGAGATAACTGTTCTTGATGAGGCCGATCAAATGGCCGACATGGGCTTCCTTCCAGTTGTAAAAGAGATCTTGGATCAAGCAAAGCTCGATGGACAACGTCTGTTGTTCTCCGCAACTCTTGACCGTGGTGTTGATTCATTGGTTCGTCAATACTTGAAGAACCCTAAGACTCACTCATTACAAAACGACCGTGCATCAGTTTCAACAATGGAGCACTTTGTTCTTGTTATGAATCCAGGCGATAAAGATGACATTACTAATCAGATCGCTGCCCGTAACGGTAAGACAATCATGTTTGTTAAGACTCAGCGTGGTGCCGATCGTTTGGCTGACAAGCTTGCTCATGCAGGCGTTGCAGTTGGCGCACTTCACGGTGGAAAATCACAAGCGGTTCGTACTAGAACACTTGCACTCTTCAAGGAGTCGGCAAATGCCGCCCTTGTTGCAACAGATGTTGCAGCTCGTGGAATCCACGTTGATGGAATCTCATTAGTTGTTCACGTTGATGCTCCAACAGATCACAAGGATTATCTACACCGCGCAGGTCGTACTGCACGTGCAGGTGAGGCCGGAACTGTTGTAACAATCGCAACAACTAAGCAGCAGAAATCAATCGGTGGTCTTACTTCTCGTGCCGGTGTTACTCCAAAGTTTGTGGGCGTAACTCCACTTAGCACCGAGCTAATGAAGATCACCGGCGCACAGGAGCCATCAGGAGTTCCTTACATCGTGCCAATCGTTGAGAAATCAGTGCGTAGTGGTGGCAATAAGCGCCCTCGCCCTAATTCAAGTCAGCGTCGTCGTCGCCCCCATTAATCCTCTTTGAGTAGGATTCGCGTCATGACCAACTTTGACGCTAATCCCTTTGCTCATCGCAGCACGCTTGAATTTGAACTTCCAGATTTTGCTGCCATAAAAGAGGAGCATTACCTACCTGCCTTTTACGCGGGATGCACTGAGCAGCTATCTGAAATTGAGCAGATTCTTAATTCACCAGGAGCTGCCACTTTTGAGAACACGATTGTCGCCATGGAAAAAAGTGGGCAGACGTTGATGCGCATGTTATTGGTTTTCTACAACAAGTCCTCAAGTGATACCAATGATGCCATTGACGCAATCGAAGAAGAGATGGCGCCTAAACTTGCAGCTCACCAAGATGCGATCAATTTAAACCCAATCTTGTTTGCACGTATTAAAAACCTTTACGACAATCGAGACTCACTTGGATTAAATAGCGAAGATGCCTGGTTATTAGAGCGTTATTACAAGGATCTGATTCATGCCGGTGCTCACCTAACAGATGTTCAGCGTGCGCGATTAAAGGAGCTCAATGAAGAGCTCTCCAAGTTAGAGACCCAGTTTTCCAAGAATGTTTTGGCCGATACAAATGATTTGGCCATCATTGTTGAAACCCTAGAGGAGCTAGACGGACTCAGTGATGATGAAATTGAAGCCGCTGCAGCTTCGGCAAAAGAACGTGGCATGGATGGTAAGTGGTTAATCGGCATGGTGAACTTCACTGGTAACCCAGTGCTTGACTCACTTACA
This sequence comes from Candidatus Planktophila sp., assembly GCA_964203745.1. Taxonomy (GTDB): domain Bacteria; phylum Actinomycetota; class Actinomycetes; order Nanopelagicales; family Nanopelagicaceae; genus Planktophila. Next base: position 8,102 of record CAXNOC010000037.1, read on the forward strand.
AATCGCGAACTCCGCAAGAAAATAATGGAAGCATCAAAGCTAAAAGCTAACCGCGCAAATGCCAATGACAATAAGCCAGTCTTACTTCAAATGGTGAAGTTGCGTGCAGAGCGGGCACGATTATTTGGCCAGAATACTCATGCTGAGCATGTGATTGCAGTTCAGACCGCCGAGCACCCA
>CAXNOC010000038.1:0-8096 GCA_964203745.1 Candidatus Planktophila sp.
GCCAAAAAGGCAGGCTTTTCAAGAACTGAAACCACATGCGTTGTAATTGGTTGTCGTCCAAGCGGTAATTCGCGCAAAGTGGAGACATCGAGATCACCAAAGACTGTCATAGCAACGGTACGTGGAATCGGCGTAGCTGTCATAACTAACAAGTGTGGAGGCTTCTGCGCCTTTACTTTAAGTGCATCGCGTTGCTCAACACCAAATCTATGTTGCTCATCTACGACAATCAAACCTAAATCATTGAACTCAACTTTTTCACCGAGAAGGGCATGTGTACCGATAATAATTCCAGCCGCACCTGTTGCAGCTAGTGAAAGAGCCTCTTTACGTGCTGGTGCACTTTGTGAACCTGTTATGAGTGTTATTCGAGTTGCCTTTTCGGCGCTTCCAAGTGTTCCGCCAAGTGCTAACGGGCCTAATAGTTTTTCAAAGGTACGCACATGTTGCGCAGCTAATACCTCAGTTGGTGCAAGAAGTGCGGCCTGTCCCCCACTATCTACAACTGCCAACATTGCACGCAGAGCGACAACTGTCTTTCCAGAGCCAACTTCACCTTGCAATAAGCGATGCATGGGGTGAGCTTGGGCTAAATCTGCCTCAATCTCTTGTATTACTGAAAGCTGCCCGCCTGTTAGTTCAAATGGAAGAGCGGCATCAAAGGCTTCAAGGAGTCCTCCCTTAATCGTTTTTCGGGAAATTGTATTGAGCTTCTTTAACTCATTGCGGCGCATCACCAACATTAATTGCAGTAAGAAGGCCTCGTCGTATGTCAACCGCTCACGTGCAGCATCTGCATGCTCTAAATCCGCTGGCTTATGTAGTTGCACAAGGGCTTGCTGCAAAGTTGGATAGTTATGCGCACTTCTGATTTCCTCTGGCAAATAATCTGCTAGATCATCCAAAGATTCAATTGCCATATCCACGCACTGCGAAATCTTCCAGGATGGCATCTTTGAAGTTGCTGAATAGACCGGCAGGTACTTTCCTGCAAAGCCATCAATTGCATTATCGACATCGGCGCCGTCGGGAATCATCTGATAATCAGGATGTGCCAACTGTTTGCGTTTATTGAAAACTCCAACTTTGCCGGCAAACAAACCCTGGCTTCCAACCTTCAACTCTTTTTCGCGCCAGGCTTGATTAAAGAATGTGAGGGCGAGTTTTTCGCGCCCATCTGTGACGATGACCTCCAAAATACTCCCCTTGCGTCCTCGAATCGGACGGTTAGCCGAGCTGTGTACCTCGGCGAGAATTGTTACCTCATCGCCCTCGTGTAGCTCTGCGATATCTGAGAGCTCTCCTCGCACCATGTATCGACGGGGATAATGACGCATGAGATCGCCAACCGACTTTATGCCGAATGCATCTGCCAATACTTTTGCGGTGCGATCACCTATAACGTTTGAAAGTTTGTTATCTAGATCGCCCACATGGGCATTCTCTCGCGTCTAGAGCAGCTTTTGCATCTCTTAACGCTCCATTGTCAGAGTTTTATCAAAGCTCGCCCAACCGCTATGGGTCACGACAATTGCAATCTTGTCGGCAAGAAAGGCAGTGAAATCATCGCTGGTGCGAACCACTTACCCCTAGGTGATCCGCCTCTGCGCATCTGCCACAAGGCAAGTAGCGCAAAGAATGCACCGATAACTCCGAAGCCGATCATTAATCTAAATGACCAATAGGCCATCGGGATATTTGGCGTGTAGTTACCTTCACCAAACTGCTTGTCGTACTTTGCCTCTAAATCATTAACGCCCTCGACGACACCTTTAAAATCACCGGTCGACATAAAGGAGAGAATTGATGGAAGTCCAATCTGGAAAACAGATTTACTGCCATCAAGGGTACCGATTGTAAGAAGAGAGAAGGGTGCGGATTCTTGCGTTGTATACAAAGCCTCAGCGGCCGCCATTTTCATTGGCTGTTGCTCGGTCATGATGCGAGCAGTTATGTCGCCCGAGACGCTAACCAATACAAAGCTAATTAACATAGTAATTGCGCCAAGTTTAAATGTTGAACGAGACATCTGGAGATCTTTACCCTTAATCATTAGGTAGGCAGAGACTCCGGCAATGAAGGCACCGGCCGTAAAGGCTGCCGATGGAATTGTGTGAAAGAAGGTCGCAAGTGCCGTCTTCTGGGTTAGCACTTCAACAATGTTTGTTAACTCAGCTCGGTTTTTGGCTGGGTTGTAAACATAGCCAACTGGATGTTGCATCCATGCATTGGCGGCCAAAATAAAGTAGGCCGAGAGAATTGTTCCTGTTGCAGCTAACCAGATTGAGGCGAGGTGCAACTTCTTTGGAAGTCGATCCCATCCAAAAATCCACAACCCAAGGAACGTACTCTCAAGGAAGAATGCGAGGAGGCCTTCAATTGCAAGAGGAGCTCCGAAAATATCTCCAACAAAGCGACTATAAGAAGACCAGTTCATTCCAAATTGGAACTCCTGAACAATTCCCGTTGCGACGCCAATTGCAAAGTTAATCAAAAATAGTTTTCCAAAAAACTTAGTCGCTCGCAGGTATTCAAGTTTGCCGGTTCGATGCCAAGCGGTCTGTAGACCCGCGACAAGAAATGACATTCCAATCGTGATTGGGACGAATAAAAAGTGATAAACGGTGACTATGGCAAACTGCCATCTGGCTAGATCTAAAGCTTCCATGAAAGGTATTCCCCTATTTCTGAGCCGCTCTACCAGCTCGGTTCAAATCTTGGGTGCATAGGGCTCCTCGCTTCTCTGTTTATAGCTGTATTAGCGCTCACACGCTCAAGAACCCCTGTAAAATCAGGCTCCTCGCCTGAGCGCCAGCCCTTATAGTTCGCGGATTGGCGCACTTGTACCTCTGGGCGCTAACCTTGCCCCTTGTTCGTTATGGACTTACGTAACGATTACTAAATCTAAAAGGAGTACCGACGTGGCAGCAACATGCGATATCTGTAGCAAAGGGCCAAGCTTTGGCAACAACGTTTCCCACTCTCAGGTAAAGACCCGCCGTCGCTGGAATCCAAATATTCAGCGCGTACGCACAATGGTCGGCTCAACACCTAAGCGTCAAAACGTTTGTACTTCATGCCTTAAGGCTGGAAAAGTTACTCGTTAATTCTTAACTTTTAATTGAAATGGCGCCAGGTATCTGGCGCTTTTTTCATTTCCAAACCAGTTACACCGCTACCTTCAATAACGATGCCAACGCACAAACCCGGTAAATCTATCCCCGTTGCCAGAAAAACATGATCTTCCCCGCCGGCAAAGATCCACTGCCAGACATCTGCGCCCTCTTTATTGGCCAACTCACTGAGTGCGATAAATTCGGTATCTGCCGAAAAGGCCTCTTTGAAAAAACTAAAACCATGCCCGCTGGCCGATGCCATCTGTCCAGCCTGTGTAATGAGCGAATCACTGACATCGCACATCGCAGTTGCGCCTGAATGTGCCAGTGCGCTAGCCGCCGAATAATCAACGCTAGGTGCGCAAAACTGCTCGATCGCATAGGCCTCTAAATCATCTGCCCCTTCTTTTTCAATAACGGCAAGACCAGCCGCCGACCAGCCAGGAAGAGAAGATAAGTAGATTGAATCTCCAACATGTGCCCCACCACGAGTTATCGCTTTTTCAACTTCTCCAATAGCTGTAATTGAAATAACTTTTATTGCACCACGAGTTAGGTCTCCGCCTACAACTGCCGCCCCACAACTCTTAGCTTCGTGGGCAATGCCATGGGCCAGATCGCTAATCCACTCCATCGTTTCAGAGCCTGTCAGTGTCACTGCTACTACCAAGTATTGCGCAAGCGCCCCCATCGCATAAATATCGGCCAAGTTTGCCGCCGTTATTTTTCGACCAATATCAAATGCTCCCGACCACTCGAGATTAAAATGCGTTCCTTCGACTGCCATATCGGTGGTAATCACTGATTGAGGTGAGCTCTTAACGACAGCGCCGTCATCACCAATGCCTAGGAGAACTCCGGTGTGATGGCCCCCGAAGATTTCTGCCAAGGTGGCGATAACCTCTGCCTCATCAAAGTTCATAGTTCTAACCTTAATCCACTGGTCAGTATTGCCCTCTCTGAAGTAGCCTTTGGTCACCAACGAAAGGAAAAGCGATGTCAATACAGGCCTACATTTTAATTCAGACCGAGGTCGGCAAAGCTAGCTCGGTTGCTAAGGCAGTCTCTGCAATCGCAGGCGTGACTCTCTCAGAAGGCGTTACCGGTCCTTACGATGTCATCATGCGTGCAGAGGCACCAAGCATGGAAGAGTTTGGACGCGTTATCTTGTCAAAGGTGCAGGCAGTGCCTGGAATTACTCGCACTTTGACCTGCCCAGTTACTTATTAAATAGCCTGACATAACTTACTGTGCGCACTTTATTTCGCAACGCACGGTGTTGGTCTGCTGGAAAAGAAATCTTCGATGGCATCCTTGTTGAAAATGGAGCCATCATTGCAATTGGTGCCAAGGCTCATGCCCTTCCTTTTGATGAAACCATCGATCTAGAAAACACCTTTGTCATCCCAGCATTCCTTGATGGTCATGCGCACCCAATCTTTGGTGGGCGCGAGGCCGCTGGCCCACAGATCAACGGTCTTACTTCACTCGATGAAATTCTCGCAGCGGTTAAAGAATTTGCCGATGATAATCCTGATGAGCCGTGGATTATTGGTGGTGCCTATGAAGCCGCCATTATTCCTGGTGGAGACTTCGATGCACACTGGTTGGATAGCGTTGTCAGTGATCGTCCAGTTGTGTTACATGCCGTAGACCATCACACCATTTGGGTAAACAGCGAAGCCTTAAAACGGGCAGGTATAACCAATGCAACAGCCGATCCAAACGGTGGCACGATAGCCCGCCGATCAGATGGTTCACCTCAAGGAACTCTGCGCGAGCCCAACGCCATGGATTTAATATTAAACATTGCCCCTGCCGATTCCATTTCCAGTGATGTTGCCGCGATTAAACGTGCATGCGATGCGTACTTGCGCGTCGGCGTCACTGCCGCCATTGATTCTTGGGTGGAAAAAGATATGGCCCTTGCCTATTTGGCAGCGGCGAAATCCGGAGATTTAACTATCGCAATGAATCTTTCTCTCTTGGCATCTCCCAGTAGTTGGCGATTGAAGGTCGAAGAGTATGTGGCATTGCGTGAAGAGTTTGCAGCGCTACCTAATACAAATTTAGTAATAGCTAACAGTATTAAGTTTTTAGCCGATGGCGCACTCTCTGCCGGAACCGCCGCATTGATGGAGCCCTATCTTGATAAACCTGATTCAGTTGGAATAAAAATATGGAGTGATAACGAACTCTTAGATGCCGTCGCAAAGTTCGACATGCTCAAGTTTCAGATCCATATTCACGCCATCGGCGATGCCGCAGTTAAGCAGGCCTTAGATGTCATCGAGGAGATGGAGCGGATAAATCCAACGTGGGACCGTCGCCCAGTTATCGTCCATGCCCAATTAATCTGCGATGAAGATCTGCCGCGATTTAAGAAGCTCGGTGTCATCGCAAATATTCAGCCGCTTTGGTGTTATTTAGATCCAATGAATAAAGAGTTAATTCTGCCCAGAATTGGTCAATTGAGAAATGATCTCCAGTATCGCCTGCGCACAATGCTAAATAACGGAGTATCTATAGCATTTGGTAGCGATTGGCCTGTTACAAGCGAGAACCCCTTACGAGCATTGGCTGTACCAGTTAATAGAGTGAGCCCTGGGGCTAAGAATGAAGATGGCTGGAAAACCTCTGAGGCAATCACAATGGAGGAATCGCTCACCTTCTATACAAAGAACGTTGCTCATCAAATGTTTCGCGAAGAGGAGCGTGGCGAACTAGAGGTTGGAATGAAGGCAGACTTTATAGTTCTGGAAAGAGATCTCTTCCATGTCGACCCCAAGGATGTATTCACAGTGAGTATCAAGGCCCTTTATCGCAATGGCTCCCCTGTTGGGATTGATTCGTGAGCACTGGAATAAAACGATCAACTCGTCTAACCGACATCTTGAGCTACGCCCACGATGCATCTCATTACATGCTCAAACCCGAAGCTGTTTACACTCCTGAAACTGCCGAAGAGTTGGCGCAGATTCTTGCAATAGCCACTGAACTACGCAAAGGCGTGACCTTTCGTTCGGGCGGAACAAGTCTGAGCGGACAGGCCGTTACAGATGGCTTGATGATTGACACACGTAAGCATTTTCGTGAAATAGAAATTGGAAGAGATGGACTCACTGCCTCCGTAAGCCCTGGTGCGACGGTAAGGGCTGTTAATACCGCTCTGGTCAGACATGGAAGAAAACTTGGTCCTGATCCAGCAAGTGAAATCGCCTGCACCATTGGTGGGGTCGTAGCAAATAATTCAAGTGGAATGTGCTGCGGTACAGAGCAAAACTCTTATCAAACGATTGAATCACTCGTTCTCGTTCTACCCAATGGACTCGTAATTGATACCGGTGCCCCAAATGCCGATGCCTCATTGCAGTTACAGGCCCCCGGAATTCACGCCGGTTTAATGCAACTTCGAGATCGCATCCGTTCTAACCCGGATTCCGTTGCAACTATCGAAAGATTATTTAGCATTAAAAACACCATGGGCTACGCAGTTAACTCATTTCTAGATTTTGACTCCCCCGTAAAAATCCTGGAGCACCTCATCGTTGGAAGTGAAGGAACTCTGGCCTTCATTGCAAAGGCAAGATTTACAACTGTTCCTTCATATTCCCATATGGCAACTGGTCTTCTCATCTTCCCGTGCCTGGCCGATGCCACTCGCGCACTTCCTGATTTAGTAAAGGCGGGCTTTGCCGCTATTGAGTTAATGGATGCAACAAGTCTTAGAGTCGCACAGCGCGATCCACAAGCAACAGAGGAATTGAAATCGATAGCAGTTGATCAACAGGCCGCCTTTCTCATTGAATTTCAAGAGGCCTCGCAAGAGTTGCTTGAGGCAAAGGTCGCAGCAGTTACGCCACTGCTTAACTCTCTTGTACTTATTCAACCTCCAAATCTGACAAGTGACTCGACGCTTCGAGATCAGATGTGGCACATACGCAAGGGGCTCTATGCCACCGTGGCGGGAAACCGCCCCACTGGAACAACGGCCTTGCTTGAAGATATTGCCGTTCCAGTCTCTGAACTTCTAGAAACGTGTGAGGAGCTAATTCAACTCTTTGCGCGTCACGGCTATAACGACAGTGTGATCTTTGGCCATGCCCGCGATGGAAATATTCACTTCATGCTCAATGAGGAGTTCGAAAAACCTGAAAAACTTGACCGTTACAACGCATTCACACTCGATATGGTCGAGTTAGTACTTAAGCATGGCGGCACATTAAAGGCCGAGCATGGCACCGGTCGAATGATGGCTCCTTTTGTTGAAAGACAGTATGGCCAAGAGATTTATGAAGTGATGTGCTCGCTCAAAGAGCTTCTAGATCCAGCAGGAATCTTAAATCCAGGGGTAATTCTCACGCAGAACCAGAACTCACATATTGAAAACTTGAAAATCATTCCAAAAATCGAAGCCGTTGCTAACTCATGCGTTGAGTGCGGGTACTGCGAGCCAGTATGTCCAAGTAAGAATCTCACTCTTACTCCCCGCAATCGCATCATCATGCGCCGAGAGCTCGCCCTGGCGCAGGCTCGAGGAGATCGCAAAACTTCAAGAACAATTGAAAAAGAGTTTACATACGATGGACAGGACACATGTGCCGTAGATGGTATGTGTGCAACAACCTGCCCGCTTTCTATTAATACTGGCTCTCTCGTGCGTGAGCTGCGTACTGAAAGTGCAAAGCCTATTTTCAATGCCCTGTGGACTTTAGCCGCACGCAACTGGTCAGCATTCACTCGTATCGCATCGAGTGCACTAAAAGTTGCGAACGTTCTTCCTGGCTTTACTAAGTACCCAACTGGGGGCGCTCGACGTAAGTCAAAAGAGATTGAAAATCCCGATGCGATCTTTTTCCCATCATGCGTTGGAACTCTCTTTGGGACGAGTGACTCTTCGCACGCACTTCTCACACTTGCAGAGCGTGCTGGTATTCGCCTAGCAATTCCACAAGGCATTGATGCAATGTGCTGTGGTAC
>CAXNOC010000039.1:0-7813 GCA_964203745.1 Candidatus Planktophila sp.
CAATACTTATTGCGTCATTGGGTAAGTCAGAAGTGGCATCGGATGATGGCGGGGTATCTGCCAATATATGCCACTTCACCATAATGCGATCAGATGCATCACCTGCATTAACCAAATCTGTCATCGATCCATAGAAATCTGGATAATAAGCTGCAACTTCAACCCCAAGCTTTGAAATATTAAAACCTGCATTCTTTCGTACAAGCGGATCGAAGGTCCACGATATGAAAGGGATATTTCTTTCAAAGGCCCATGTGTACTGATGTCGCTTCATTAATGCACCGACACCTAAATCTCGACTTTGCGGATCTACCGCCGACATATGTGAATGCAGATGAGTCCCACCAGTAATTCCAATAAAGCCAAATGTCGCTCCTAGAATTTCCTCCCCACGAAAAGCCCCAACAAAGTAGGAGCCGTTATGGACAAGTGCTTGCATCAGATTTTGTGGAATCTCACGGCCACCACCAGGAATTGGCCAAATAGTGTCAAATAAATCTAAACCAATATTTTGATCGGAAATTGTCGCTAGTTCGCGAATAAGAATTGGCTTCACTCCAAGAGTCTAATGATTCAGCAAGGGGGCAATCAAGACTCCATTCATCAGCTCTAATAGCACTGGAGCAGTCAGTTGCTAAGGTTTTAGAACTATTCGAATTGGATTTCCAATTTTTTGAGCTAATTGATGCAAGGCCGTGCTGGCCTCTTCAAGAGGCAGGACAGAGGTAATTGAACCTGAAAGATCGAGTTTGCCAATTCTGCATAGCTCAACTAACTCTTGAGTGTGATGCGGCTCAGAGCCGTAATGCCCTAAAATTTGATTTCGTTTGTAAACAAAGGCCATGTCATTTGGAATCGTGATTGCTTGGCTTGCAATTCCAATAATTATCAAACGCCCGCACTCGGCCAATAGAGGAAGCGCTTGTTGCCGTGCTGCGCTCACTCCGGCGAAATCGAATGCCGCATCTAGTCCTCGACCGTTTGTTGCAGAACGAACCTTCTTGGAAAACTCACTGTCATTAGGATCAAGTGCCAAGTCGGCACCAACGGCTAATGCTCGCTCCCGTGCCTGCGGCAATGGGTCAACAGCGATTATTGGATTCGATCCACTTATCTTTAGCAGTTGCACGGCATGAATTCCGAGTCCACCAATTCCAAACACAGCTGATGATTCGCCGGCCTGAATCTTTGCAGTTTGAGTTATTGCCGCCCATGGAGTTGATACAGCATCTGGAATAATGCATGCTTGCTCAAAATTAAGTTCGTCATGAATTGCAACTAAAGTCCCAACGTCAGCAACCATGTATTCAGCAAAGCCGCCATCGAAATCAAAACCTTGAGTACGGACGCGGCCTTTCTCATCACGAATTCCGGCACAGACTATGACTCGATCTCCGATTTTCCAGCCCGTGACACCTTCTCCCAATTTTTCAATAACACCAGCAACTTCGTGCCCAATAGTTACTTCATCGCCCTCTAGATATCCAGGAGAGAGTGTTGAATCAAGTAGATGGACGTCAGAGAGGCATACGCCTGCAGCTTTGATTTCTATCCGAACTTGGCCTTGCGAGGGCTGCGGAATCGGATAATCCGTAACAGCAAACTGCCTTGTACTAATTCTTATACGGCCAGCGCGCATTAGATCATCCTCATCGCTCGATTAATCATTAGATTCACAGCATCACCAAAGCTTGCGAAGGAGGGATTGGTTGTTTGACCAGCTACATAACGTGCCCATATTTGTTGCAAGATAACTGTCAGCCTAAAGAGACCAAAGACTTCATAAAAAGTAAAATCATTACAATCCCACTCTGATTTTTCTAGATATCTTTTAACGAACTCCTCGCGAGTTGGCATACCCGGTAAGTGACTTGGCTGTCTGCGAAGCTTGGCGAAAGCTGTTTCATCATTACTATCTATCCAGTAGGCCATTGAAGAACCTAGATCCATAAGTGGATCGCCAATTGTGGCTAATTCCCAGTCAAGAGCCCCGACTAATTTAGGAACGCTATCGAGATCAAAAACAAGATTGTCTAGTCTCCAATCGCCATGAATTACGCAGCTGGCAACATCATTCGGTTGGTTTTCATCCAGCCACTTCATGAGGACTTCGGCATCTGCGACATCCGGAGTGCGTGCTGCCCTGTATCTTCTAGACCAACCTTCAACTTGGCGGCCAACATATCCCGGACCTTTGCTTAACTGCGCAAGAGGCGTGGGATCAACATGGTGCAATGCGACTAAACCTTCAATGACTAGATTTCCGATAAGTGTTGTGTCCTGAACGCTCAAAATTAAGCCCGCCGGTAAATCACGGCGCAGGATCACTCCCTTGATTCGCTGCATTACATAAAAGTCAGAGCCGATGACAGAGTGATCTTCACAGAGGGCAATAACCTTTGGAACAAGTGGAAAATCGGGAAGTAGGGTTTTTTGAATTAAGAACTCCCGCTTCATGTCATGTGCCGAAACAGCTTTTGTGCCAACAGGTGGGCGCCTGAGAATCAGCTCTTGATCTTTATACGTTAGTAAATAGGTCAGATTTGAGGCTCCCGAGCCAAACTGTTGGACAAGCGGAAGTTCATGGGCAACATCTGTGTTCTGCACTAACCATGCCTGTACTGCGCCGACATCGAAGGAATCCTCAGCGCGTACTTCTGTTAATTCAGAGGTCATTATCTGGAGATGTGTTGGTTTTTCAGTTCTAATCGTGCAATGTCACGAAGGTGAACTTCATCTGGACCGTCGGCAATGCGCAAAGTACGGATACCGGCATACATCGCAGCTAGCGGCGTATCTTGGCTGACTCCGGCACCGCCGTGGGTTTGAATCGCGTGATCAATGATTCGCTCTGCCATGCGCGGGACTGCAACTTTAATCGCCGCGATTTCTTTACGTGCCGCTTTCGGACCACCGTTATCAATTAGCCATGCGGTTTTAAGAACAAGTAAGCGAGCTTGTTCAATATCGATTCGAGCGTTAGCAATCCACTCTTGAACAACGCCTTGTTGGGCAAGTGCTTTTCCAAAAGTTGTTCTCTCTGCCGATCGTGCAACCATAAGAGATAGAGCTCGTTCTGCCATACCTATTGAGCGCATGCAGTGGTGAATTCGACCCGGTCCTAAACGCGCCTGTGCTATTTCAAAACCTGAACCTTGTTCACCAATCAAATTACTAATTGGAACCCGTACATTTTCAAAAAGTATTTCTGCGTGCCCATGCTGGTCTTCATAACCAAAGACAGTTAAATTTCTCACGACGCTTACCCCAGGAGTATCCATTGGAACAAGAACCATTGATTGGCGACGATAACTTTCCGCCTCTGGATCTGTTACTCCCATAAGAATTAGTATCTGACAACGTGGATCCATTGCACCTGTTGTCCACCACTTACGGCCATTGATTACATAATCATCGCCAACACGATTGATTGAGGTGCCGATATTTCTTGCATCACTTGATGCAACATCGGGCTCGGTCATGGCAAAGCCAGATCGAATTTCACCATTTAGAAGCGGTGTGAGCCACTGTTGTTTTTGGGCAGCGCTTCCAAAGAGATGAAGAACCTCCATGTTTCCTGTATCCGGGGCGGAACAGTTCAGAGCTTCAGGTGCAATATCTGGAGACCAGCCTGTTAACTCAGCTAATGCTGCGTAATCGGTAACAGTTAATCCATGCGCTGGATCTTTTGAATCGGGAAGAAATAGGTTCCACAACCCTTTAGAACGCGCCGCATCTTTTAACTCTTCAACAATGGCCGGTAAGACATGAGGGTGACCAGAGTTCTTTAAAGCCTCTCGTTGTTGATGATAAATAGCTTCGGCAGGAAAGACCTTATGGTCCATAAAATCTCTTAGGCGCTCGAGGTAATCCTCGGCCTTTAAACTATTACCAAACTCCATAGTAGTACCGTACGCATATTGCACTTAAAAAGGGAGAGCCTCATGAATGTTTTAGATACGTTTCGACTAGATGGCAAAGTGGCAGTAGTCACAGGGGCATCATCGGGGTTAGGTGTTGCATTTGCGCAGGCTCTGGCACAGGCCGGTGCCGACGTAGTTTTAGGTGCAAGGCGTATCGAACGCTTGCCCGATACCGGGGCACTCATTGAAGCAGAGGGCAGAAACTTCGCTGCTTTAAAAACCGATGTGACTAATCCAGAGGATTGCACTGCTCTTATTGCACTAGCCATTGAGCGCTTTGGTCGCGTTGATATCTTGGTAAATAACGCCGGAGTCGGAACTGCAGTTTCGGCAACATCTGAAACCCCAGAGCAGTTTCGTAATGTCATAGATGTAAATTTGATGGGCTCTTATTGGATGGCTCAAGCATTTGCTAGAGCTGCAAAAAACGGCGGCGCTATCGTAAATATTTCCAGCATTCTAGGAATGCGCCCGGGAGGTTTACCTCAAGCCGCCTATGCATCAAGCAAGGCTGGAGTCATAGGGTTAACGAGAGACTTAGCTGCTCAGTGGACGGCGCGAAAAGGTATCCGCGTTAACGCTCTTGCACCAGGATTCTTTCCATCTGAAATGACCGATCAGATGAACGATGCATCAATAGAGATGGTGCGTGCGCTTACCGCTGCCCAGCGAATTGGAAGAGTAGAAGAGCTGGCGTCAACACTTATTTGGCTTGTCAGTGATGCCTCATCATATGTTTCAGGAGTAACGGTGCCAGTTGATGGCGGCTTTGTGATGCCGTAATTAAGAACCGAGTAGCGGTGCAATTGCTTTGGCAATCACGCTTGGTGCTCCAGTAATCGCTTCTTCTCGATCGGCATAATTAGCGGCCAACAAACCCGCATGTAAAGAGGCCCACCGAATCGGTTCAGGCTCCCATTGTGGCGATTGGTGATTAACCCAAGGCAATCGCACATGTTCATCATTTCGATCCAGAATTAGCGAGGTAAGTGTTTGGCCGGCAATATATGCACTTGTTACTCCATCGCCGACATAGCCACCGGCCCGTGCGAGACCGGTTTTTCTGTCGTAGGAAACGCTCGGATGCCAGTCACGGGCAATCCCTAGTGGACCTCCCCACGCGTGGGTAAATGAGTATTCACGCAGAGCGGGAAACCAACTTCGAGCTAAATTTCGTAGCGACTCATGAACTTTTGCATGATTGTCATACTCATCTTTAATGGAAGAGTTGTAATGATAAGGCGCGCCTCGACCACCTATTGCAATTCTATTATCGGCAGTTCGTTGCGCGTAAACAATGAGGTGACTTGCTGGTGAGAGAGTCTCATTTTCTTTCCATCCGATTTCATTCCAGAAAACTTCAGGAAGCGGCTCAGTGGCAACTAAGAGCGAGTACAAAGGAACTACCGAACGCTTGAGCTGATTGAATTGTGGCGAGTAAGCCTCGGTTGCAACAATAATAGTTTTTGCTCTAACTTTTCCATTCGCAGTTATTAATTCATTCGCTGAATAACTTTTGACTGGAGTATTTTCGAAAATCTTTACGCCACGTTTTTCTACGGCATCTGCAAGTGCCTGCGCAAGTTTCAAAGGATGGATTCGCGCGCAATCAGGTGTATACATTCCACCTAGCGCTCGCGATACTCCGATACGCGAGATGCTCTCGCTTCTATTCAAAAGCTCATAACCCTCTGCTTCATAGGATGTGAAATCTTGCTGCAAACGCTTTAGTTGAGCTTTATTTCTTGCAACAGTTAACGTTCCACCTCGATAGAAATCAATATCGACCTTTTCCGAGGCAGAGAAATCTTCTATCTGAGTTATTGACTCATGCCAGAGCTTGCGAACTAGAAGGGCGGCCTTTGAGCCGTTTTCACGGATAAGGCGTTCATGACTTATGGGATACAGAGCCGATGCCCACCCACCATTGCGACCGCTTGCACCAAAGCCGACGCAATCTCGCTCAAATATGGCGATGGAAAGCCCCGGGTTTTGGTTAATAAGATGGAATGCACTCCACAGACCCGTGTAGCCGGCTCCAATTATTGCGATATCGACGCTCATATCGCTCGTGAAAGCGGGTCGTTGATTATGGGCAACCTTTAACGTGTCCCTCCAGAGTGAATTGCCTGTCGTGGAGTTGTGGCTCATAGGGCGATCGTAACTGGTGGGTACTTCCAATTGTGAGGTTGCATTCAATAGACTCACATTCATGTCACCTGGCTCTGAATACAATCTTTATACGGCCATTGGTGACGAGCTCATGGACTCACCTGCCAGAGTGAATGAGCCAGAGACCACACCACTTCGAATTTCGCTCATTCAAGCTAGCTGGGAGGGAAGCAAAGAGGCTCAAATCCAATCGCTCACACGAGCGGTCGAGATTGCCAGTGAGTTCGAGCCAGATTTAGTAGTTTTTCAAGAGCTTACGCTTTATCCATATGCATGTTCAGTGCCGAACTTTGAAGGCTCAGATTTCAAACCCGAGGGATTAATTTCAGGGGCCTCGTATGAATTTGCTACACGAATGGCAAAGCTATCAAATGCGCACATTTTGATTTCACTATACGAGGAGGCCGATGAAGAGGGTCAGCTTGGCTTCAACACAGCTCTGATGGTTTCGCCTAAAGGTGAAGTGGTAACTAGAACACGCAAGACACATTTACCGGAGAGCGCTGGTTACTATGAAGATACATACTTTTCTCCCGGTGATGATGGTGCTCCAACAGCTCTCATTGGTGAAGCAACCGTTGGTGCTCCTACTTGTTGGGATCAATGGTTCCCAGAACTAGCTCGAATTTATGCTTTGCATGAGAGCGATGTACTTGTCTATCCGACTGCTATTGGATCAGAGGTAAATCATCCTAACTTTGATACACAACCACTCTGGCAATCGGTGATGGTTGGAAATGCAATTGCTAACGGGCTTTTCATTGCCGCAGCTAACAGGGTCGGCACTGAAGGTGATAACACTTTCTACGGTTCCTCTTTCATCGTTGATCCATACGGGCGAATTGTGCTTCAGGCCGGACGCAGCGAACATGCCGTATTAGTTGCCGATTTGGATTTGGATCAGCGTACTGATTGGCTAACGCTCTTTCCATTCTTTAAAACTAGAAGGCCCCACATGTACGGAGAGCTCGTTGCAGATATCGAGCTAGCTGTGGAAGAGATTCAATGACAATCACACTCTTTCGCGGTGGAACCGTATGGACAGGAGTGGCCGAAAACCTACTTACTACTGCACTTGCCATTGAGGGCAACAAAATCATTGCACTCGGCCCAGATGCCCTTGCATTAGAGAGCGCGGCCGATGAAGTCATTGATTTAGCCGATGGGCTATTGATTCCAGCTTTCGGAGATGGGCATATGCACCCCATTTTCGGCGGACTTGAGGAGATAGGGCCGAAAATAACTCAATCTGAAAGCCTTCAAGAGCTCTTAATGGAAGTTAAAAGATATGCAGATGAGAATCCTGATAAAGAGTGGATTATCGGTGCATCGTATAAATCATGGTTTGTTGAGGGTGGAAACTTCGATGCCAAGTGGCTCGATGATGTTGTACCCAATCGCCCGGTTGTATTACGCGCTAATGATTACCACACGATTTGGTGCAACTCTAAAGCCTTAGAACTTTCCGGAGTAAATCAATCAACTCCGAATCCCGCACTTGGAGAGATAGTACGCAGAGCAGATGGCAGTGCGATGGGAACTATGCGCGAATGGGGCGCAGTCAATTTAATTTTAGATAACGCACCGGCAATAGCGCAAACTGAATTCAATTTGGCCTTTAAGACTGCAAATCGACATCTAGGTGAAAACGGAATTACGTGGGCGCAAGATGCATGGGTAGATGAAGGGGCTCCCGAGAATTATCTCGAGGCAATGAG
>CAXNOC010000040.1:0-7794 GCA_964203745.1 Candidatus Planktophila sp.
CGCTTTCCAAAGGGCGCGGTTCAAGTTGATATTCCAGCCTTTGAGCGACGAGATGGCATAGATGTTTTATATCGTGGTGAGAGCGCCGATGTCCTGATGATTAGCGTTGGAGCGATGGCCGCTTTAGCTGTGGAAGCAGCTTCGCAGGCATATCGGGAGGGCGTCGGAGTAACTGTGATTGATCCACGATGGGTTAAGCCATTACCGCAATCCTTAGTCGCAATGGCTCAACGCTACACAAGCGTTGTTGTCCTTGAAGATGGTATCCGACATGGCGGAATCGCAAGTTCAATCTCAGAACTCTTGCGTGATGCTGGAGTCCATGTTCCACTTCACTCAATCGGTGTTCCACTTGAGTTCTTGGAGCATTCAAAGCGTAACGAGATTCTAAGCGATATTGGAATTACCGCTCAGAACATTGCGCGAAGCGTTGTTGAGTGGAGCAGTAGCTTTAAGGAAGAGATGCAACCCCAGGTGGATGAAAACGCGACCCGCACACAGACTCGCTAATACCAGCTCTATCTAAGTACGGCAGGATTCCACCAAGGTGCATTGGCCATCCAGCACCCATCAGCATGCACAAATCAATTTCAGCAGCCGTTGCAACAACGCCCTCATCGAGCATCATCCGAGCCTCAATTGCAAGTGCGCTTAACGCACGTGTACGAACCTGCTCTGCAGTAGATGGTGAATCAGCATGTGGAATTAGCGCAAGGGCTGCGGGATTTATCGATACCGAGCCATCTTCGTTCTTTACATAGAAGTTTCGGATACCTTGATCGACCATTGCCTGCATAGTTGGTGAGATGCGATAACGAGGACCTAAGTTATTGTGGAGTGTTTTAGCAACATGCAAACCGACTCCTGGACCAACTAGGTCTAGGAGTTGAAATGGCGACATTGGGAAACCAATTGAGCTCATCGCACTATCTGCTACAGCCGGAGGAGTTCCTTCATCAACGGCATCGGTAATTTCCCCCATGAAACGTGTGAGCAAACGATTGACAACAAAGCCAGGAGAGTCTTTACAGATAATCATCGTTTTCTTTAACTCTTTACCGACTGATACGGCCGTTGCCGTTGTCACATCATCGGTTGAGCTTGTACGCGCAATTTCAAGAAGCGGCATAATCGCAACTGGATTAAAGAAGTGGAAACCCACAACGCGCTCAGGATTTTTAAGCCCTTGACTCATTAATTCAACTGAGAGCGAAGATGTATTAGTCGCAAGAATGCACTCGGGGGAGATGATTGACTCTAACTTCTTAAATAGCTCCTGCTTGAGTGAGAGCTCTTCGAAAATAGCTTCGATTACAAAATCACAGCCAGCAAAGATGCTTTGATCGGCAGACCCAGAAATTAAAAGCGATAGGCGCTGAGCACTCTCAGGACTCATACGCTTCTTTTCAACTGCCTTAGTTAGCTCATTCTTTACCCAGGCCACGCCCTTATCGGCGCGCTCTTGATCGATATCGCTCATGACAACAGGGCACTTAAGGTTTTTCAAAAGAAGTAGCGCTAACTGAGAGGCCATTAAACCAGCACCAACGACACCGACCTTTGTGACCTTGCGGGCTAGGGCGGGCTTTGGCGCGCCCTCAACTTTCTTGCGCTTCTTTTGAATCAGGTTAAAGGCATAAAGGGATGCCCGCAGAGAATCACTCATTGTCAGATCTGCCAATGTTTGATCTTCGGCATCAAAGCCGGCAGCGCGAGTATTGCTCTTAGCTGCGGCGATTAGTTCTAACGCCTTCATGGGAGATGCAATCTCTGCTCCGCCATACTTCTTAAGGGCAGCGGCGCGACCAGTTGCTAGGGCGCTTTCCCATGCAGGATCATTTGAGTAATCCTTACGTTCAATTGTTATGTGGCCGCTAAGAACAGAAACGGCAAATGCAATAGATCGTTCAATGAAATCTGCTGGTTCGAAAATGGCATCTACTACGCCAAGCTTGAGCGCATCTTTGGCCTTCATCATCGTATTGTTATTAAGAGCGTTGAGCATAATTACTTGTACTGCGCGCTCTGGCCCAATGAGCTTAGGCAAAATTGTTGCCCCGCCCCAGCCTGGTACTAAACCTAAAAATACTTCAGGAAGTGCCGTGAAGGCTGTGCTTGCAACGGTTCGATACTTACAGTGCAGACCAACTTCGAGGCCGCCGCCAAGGGCTAGACCATTAATAAATGCAAATGTAGGAACCCCGCACTCATCCAATCTGCGAAAGACGTCGTGCCCAAGCTTACCGATGGCAAGTGATTGCTCCCGGTTTTGGATAAAGGAGAGTGCAGACAAATCAGCACCGGCTGCAAAGATGAAGGGCTTACCCGTTAATGCGATCGCAACTGGCTTGCGAGCGATTGCATCAGTGATTGCGGCATCGAGCGATTGCAAAGATGCAGGACCGAAAGTATTTGGGCGGTTGTGATCGGCGCCATTGTCTAAAGTGATCAGCGCCAAGCTGCCCTTTCCACCAAAGGCAGCTAGATCGACATCGCGCACAAGGGCAAGTGTTATTACTTCTTCGGGTGCACCCTCTGGCAATTTAATATCTGTCGTCATTTACTTCACCGCTCCTATAAAGTGTGGATTTTCCCAGATAACCGTGCCACCCATTCCAAGGCCGATACACATTGTTGTAATGCCATAACGCACCTCTGGATGGTCTTCAAAACTGCGCGCTAAGTTGAGCATCAAGCGCACGCCCGAGGAGGCAAGTGGGTGACCAACTGCGATTGCGCCGCCAAATGGATTAACGCGCGAATCATCATCTGCGATACCGAAATGCTCTAAAAATGCTAAGACTTGCACGGCAAAGGCCTCATTAATTTCAAATAGACCAATGTCTGCGATAGTTAAACCAGCCTGCTTGAGAGCCTTAATAGTTGCAGGTACTGGTCCATAGCCCATTACCTCTGGTTCAACGCCTGCAAATGCAAAGGTAACAAGTCGGGCTTTAATTGTTAAACCAAGTTCGAGAGCCTTCTCTTCGCTCGCAAGAAGCGCAGCTGTCGCTCCATCATTTAAACCCGAAGAGTTTCCCGCTGTTACACGACCTGCTGGACGAAATGGAGTTTTTAATCCTGATAAACCTTCAAGTGTTGTAGTTGGACGAGGTGGTTCATCCATCGTTGCAATTGCCCACCCAAGTTCGGCGCTACGAGCAGCCGTTGGAATCAAATCTCTCTGGATTAATCCCGCTTCATATGCCTTAGCAGTTTTAATTTGAGAGTTAAGTGCGTACTTATCGGTGCGCTCTTTCGTAATAGTTGGGAAGCGATCATGCAAACGCTCGGCAGTTGCACCCATTGCGAGCGCATCTTGTTCGACAATTCGCTCGGCTAGAAATCGTGGATTGGGATCTAGACCCTCGCCAATTGGATGATTGCCCATATGTTCAACGCCACCGGCGATTGCAATCTCATTAGCGCCCATTGCGATCGCGCCTGCAACTGTTGTGACTGCGGTGAGTGCACCTGCGCACCATCGATCGATTGAATATCCCGGCACCGTGTTAGGAAGACCTGAGAGTAAAGCTGCGCTTCGGCCAATATTCATTCCTTGATCGCCAGTCTGTGTCGCTGCTGCAATTGCAACGTCATCAATAGTTGCGCGATCTACAAGTGGATTGCGATCAAGGAGCCCGCGGATAGCGCGCACCATGAGATCATCGGCGCGAGTTCCGGCATACAAACTGCCGGCCTTGCCAAAGGGTGTACGGACTGCATCGACTAATACGACTGAACGTGACATTCGGTAATCCTTCACTAAGCGGTGTAGCGGCTATGTTACCCGTCAGTATGCTTGTGCGATAGCCACAACTCAAACTTTAGCAGGCGTTTTCGCGCTGGCTTTAGTCAGGTAAGCAGGCAAGATGGTCGCTAAGTACATGGCATAGATGAGCAGCTGCAACCATGAGGTTGTTGTATCAAAGCCGATAGTCCCAGATAAGACACCACCGAGCAGAGATTCTTTTGCAATGACTGACGTGACATCCCAAGCAAAGAAGTCGGCCCCCGGAAGCACACCTAGCTCCTGGAACTCATGTACACCGTACGAGAGAACGCCAGCTGCAACGATGATTAGAGCGATACCCGTATAGGTAAAGAACTTTGATAGATCTAGGTTTATCGAGCTTTTATAGATCAAGTAACCCAGAGCGATTGCAATGCTAAAGCCTGCAATTAAACCGATTGCCGAGCTAAGAGGATCGGCGACGCTTTTGAAGTTCGAGTAAACAAAGAGTGAGGTTTCAAGTCCTTCACGAACGACAGCGAAAAATGCTGCTCCAGCAAGGGCATACGGGCCGGCCATCAATGCCCGATCTACTTTGCCGGCAAGTTCGCTGCGCAGGTATCGCGCCGTGCGCTTCATCCAAAAAACCATCCATGTAACAAGTGCGACTGCTACGAGTGAAGTAGTGCCGGCAAATAACTCTTCGCCTCGGGGAGTCAGCTCTGCAGAAGTAAAGCTTAGGAATGCTCCAACTGCGCCACTTGCGATCACGGCAAGTGCCACACCGCCCCAGACGTAGGCCAGTAAATGGCGCTTACCAGTTTTGCAGATATAGGCGATCAAGATTCCAACTATAAGAGCGGCCTCTAACCCCTCACGCAGGGCGATAATGAATGAACTGAGCATGGGGAAAATCTAAGGCACGCAGGGGAATTACGCAACTCTTTCGTTGCGTAATTCACTCACTTTCGCCTGTGGTTTCGGCCACAGGCTCTTCAACGACAACAGGCTCTTCTATTACTAGCGGCTCATGCTCAAGAAGGGCATCGGCTAAGGCTCCGGCAACGAGATTGATCTGCCAGGGCCGGGCGCCCAGGGATGCCAAAGCGCTGCGCACACCTGATTCATCCCGGGTAAGCGTTGAACCGGGAGGCGGTGACCAACAGATGCGTCGAACCGATTCGGGAGAAATAAGGTTTTCAACTGGAATCGAATTCGTGCTTGCAACTACGTCGATGAGAGCACGTGCATGAGTAAGAGGTGCGAACTTTTCAGGAAATCTATCTCGCCATAATTTAATCGGTGGCAATGTATCGGCGTTTGTACGCATCGCTGGCCACTGATTTTCAGGTAGTGCAACTGCGCGTGCAATTGCATCAAGCCATAGAGCGCAGTTTTCTACCCAACGCGCGCGAAGACCGATAGGGCGCAACGCTTTTTCAAACTCTTTCTTTGTCGTCGGCGCTGCTAAACATAGTTCAATGATTGCTGCGTCATTGAGAAGTTTGCCTCCGGCAATATCTTGAGCTGACGCGATCTGATCACGTGCGATCCAAAGTTCCCGAATAATGGCTAGGTGATCACGTCGTTTTATTTTGTGCATTCCAGATGTACGGCGCCAAGGATCAATTCGTGGTGGCGCAGGAGGGGCTAGAAGTATTGAGGCAAACTCTTCTTCGGCCCATTGTAATTTTCCGGCCCTTTCCAAGATTTCACGCATAGCATTTCGAAGTTCAATTAACAGCTCTACATCAAGTGCTGCATATGTAAGCCAATCTTGTGGCAGCGGACGCGTTGACCAATCTGCCGCGCTATGTTCTTTTGCAAGAACTACTCCCATTAAAGACTCTAAAAGTGGTCCAAGCCCAACTCTAGGTAGACCTGCGATACGGCCACCGAGTTCGGTATCGAATAGATGCGTGGGATTAATTCCGATTTCTCGAAGACATGGCAAATCCTGCGTACTTGCATGCAAGATTACTTCATCGGTATTGAGCAGCTCATTGAGTTCGGCTATAAGTTCGTTGTTGAGACCAAAGGGGATTGGATCGATCAGATGTAATCCGCCATCTGTGCGCTTTATTTGAATTAAATATGCGCGTGCACTGTAGCGAAAGCCAGAGGCGCGCTCCGCATCAACGGCAAAGGGGCCGTGCCCTGCACGGAGCTGGCTGATTGCTGTTTCAAGGCCGGCATCAGTATTAATTACTGGGGGAGTTCCTCCTGCAGGCACGAGTAATGGAACTGGTTGTGACGCCTCTTCCATAAATTAAATTACCGGGACCTAGATGAATTAATCGCCGATACGCCTTCGGGAATCTCTTCAAGGCCTGCAACTTCGGCGATAAGTGTGCACCAACCTGCAATGTGTTTGATAATTTCAGATGGATCTGAAATTACAGGTGTCCATGATGCACGAATCTCTATTTCAGATTCATCATTGCGCGGTGAGAGTTTTCCAAAAGAGGCGCTGGAAACTCGAGTAACAGTTCCACTCGGAGCGGCAATTGTGCAGTCGGCGGCATCAAGGGCCGATAAGAACCATCCCCAACCAAATTCAGGGAGCGATGGATCCTCTTGCATCGCGGTATCGACATCGGCGCGAACAAAGCTCACACATCGAAACTCACCTTCCCATGTCTCTTGGCCACCAGGTTCATGAAGGAGAACAAAACGGCCAGAGGCGAGTTCATCCTCTTCATCTCCCGACTTGCCATTGCTCACATCGGCGGAAAAGGCGAATGCATACGTAGCTAATTTTTGCGGTGCTGGAACTTCTTCAAGGGCGACTTCTGAACGAGGCGTAAATTCTCGTAGCTGGTTGAGTAATCTTTCGAAGCCATTGGCATCCATGCTCTTAGAGTAATAAGTACGCCCTCAATTCTCGGGAGGCGGGACGGTAGGCTCCTATGCATGACATCACTCTTGGCCCTGCTTTCAAGTCTGCTGTGGGGCACTGCCGATTTCGAGGGTGGGAGATTGAGCAAGAAACATGCGCCGATCGCCGTTTTGGGATTTTCTCAAATCATTGGCCTGCTCTTCGGATTAGCACTGCTTTTTACCTATGGTGATTGGAGCAGTCCAGCCCTTGGTCACAGTGGATATTTACTTCCTGGAATCTGCGCAGGATTTTTTGGCTATTTCGGGCTCGTCTGTCTCTATGCAGGTCTGGCATCGGGAAGCATGGGTGTCGTCTCGCCTATTAGTTCATTAAGCGCAGTGATTCCCTTGAGTTATGCGCTCTTACATGGCGATTCTCTTTCATTGATTTCATCGGTTGGGATAGTCCTAGCACTTGCCGGTGCCTTTTGCGCAAGTGGTCCTGAACTCTCTCACGGAGTTGCTCTTCGCCCACTTTTCTTAGCCATTGGAGCTGCATTTGGATTTGGAACTTCACTAACATTTATCTCTATCGGATCACAGTCGAATGCGCTTTTTACAATGGTAACAATGCGTGCAGCAACGTTTCTGGTAACAGTCGCAATAGCGGTGCGTTTTCGAAGTACTGGCGGGTTTTCTAAAAAGGAGTACCCGAGTTTAATTTTTATCGGTGTTTCGGATTTCTTAGCCAATCTGCTTTTAGGGGTTGCATGTAGCATGGGTTCGGTATCGGTAGCCATGGTCCTTGGTTCAATGTATCCAATTGCCACGGCCGTCCTAGCCTTTGGTTTTTTACGCGAGCGTTTACATAAAATTCAGTATGTGGGTATCGTCTTGGCCGTTATCGGAGTCGCCTTAATTTCAGCCTTTTAATTATGGGCGTGAAAAAATAGCGTTCCATCAACTTCGTTTTTTTCAACGAATATAAAGTGATTAAGCATCTCCTGCCAATCGATTTTATTTTCCCCACCTTGTACTTCGGTCACGGTGAGAAAGAAATCATCGATTAACCCAGCCTCTAAAAGCTCGCCGATGAAAGCGGGACCGCCTTCAACTAAAATGCGGGGACCAAACTCATTGTGTGCTCGAACTAGAGCTTGGCTGGGCGAGAGATTCCATAGATGCGCCTTTGGGTTATCTGCAATCGGCGAAATATCTGAACGAGACAGGACAACTACTGG
>CAXNOC010000041.1:0-7689 GCA_964203745.1 Candidatus Planktophila sp.
AATTCCACGCTTATCGCAAACCCCCTCCTATTGCGCATAACTGGGCAATTCAGGCAGAATTCTTCCACCAAAGGCGCATCTGTGGGGTAGGTCGACTCTCCACATTGAGCCTTAACTAACCCTCGAGGAGAACAAATGAAACTAAGACGTAGTGCAAAGTTTGCGCTCGCAACTGCAGCTTCAGCGGCGCTGGCGGTCTCACTGCTAACACCTGCACAGGCGGCAACTCGTTCGACAGTAATCCTGCATGAGACAAACTCAATTACGGGTTTGAACTGCAGCCTTTCTGCAACAAACTCAACAACTTGTTCTGCAGTTGCTTACTTGCAGGGAATGGGTTTTAACTACTACAACAACAAAAAAGAGCTCGTTAAGAACTCAACATTTGGTTCATACAAGCTCTTAAAGAACACTGCATCGGATTTCCGCGTTATGTACACAGTTGCACCAGGACGCGTCTGGTCAGATGGAACACCCATCACTGGAGTAGATCTATTGCTCTCACACGTACTCAACAGCAATGCATATTCAATTGCTGCAGGTCTTGGTGATCCAGAAGGCAAAGATGCTCCAGCATTTAATGGTCTTGGATACTCGGGTGTTTACTCTGATAATATTGTAGGAGTTCCAACGCTTTCAGCTGATGAAATGTCTGTAACTCTCCAGTACAAGAAGCGTATTGCTAACTGGGATGTTTATGGTCCTGGACCATCATCAGTACACGCACTTGTGTTAATGGCAGAGGGAAAGACAGAGCTCCAATCTGTCGCCGCTAACAACGCCGCAAAGGATCGATTCCTTGCAGCATTCAATTCTAAAGACACAGCTCTTCTGAAGAAGATGGGCAAGATTTGGACTAGCGATTACACAATTACAACTGTAGATTCTAAAACAAATCCACTTCTTCTTTTAAGCAACGGTGGATTTATTCTAGATAGCGCAGTTGCTAAGACTTCTGTAACACTTAAGAAGAATCCAAAGTACAACTCAGGTCCTGCAATGAGCGGAACAGTTGATACTGTTGTATTTAAGTTCATCGGTGATGGAACAGCAGCTGCACAGGCGCTTGCAAACGGTGAGTTAGATGTTTATGCCGGTCAAGCAACTGCCGATGGTGTTGCAAAGCTCAAGGCTATTCAGAATGTAAACGTTGTTGGTAAAGAAGAAGTTGCTTACGAGCACTGGGATCTTCACTACAACACTGCACCAGACGAGGCTCCATATACTGGTTTATTCTCAGTAAAAGATGGCGCCAAGTCACTTGCACTTCGCAGAGCATTCTTACTTGCCTTGCCTCGTAATGAAATCATGGAGAAGTTAATTGCACCAATTAATGGTGTATCTACTCCAATTGGTTCAACTTGGGTTTCTCCAGGCTCAGCACTGTATGCAAAGGTAACTTCTTCAAACGGTTCATCTTTCTACACACGTGGAACACAAGAGACCCGAAACAAGAGTGCTCTGGCACTTGTGCAGAAGTTCTATCCAAACGCACTTAAGAGTCCTCTTAAGGTCCGCGTATTAGTACCGGGTAACAACCCACGTCGCGCATCAGAGTTCGCGCTTGCAAAGGCAAACATGGCTAAAGTCGGCTTTGATTTAGTTGGAGATGTCCGTACTGACTGGCCATCAAAGCTAGGTAATTCAGATTACGATGCATACTTCTTTGCTTGGGTTGCATCTTCAGTTACTCAGCGTCAATCAGCTGAGGTATTTGATACTAATGGCGGAAATAACATCTTGGGTTATAGCAACCCTGCAGTTGATGCGATTATCGCAACATTGGATGCTCCGCTTTCAGAGGCAATCCTTGCAGCTAAGTACATTCAAATTGAGCGTCTTACAAATGCAGATGCAATTACCATTGGCGTGTTTATTCACCCAGGTGTTGCTGCTGTGAACAAGGATCTCAAGAATGTTAAGCCAGGCCCACTGTCTCCACAAATGGTGTGGAACTACTGGGAGTGGACCTACTAAGGGCTAAATACCTTTAGTTTCACATAGGTAGTAAAAGTGACACCTGGAAGGCAACTTCCAGGTGTCACTGCCTGTATAGTCCGAGAAGTTTTTATAGGTGTCTTTTCTTGTTAGAGAGGGATTTAAACTGATGTTTGCTTTCATTATGCGGCGGTTGGGCATACTCGGTGTAATTCTCTTTGGCTCGAGTTTTCTACTCTATAACTTAGCCGCATTCTCTGGTGACCCATTGGCGGATTTGAGGCTCAGCACCGATCCGAACCGCGACTTCTTAATGATTTCTTTAACACGCGAACTCCAGCTCGATGTCCCACCTCCAGCTCGATATTTCCTCTGGATAAAAGGGGTTTTTGGAATATTTTTGGGAAATCCAAACTTTGGGATGACGCGCGAAGGGCAAACCGTCATTAGCGAACTCCAGTTAGCTATTCCGGTCACAATCCGCTTGGTTCTCTCTGCAACAATTCTTGCAATTATTCTCGGTATCGGCATCGGTATTGTCACAGCTTTGCGCCAGTACAGCCGCTTTGACTATGCCATGACTTTTGTGGCCTTCTTAATGTTCTCACTACCAATTTTCTGGGTGGCTGTTTTGCTCAAAGAGTATTTGGCAATCTCATTTAATAACTTTTTGCGAGCCCCAGAGGTGCCACTTAAATTCTTAATTTTCTCCAGTCTCTTTAGTGGAGTTTTTTGGGCCTCTGTTGTTGGCGGATCACGAAAAGTGTTTTGGATTATTTTTGCATCCGCGGCAGCGATTTCTGCGGGAATCGTAACTATTATGGGGCAAGCTAATTGGTTCTTAAATCCCGGTTTAGGTCCAATAGTTGTATTTGCCTTATCAATCGGTATCGCTTTTGCAGTAACTCAACTCTCAGTTGGAATTTCAAATAAGGCGGCGCTACGGGCTTCTTTGACCATGTCGGGCGTAGCACTTGTGAGTTATTACCCAGCTAACTGGGTCTTTGATAATCACCCTGGTGTTATTGGCATACTCCTAATGGCAGTGGTTGCATTATTGATTGCAGTATTGAGCGCGCGAGCATTTTCCAAAATCGACCGCGGGCCAATCATTCGAACAACCACAATCTCGGCATTTCTATCCAGCTTTATTATTGTTGTGGACAAGTTTATGCAGACCTGGAAGCCCTACATGGAGACCGATGCTATTAATTACCGGCCCGTGCCTACTATCGGCCAGAGAAATGACTTATTGGACACCTCTGATTTTTGGATCTCAAATCTTGATGTAGTAACTCACTTATTTTTACCGACCCTTGCACTTACGTTAATCTCATTTGCCGGGTATATCCGATACTCACGTGGAACTTTGCTAGAAGTCCTTAATCAGGATTACATCCGCACCGCACGTGCCAAGGGTCTTCCCGAGCGAACTGTCATTATGCGCCATGCATTTAGAAACACCATGATTCCGCTTACTACTATCATGGTCGTAGATTTTGCAGGGGTTGTTGGCGGCGCTTTGATTACCGAGCGCGTTTTTGGCTGGTCTGGAATGGGTACCTTGTTCTTTAGAGGAATATCATCTTTTGATTTAAATCTACTTATGGGCGTCTTCTTTGTGACCGCGACCTTATCGGTCTTAGCTAATTTAATTGCCGATCTCCTGTATTCAGCCTTAGACCCTCGAATTAGAGTAGGAAGTGGTGTCTAATGCTTAGAAAATCTAAAACCTCCCAAACTTCTACTGAGATTTTGAGTGGCGAAAATGCAATCTCTAACAAGGAAGTTGAAGGATTAAGCCAAGGCCAGATTGTTGTTCGTAGATTTTTTCGTCACCGTGCAGCAGTTGTTGCATTAGTTACGATTTTTTCGATTGTTATTTTTGTCTTCACAGCTTTAGATTTCAGATTATTTGGTGTCTGGCGCATTCCAGGATGGTGGAAGTGGACGACTGAAGACCTTCCTGAGTTACGTTTTGGTGATTGCCCAGGTGACACAATCGGGTGTCCCACGATAAGCATTCGCCCCAAGTTCTTGGGCGGCGCAGGGATTGGTCTAGGTACTCACCCATTTGGTCAAGATGATATTGGTCGCGACTTCTTTGCATTAGTAATGAAGGGTGCGCAGCGCTCATTATCGGTGATGATTGTGATTGGGATCTTGGGCGGAACAATTGGAACTATTGTTGGTTCAATCTCAGGTTTTTACCGTGGAAAAGTCGATGCAATTTTAATGCGATTTACAGATTTCATCATCACGGTACCAGCCATTGTTATTGGATCTGTCATCGGGTACCACTTCGGTAATTTAGGCGCGATTTTTCTAGCATTTTACTTAGGTTTATTTGCTTGGACTGGTTTATCACGCTTAGTAAGAGGCGAATTTTTAACTTTGCGAGAGCGTGAGTTTGTGGATGCCGCTCGTGTTGCTGGTGCAACTAATCGTCGAATTATCTTCAAGCACATTTTACCTAATGCAGTCGGAGTCATCATTGTTTCAGTTACCTTATTGATGTCTGGCGCAATTCTGCTCGAAACAGCGCTGTCTTATCTTGGATTTGGAGTTGTCCCTCCCGATGTTTCTTTGGGACTATTAATCAGCCAGTACCAGGATTCATTTACAACGAGACCATGGCTCTTCTGGTACCCAGGTCTTTTCATTATTTCAATTGCTCTGAGTATAAATTTCATTGGGGATGGCCTACGTGATGCTTTCGACCCTCGACAACGTCGCCGAATCTCTAAGAAAGAGCGCCAAGACTCGGCATCAGCCAGAAAGTTGGCGCAGATCAATGATTAAAGTCGAGGGCGAAAAACTTTCACTGGATCTCAAAGATGTACAAAGCGGGCATGCCTTTAGCGATGAACTCTTTTCTTCGCAACCTCGCCATGTGGGCGCAAACTCCAGAGTCACTCTTAGGAGAATCACCAAGACGTCGAGGAGAATCACTTCCGGGCAACAGATCACTCTTGTGCAGTCCTCGCGAATGACGACGACTCGGAGCTGGAGCGGCCCACGCGTAATAAGCTCTTCCATCGACGAAAATAGCCATGCTGTATTTAGTCTCGATCTCATCGATGCGATCCCAGCTAGCAGTGATCTCTTTGGTTGGGTTAACAATCTTGATGCCTTCATCAAAGACAATGACATACGGTTTGATGAAACACAGATAGCTTCC
The DNA here is from genome assembly GCA_964203745.1 of Candidatus Planktophila sp. GTDB lineage: Bacteria > Actinomycetota > Actinomycetes > Nanopelagicales > Nanopelagicaceae > Planktophila. The sequence goes on from CAXNOC010000041.1 coordinate 5,120, forward strand.
AAAGATTGCGATTGCGCAGACAAGCACCGTGATGAATATGTCAGCTGCACTTCCGTAAAAAGCGCTCTGGATAGTGAAACCAATAAAGAATGTGATCAAAACCCAACCAGTAAACAAGGCGCTTCCGGATCGGAACTTTTCGGGGTTTGTCATTTAGCAAGTTTCTCACACAAGGAGGCATCCCTATGAGCAAACCTATTTTAGAAATCTCAGGTTTTAACGTTGATTTCTGGGTCGATGGAGTTTGGTATCCAGCAGTAATTGATATGAATTTATCTCTCGAGCCCGGCAAAGTGACGGCGATTGTAGGCGAATCTGGATCTGGTAAGTCAACTACGGCCCTGGGTTTAATGTCGCTACTCGCATCCAATGCTCGAATGAGCGGAAGCGTAAAAGTTAAAGACCAAGAGATGCTCAATGCCAAGGCTTTAACGCTGCGGCAGTTCCGTGGAAAAGAAGTTGCTTACATTTTCCAGGAGCCAATGACGGCGCTAAACCCGGTTTACACCATTGGTTTTCAGATCATGGAGACTCTCCGCAATCACTTTGATATGGGTCCACATCAGGCACACGAACGCGCACTCGAACTGATTACTCTTGTCGATATTCCAGAGCCTGAAAAATCAATTGACAAATTTCCGCATCAACTCTCCGGTGGTCAACGCCAAAGAGCCATGATCGCTCAAGCGTTGGCATGTGATCCAGGATTACTGGTAGCCGATGAACCAACAACGGCGCTGGATGTAACCGTTCAAGCGGAGATTCTTGATTTAATGCGTGGACTTAAAGACAAACTCAACTCTGCGATTTTGCTAATCACCCATGATATGGGTGTCGTAGCCGATATGGCAGATGAGATTCTTGTTATGAAGGATGGAATTACTGTTGAGCATGGCACTGCAGATCAAATCTTTAATAAACCACAGCATCCTTATACCCAACAGTTATTAGGTGCGGTTCCAAAGTTGGGGTCGAGTGCAAAACGATCTCTTCCTTATAAAGAGAGCGCAAAACCAGATCCCGTTCTAAAACTATCTGATGTCACAATTGAATACCCAAAGCGCGGTCGTATTCCCGCTTTCGTTGCGGTCAAAAACTTTAACCTTGAGATTTTTCCTGGTGAAATCGTTGGCCTAGTTGGAGAATCAGGCTCTGGAAAGACAACGGTTGGCCGTGCAGCCATTGGGCTTTTGCCGATTAAGTCAGGAACTATTGAGATAGTTGGAAAAGATATTAGTCACGCCTCCCAAAAAGATCTCTTCTCAATTCGCCGGCACACCGGTATCGTCTTTCAAGATCCAGCCTCATCGTTAAACCCACGCCTGCCAATCGGTGAATCAATTGGCGAGCCAATCTTTTTAGCTAAGATTGCAAAGGGCGCTGATTTGGCGCACATGATTGAGGACTTACTTGATCAAGTAGAGCTTCCACGCAGTTATCGCAATCGCTATCCACACGAACTATCTGGTGGACAGCGCCAACGTGTAGGTATCGCTCGAGCACTTGCCCTGACTCCTGATTTGTTGATTGCAGATGAACCAACATCAGCCCTTGACGTTTCAGTTCAAGCTCGTTTCTTGGAGCTCTTAACCGAACTTCAAGAAAAGCTGAAGTTTGCCTGTCTCTTCATCAGTCATGATTTAGCGGTTGTAGATATTTTGGCCCACCGAATTGCAGTGATGCAGAACGGGCTACTCGTAGAAGAGGGCGATCGCGATGATATTTTATTGCGTCCAAAAAATGCCTATACCCACCGTTTAATTTCAGCGGTTCCAGTACCAAATCCTGCCGAGCAGCGCATCCGCCGTGAGGCCCGTTTGGCTGCCAAGCTTTAAAACTAGTTAGTCGCTAGCTTGGCCGCTTCGATGTTTGTAGCGGCCAAGGAAGTCGGCCTTCATATCGAGAAAGTTTCCATCAAGTAAGGCCTGGCGCATTTGATCGACTAAGCGCACGATGAAGCGCTCGTTATGAATGGTTGCAAGCGTTGCTGCGATGATTTCTTTTCCCCTAAATACATGGTGCATATAAGCCCGTGTGTAGTGCGTACACGTGTAACAGTCACATTCATCATCTATTGCCGTGAAATCCCGCTTAAAACGGCTGTTAGACAGGTTAAAACGCCCCTCCATCGTGTACACCGCGCTCGTACGTGCAATTCGCGAGGCTAAAACGCAGTCGAAAGTATCTATTCCATTTTCGACACCAACAAATAAATCCTCAGGTGCACCGATCCCCAATAAATGCTTTGGTTTCTCGGTTGGAAGAATCTGATTGACCCAGGTGAGGATTGTGCCCAAGGCGCTTTTATCTAACGCCCCACCGATTCCGAAGCCATCGAATGATTGACCCGAAGATTGCATTGATCCCAGATCCGTGGCGGCTTTTTTGCGCAGATCTTCATACTGGGCGCCTTGGATGACACCGAACAGGGCTTGGTAGGGCTTATCGATTCGTTCATCTGTCAGGCGCTTGTGCTCGTCCAGGCATCGCATCGCCCATGCATAAGTGCGATCCATCGCCAGCTCTTGATAGCGACGAGTGTTATGCAAAGTTGTGCACTCATCAAATGC
>CAXNOC010000042.1:0-7648 GCA_964203745.1 Candidatus Planktophila sp.
CCACTATCTAGCTTCGGCATCCCGTTATTAAAGTGAGTAATAATTGATGCTCCGGCTTTAATCGCTGCACGCGTGGCTAGGGGGTCAGCCCCAGTATGTCCGAGTGCAACTGTAATTCCCTGGCTAATCAGGAACTCAATGGCTGGAATTGCGCCATCTAACTCGGGGGCAATCGTGACCATCCGAATAGTGTTTTCAGATGCGGCAATCAACTCTTTTAACTCATCAATAGTTGGTTTACGAAGAAGTGCTGGGTCGTGGGCGCCGCAGTGAGAGTTCGCAAGGTAAGGACCCTCTAAATGAATTCCACGAACAGAGCTTTGATTAATAAATGGTAGTAGCGCCTTAATTTGAGTAATCAAATTTTCAATCGGTTCAGAGACTAAACTGGCCAACATCGACGTTGTTCCATGAGCCATATGCGTATTGATCACAGCTGATATCTGGTCGGGGTTTAATGCCGAGAAATAATGGCCACCCGCTCCATGAGTATGGATGTCAACAAAGCCAGGGACAAGAGTTCCGTTAACCGTAGGCGCGAGGTCGCTATTTACCTCAATGGATGTAATCACTTCGTTAGTGAACTCAATGTGAACTTGTGGCTCTAACCTTCCGGCAATGAGGGCATGGGAGGCGGTTAAGTTCACGCCATGAGTCTATTTCACGCAGGCATTTGGGTAGGCTAAGGCTCATGTCGAAGCCAACAATCATCCTCGCAACAAGTAATGGCGTAGGAATGGGCCATCTTGCACGTGCGAGTGCTGTGGCGGTCGCGCTCAAAGATGTGGCAAATCCAATCATTGTTTCAATGGCTGGCGGAATCGCTGATATCCCTTCATTTATGGATATTCGTTGCGAATACATTCCGGGGCGAGATCGTTTATGGATGTCGCGTGAAAAGTGGGATAAATATTTACGCGATCGTTTATTAGCCCTTGTTGAAGAGACTGGCGCGACGGTCCTATCTTTTGATGGCGTAGTTCCATATCCAGGAGTAATCGCGGCAAAGAATTCAAGTCCGTCGCTAAAACTTGTATGGGTACGCCGAGGATTGTGGCAAAAGAAACCACAACGATTTATCTTGGGGCTCCAGGCATCAATGATGGATGTAATTATCGAGCCAGGAGATATCGCTCGTGCCTATGATTTCGGACCAACATCAAAGCGCAAGGACTCTGTACTAACTTCACCAGTGTCTCTCTTTAAAAGAGAAGAGGCGCTCTCACGTGAAGAGGCGCGTAAAGTTTTAGGTTTAGATCCCGACCGACCTGTTGCGCTAGTTCAACTAGGTACTGGCGATAGCGATGTTAACCACAAGATGACTGCAGCCCTTGAGGGGTTAATCGGATGGAAAGATCTACAGGTAATTCTAACTAAGGCGCCAATAGATAAAGATGGAAATTCTTTAGCACCAGAGGGCTTGGATATAAAGGTTGCACGGTATTTTCCACTTGCAAAAGTCCTTCATGCATTTGATGCAGGAATCTGCGCAACTGGATATAACGGAGTGCATGAACTATTACCGGCACAGATCCCAACCGTTTTTGTATCAAATATTCGCGGAACTGATGATCAGGAGGCGCGTGCACGCTGGTGCAATGACTTTGGCTATGCCTTGCGCGCAGATCAAAGTGATTTAACAGATATCACTGCAACGGTTAGAAAACTGCAAAACCCAGAAGTTCGTGCTCAGCTTTCTGCCAAGTGTGCAGAGTTGCCTGACACCAGTGGAGGGCAAGAGATAGCAGATATTTTGTTCGCGTTAGCAACCCAAGAAAACTCGACTGGTGCAAAAAATCTAACCTTTATGCGTTTGATGGCGCAAGATCATATTAACCGCGGTCTGCGACATGTAATAAACCTAGGCATACGTCGATTAGCGCTTATTTATCGCTTCGTGAACCCGCATATCGTTGTTGAAATTACTAAAGCCGAGCCGCCGATTTTTGGCGATTCAACCAAGCCTGAAGAGTTACGCGGACTGATTAAATCGACTACTCGATTCGAGCATTTAATCTCTGGCTCATCTAATCAATATCGTCTTCGACGAGAAGAGATTGCAAGCCAGGCATATGGGAGCTTAGTTGAGGTGGTGCGCACTAAATGAAACTCCGAACATGGATGAAGAAAACCCGAGCGGGACAACTCGTTTGGCGTTTATTCATCGGCATTCTTGGTGGTGGGATAACTGTTCTGGGAGGGATCGCGTTGGTCGGCCCTGGTCCTGGTGTTTTAGTAGTTCTTGCAGGACTTGGAATTTTAGCTACAGAGTTTGCCTGGGCAGGTGAGGCAATGATGCACACAAAGAGAATTGCAAACAAAGCAGCTGATCGCACCGGATTACCGAAATGGGCAAACTATTTTCTAGTCTCTGCCGCCGCAGTCTTATCAATAATCGGGCTTCTAATCTATTACTCGCGTTAATCTCTTTCCGAACATATTTAGAAGCGGGAACGAATATCCCAAAGATCTTTAAATGCTGGGTTGAAAAGCGTGCTTGAGAGATATTCAACTCCACTTGATCCGCCAGTACCTACCTTATGACCTATCGTGCGTTCAACCATTTTCACGTGGCGATAGCGCCACTCCTGAATTCCTTCATCGATATCTAGCAATCGCTCACAGACCATTGCGCTTTCAGGATCGTTACGATGAATATCCAAAAGAACATCCTGAACACGTAAATTAGCTTCGTAGACCAGCGTTCTATCTCGATTGAGCACATCAGTTGGAATTGGATGACCGCGTTTTACTAAATATGCAAGGGCCGAGTCATACACAGAGTTACCTGACGTAATGAGGGCAATTTCAGCTTGAACCGATGGTGGCAAGTGACCGGCCATTTTAGTATCGCGACGCCCTAATAGCGCTTCAACTTTTCTAAACTGGGATGACTGAAAACCACTAGATGACGATAAATAGGAACGAAAAGAGTTGAACTGCAGCGGCGTCATTGTTTCCAAAATATCGATCTGCGTGACACAGACCTTCATAATGGTGCGGATTCGACCAAGTATGGAAAGCGAGTAATGGGTATCGCCAGCTTCCATGGCTCGTTGGGCCTGGGCGAATTCATGGATCAACTGCTTAAACCAGAGTTCATAGGTTTGATGGATGATGATAAAAAGCATTTCATCATGCTCCGGTCCAATCGAAAGCGGACGCTGCAAACTTAGGAGCTCATCAACGGCTAAATACGAAGTATAAGTAATCGCCGAATCGAAGTTATTTTCGCTCATGTGACCCGTGAACCACCCTCTTCTACCTCTTTATAGCGGCCCGATGCCACTAAGTCGCGCATGCGATCAAAGCCATCCCAAATCTCTACATAAGAAGTTGGAAGTGGTGAGATAGCAAGGCGTATTGAATTAGGAGTTCGATAATCGGGAATCACATGTGAAATTTTACGAAGCGCAATACAGATCTGCGCTGCATCTGGATGTACTAACGAAATATGTCCACCACGCTCGTGAGATAAACGCGAAGTATTTAACTCTAAACCAAGAGGAGCAAGCCAGGCGTCGAAGAGCTCAATCATCATCTGGGTACCGATCGCCGCCTTCTGGGCAATCGCATCAATACCCGCCTCTTGGATCATTGAGAAAGCGGTTTGCACACAACGGATTCCCATTAAAGAGGGGCTGGCAATTTGGAAGCCGCGGATTCCAGTAGCTCTTTCAAAGACTGGTCCCATTTCGAATTGAGCCTCTTGAGCAAACCACCCTTGAATTGGAACTTGTAGTTGTTCTTGAATCCTTGTGCTTACATATAACCACGCTGGTGATCCGGGCCCAGAGTTGCCAAATTTATATGTACACCCCACACATAAATCGACACCGTTAGCATCTAGATTTAATTCAATTGCACCTACTGCATGACTCGCATCCCAAACAACTAAACCACCGACAGCTCTGACTTGATCCGTAATTGATTTAATGTCGGTTCGAGCTCCGGATCGATATTGAATAACCTCAAGAGTTACTAGAGCTACATCATTATTGAGGTATGGCGCTAAAACCTCAGTGGTGATTCGCTCATGCACAGCAATTGCGGGGTCCTCATTGTTAATAATGACAAGGTTTAGGCCAAGTTGTTTTGCAATTCCATCGAGAATGTATCTATCAGTCGGAAAATTCGCCGCGTCAGTGATTATTGTTTTTCGTCCAGGGCGAGCATTGATTGCAGCTAAACACAGTTGATAGAAATTGATTGACGTTGTATCGCAGACCAGTACCTGTCCCGGTCCGGCACCTAATGCCGCTGCACCTAATAGATCACCGGTTGGTTGGGCCTCATCGACCCAGTGGCCCCAACCCGTGACTACTTCTGGACCCCATTCATCGCCCATAAAAGAGTTGATTGCTATCACTGTGGCTTTAGGTAGACGGCCCAGAGAGTTACCATCTAAATAACATATTTCAGGATCACTGACGACAAACTGCGATTTAAAATGGGCTAATGGGTCATTTCTATCGAGTTCGAGCGCATATTCGCGGTCAGTGACATTCATGGATGAAAGGTACGCTCTCCCATCATGGCGCGCAATGTTGTAAATATCGAAGAGGTCTCAAAGGCCTTTGATATTAAAGAGCTCTTAATAGGCGTCTCACTGGGAGTATCTGAAGGCGATCGAATCGGAATCGTTGGTCGAAATGGATCCGGCAAGAGCACATTAATGAAGATTATTGCAGGTACTGAATCACCAGATCAGGGCCGTGTAACTAAATCAAATTCAGCGCGCATAGGCATTCTCTCCCAAGTTGATTTTGAAAACCCAGAGAGCACTGTTGGTGAAGTCGTATTGGGAGATACTGCCAAACATGAGTGGGCGAGTGAGCCAAATATTCGCGAAGTATTTACCGGTTTATTTGGCTCCTTTGATGATCACATCTTTGATCGCAAGTTTGGCCAATTATCGGGTGGAGAGCGGCGCCGTGTTGGTCTAGCAAAACTCCTTATTAATGAACTCGACTTAATCCTGCTTGATGAGCCAACGAATCACTTAGATGTTGAAGGCGTTGCATGGCTGGCCAGTTATATAAATGGGCGAAAAGGATTAGCGGTTACCGTAGTAACGCACGACCGTTGGTTTCTAGATGCCGTCACTGATCGCACATGGGAAGTAGTTGAAGGAAAAGTAGAAGAGTATGAAGGTGGATATAGCGCATTTGTTTTAGCAAAGGCAGAGCGCGCTCGCCAAAGCTCAGTAATGGATGCCCGTCGAAATGGCCTGATTCGTAAAGAGCTTGCATGGCTGCGACGCGGTGCACCCGCACGCACAACGAAACCAAAGTTTCGTGTCGATGCCGCGAATGTATTGATTGCAGGAGAGCCCGAGCCACGCAACCAAGGCGAACTACTTAAATTTGCGCTCAACCGTTTAGGTAAGACCGTTTATGAGGCGCACCACGTTCAAGTAAAACTTGGTGATAATGAATTAATTAACGATCTCTATTGGAATGTCGGTCCGGGCGATCGAATCGGTATCGTTGGTATTAATGGTGCAGGAAAGACAACGCTGATGCGGACTCTTATCGGAGAGATTCAACCAACGGCAGGTAAATTAGTAACCGGCGTAACAGTCAAGCCAGCTTTCTTAACCCAACATCTAGATGAACTAGATCCAACATGGCGTGTTCTTGAGGCAGTTGAAAAGATTGCTAACCGGGTAGAACTCGGCGGCGGGCGTGAACTATCGGCCTCTCAATTGTGCGAGCGTCTTGGTTTTGATCGTGAATCTCAATGGACTCCAGTCGGTGATTTATCAGGTGGTGAAAAACGCCGCTTACAGCTAACCCGCTTGTTGATGGATAGCCCTAATGTGCTCTTGCTCGATGAACCAACAAATGATTTTGATATCGAAACACTTACCGAACTCGAGGATTTGCTCGATAGTTATGGCGGAACACTCATTGTGATCTCGCACGATAGGTACTTCCTAGAGCGGGTTTGCGATCGTTTTGTGGGGCTACTTGGAGATAAGTCTGTTCGTGATCTCCCTCGTGGAGTCGATGAGTATTTAGAGCTCCGTCACGAAGCGATACAAGTTCCATTGACGGCGCAAAAAGAGAAGAAAACATCGAGCGCTGCCGAAGAGCGTCAACTTAAGAAGGACAAAGTGCGCCTTGAGCGTCAGATAGAAAAGGCAAATACCAGAATTTCAGAGTTAGAGGCCGAGCAAGAGAGTGCTTCATTTGATCCGGAGAAGCTAACATCTATTACGCATGAGCTTGAAGCCCAGCGCTCCGATAAACAAAAACTCGAAGATGAGTGGCTTCAAGTGGTTCTAAACCTTGAGGCGTAAGTTAAAGTACTTACATGAATCGAATATCCCACGGTGTTGAAGTTGTTCTCTTTCGCTCTCGTTTTCTCCTCGCCCCTCTTTATTTAGGATTAGTCGGAGCGCTAGTTCTTCTCTCCTTCCGCTTCTTAATTGAGTTCTATCATTTAGCACTCCACATCGGAGAGGCAACACCACAGAGTTTTACGCTCGATCTGCTGGCCTTGTTGGATTTAACCCTTCTGGCTAACTTGATTCTGATGGTTATTTTTGCAGGCTACGAAAACTTTGTTTCCCGGATTGATGTTGCAACAGAGTCAAAGGATCGCCCACACTGGATGGGAACAATTGATTTCAGCGGTCTTAAAATCAAATTAATCGGTTCACTTGTAGCTATTTCAGTCATTGAACTCCTAAAGGATTTCATTGAACTAGCTGGTCAAGATCACGTCGGAGGAGGCACAAAGTGGCGCATCGTTATCCATTTAACATTCGTTGCCTCAGGCGTCCTATTCGCACTTATGGATTGGATTGCAGACAAAAGAGAGTTTCACGGCACACATAACTAATGAGACTCGATTTACTCGCCGCACTTTCAGGAGTAATGATCGCTCTGCAGGCTCGTGCTAATGGCGAACTATCGCACCGTCTCAATAATGGATTAGAGGCGGCTTTAGTATCTTTTGGATCAGGTTTGGTCATAATCACGGTTATTGCGATATTTAATCCCGCCATTAAAGAGGGGTTATCAAATCTTCGCGCAGCGGTTTCCCGTAAGGAGATCGCACGGTGGAAGCTATTTGCTGGTGCTCTTGGTGGAAGCTTCGTCGCAATTCAAACCCAGATTGTCCCGCTGATTGGAGTGGCGATCTTTTCGGTGACATCAATAGCGGGTCAAACGGCAATGTCATTAGTCGTTGATCGAATTGGTCTAACTGGGGGCGGCAAGAAAGCGATCACAGGTCGGCGAATACTTGCAGCAGGTTTAACTGTAATCGCTGTTTTAGTATCCGTCATCGACCGAATCGATGCCAAGAACCTTTCAATGCTCGCCGTTGCTGCAGGAGGCATAGCCGGTGCAGTTGTAGGAGTGCAGCGCGCGCTAAATGGTCAAATCAATGAATACTCACATCAGAGTTTCACGACATCACTTTTGAACTTTGTAACCGGAACATCACTTCTGCTTATTCTCATTCTTGTTGGAGCCGCCACCGGACGCACTCATTTTGTGGCCTTACCTAATGGTCCGTGGTGGATCTATACCGGTGGGATAATCGGAGTTATATATATTGCCTTCACATCAACAATAGTTCAACACTTAGGGGTCTTAACATTCACACTCTTTAGTGTTGGCGGACAACTAGTTGG
>CAXNOC010000043.1:0-7470 GCA_964203745.1 Candidatus Planktophila sp.
TCGGAACTTTGGTAGGCCTATTCCTGTTGGTCTTTGGAATCGTCTCGTTGATGTTGGGAATCTTGAGTGAGTACGTTGGACTCATCTATGAAGAGGTTAAATCTCGCCCTAATTATGTTGTCTCTGAATTTCTGGAGAAATAATGAAAGCGATTGTTTTCGGTGCAAATGGCCACTTGGGTAGATCTATTGTTGAAGATTTATTGCTCAAGGGCTTTGATGTAGCGACGACTTCGAGGGATTCTAAAGATACAGATTTTCAAACAAAAGATGGCTTTGCGCAGATTATTGCATCAGGATTGAAATTTGATGCCTGTGTATGGGCCCAGGGTCAAAATGCAAATGACACACTAGAAAGCGCAACGAATTTTGAAGCGATTATTGATGCAAATTTAATATTTACGGTTAACTCATTAAAAGCCCTGCTTGAGAATAATTTGCTCAGTGATCATGCAAGGCTGGTGGTCCTAAGTAGTGTCTGGCAATCACTCTCACGCACCAACAAATTCTCATACTCAGTCTCTAAGTCAGCCATTGAGGGCCTCGTTAACTCCTTTATTGCCGACTATTCATCCCGTGGATATTCAATGAATGCAGTGCTGCCTGGGGTTGTTGATACACCTATGACGCGTTCGAATCTAAGCAATGAGCAGATTAAGAAAATAGAACACGAAACACCAGCTGGAAAATTAGTTTTGGCTTCACACGTTGCAAAAGCAGTCTCATGGTTGGCCTCCCCTGAGTCCCTAGGTGTTAACGGCCAATTTATCCGCGTAGACAATGGTTGGTCGCAAATCCGTGCAATATAGATTGGCAGTGCAGAGCTCAGGTTTTCAATATGTAATCAGCAATAACCTTTCAGATGTTTTCAATAACTCCATTAGGTACGTAGTAATTTGCGATAGGAAAGTTGAAAAAACTGCCCGCATAAGTTTTCCGCAAGCTACAGATTTCATCACTTTAGAGATCAACGAAAATATCAAGACCCTAGATGGTGCCTCATCAATACTGATGGAGCTTGCTCAGCTAGGAGTTGTTCGCGGCAACGTGCTCGTTGCTGTGGGTGGTGGCGCGCTGCAGGATCTAGTCACTCTGGCAGCATCAATTTATATGCGCGGACTTGAGTGGATTTATGTTCCAACCACATTAATGTCGATGCTTGATTCATGCATCGGTGGGAAAAGCTCTATCAATTTAGGCCCGTTTAAGAATCTCTTAGGAAATATCTATCCGCCATCTAGTGTCTATATTGATAAAGAATTCTTATCTACCTTAAATAATGTTGATATTGCGTGTGGGTTAGCAGAAGGTGTAAAAATCTGCTTTGCCTCGTCGCCGCTTGATTCAGAGAAGTTTGAAAAGTTAATTGAGAATTGGCGATCAACTTCTGAAGTTGATTTCATAGAGCAGGCGATATTCCTGTCTTTAGAAAAAAAGCAGTGGTTTGTTGAGATAGATGAGTTTGATAAAAAGGAGAGAAAACTGCTTAATTTTGGCCACTCATTTGGCCATGCGTTAGAAGCGGCCACGGCTTTCTCGATTCCGCATGGCATTGGCGTCTTTATTGGAATGCATACCGCTATTAATTATGTTGGAAACCCGGACGCTACCGGTTCACTTGTTAGATGGATCAAGAGTGAGATGGCACAAGTTAATGGGGATATCGAACATTTCAAGGTTTCAAAAGGTCAGTTCTTAAGCGCAATGAGGAAAGATAAGAAGAACTCAACGACGCAACAGTGCCTTATCGTGCCAGATATGGACGGAGCCTTAATTGAAAGACTCTATCCGCTCAATGATGAGAACTTAAATAAGTGCTTTGATACATTAGCCGAGTCCCTAAGCCAGTTGGAGCTGAACTATGAAATATTCTGATTACTTCATCGAAAGTTTAGTTAAATTGGGATATACGCACTGTTTCTTTGTTGGCGGTGGCAATGTTATGCATTTACTTGAATCGGCTAGAACTCGCATGGAATGTATAGCCGTTGTTCACGAGGTCAGCGCAGGGATTGCAGCCGAGTACTTCAATGTTGCAAATAGAGGTAACGGCAAACGAGCATTTGCGATGGTGACTGCAGGTCCTGGAATTACAAACTTGGCAACGGCTATTGGCGGGGCGTGGCTAGAGAGCCGAGAACTCTTGATCGTCGGTGGACAGGCCCGTACAGATTTCATTACACACCCTGAAGTGCGTCAGATCGGACATCAACAAATAGATGGACGATCCATTGTTGAGCCAATGTCAAAGCTGGCGGTGACTGTGACGAAGCCGCTCGGACTCAACGAGTTAAGGGATCTAACAGAGTATTCAAGAAGTGGTAGAAAAGGGCCAGTCTTTATTGAGATTTGCTTAGACGTAACCGCAATGGAAGTTGATCAGAATTCTTTAGAGGTTGCACCCGTAGGAGAAAAGACTAGTGAAGCAAAGATTGCCGATGTTTTCTCAATCAATGAGAAAGAGAAGTTCACCGAGCTCTTAAGAAAAAGCTCGCGGCCACTGTTTCTAGTTGGTGGAGGTTTAGACTTTCAGAGTTTTTCAGAGTTGTTGCCAAGGTTGCAGGAGCTTGGTATTCCTATTGCAACAACATGGAATGCAGTTGATTATCTTGATTTCGATCATCCCTTATATGCAGGCCGTCCCAACACATACGGAATGCGATGGGCAAATAGTTTAATTCAACAAGCAGATTTGGTGATTACTCTTGGCGCACGATTAGGGTTACAGCAAACAGGTTTTGCCTGGCAGGAGTTTGTTCCAGTCGGAAATATAGTAAGAATTGAACTTGATTTGAATGAGATTAAATTAGAGCAACCGAAAACTTATTTGGACATCAATATGGACGCAGCAAGAGGCCTTTCGCAGATTCTAGAAATAGCAGAAATAGAAAGTCCCAAGAATGATTATTCCGAGTGGCGTGGGTTCATTAAAGATTTGAGAGCCCAATTACCTGTCGTTGAAAGCGCAACTTTCCAGTACCCAGAGTTTGCAAACCCATTTGAATTTGTAGCCGAACTCAGCGAGTTATTGAATAAGGACGATCGCATTGTTGCCTGTAGTAGCGGCGGTTCTTATACAACAATGATGCAGGTTTTTGCTCAAAAGCAGGGGCAGTTGCTCACTAATAACAAAGGTTTAGCCAGTATGGGCTATGGCCTAGCTGGAGCAATCGGTACGGCATTAGTAGAGCCAACAAAGCGAACAGTTTTAGTTGAAGGCGATGGTGGCTTTGCCCAAAATCTCTCCGAGTTAGGAACAGTTCAAAACCGCCAATTGAATTTGAAGCTCTTTATCTTTTCAAATAAAGGCTACGCATCGATTCGTGTTTCACAGAAAGCATATTTTGCGGGCGCTTACATCGGCTGCGATGGCGAGACCGGTGTCGGGCTACCTAATTGGGGTAAGGCCTTTGAAGCTTATGGAATTCCAAGTGTTGAAATATCAGGAAGCATAAGTGGCAACAAGGAAGTATTGCGTTTACTTAATTCTGATGGGCCAGCGGCCTTTATAGTCAATATCCATCCGGATCAATCTTTTCTACCGAAGATTACAAGCAAGATTTCAGGTGATGGAAAAATGAAATCAAATCCAATTCATTTGATGGATCCTCAACTTGATGCTGAGTTATCTCCGAAAGTCTTTAAATACTTACCAGATTCCCTAAAGGCATAAGTATGAGAACAGAAAATTCAAAGGTTTTGATTTCCGGTGCTACGGGATGGTTAGGCACGGAGTCCGTTGCCCGAGTTCTTGAGGGCAAGTTCGACGGTATTGCTGAGAAAGACCTTGTTCTCTGCTCCTCAGATGGACGAAATCTGAAATTAGATCCATCAATTGTCATGCCAACGGTGCAACTCCAATCCCTGAGTGGCGATAAAGGAATAAAAGATCTCGAAGGTTTTATACATTTAGCATTTCTAACAAAAGATAAATCTGCGGAGTACAGCTTTAGTGATTATGTCGCAAAAAATATAGCGTTGATTTCATCCGCCTGCGAAATTATTGAACGGGATAAGCCAAAGTGGGTAGTCGTTGTCTCGTCCGGGGCGATTATAGATCGCGATTCTCTAGAGATTGAAAATAATGTTGTAAGGAATCCATATGGATTTTGCAAGCGAATTGAAGAGGTACTTATTTCAGATGCAGCACGCAAAGTTGGCGCAAATATAGTTATTGGCCGACTTTGGGGTGGTACTGGACTTCATATGCCGATTAAGCGCGCCTATGCGGTAAGCGATTTCATTGAAACTTTCAAGGAAAGCGGTGGCATCACTATTACATCTGGAGGTGATGTAGTGCGCCGCTACTGTGACGCAGGTGACTTTATGGAGGTCCTCATCAAATCGGCGATACGGGGTGATAACACAACTGTTGACTCAGGTGGGCCGATTATTGAACTTGGAGAATTGGCTGAACTATTAATTTCATTGACTGGGGCGGGCTCAATCTCAAGATCACCAGAGCCATCTGCTGTGGATGACTATTACCCAAGGGGCATGGAATTTGAAGAGCTTGCCGGCTCGGTAGGGGTGCCACTGCATGACATTTCTGAGCAAGTTTTGCGAACTCTAACGTCCCATAAAGTTAAAACCGTTAGATAGACTTTCGCTACCCAATTTTGAAGGAGAATCATGAACAAGACTGAACGCAAGATGGTTGAAATCCTGACCAGAGGACGCGAAAACTTTGGAATCGTCAGCGTAAAAGCTGAATTTGAAGCCGAAGGTACTCGTCTTGAAGAGTTATTGCGTTTAGTAGACATTACGCGTGCCGCTGGTTTACCAGTGACGGTAAAAATTGGCGGATGCGAAGCGATTAGAGATTTATTAGAGTCTAAGCAGATCGGCGTTCGTTATGTAGTTGCACCGATGGTTGAGTCAGCCTATGCAGCCAGCAAATACGTCTTGGCCAAGAATATTGTGTACACAGTAGACGAGCAAAAGGATACAGAATTCTTATTCAACATGGAGACAATAACTGGTTTCAATAATCGCGAGTCGTTAGTTGAAGAAATTTGCAAACCAGGAGGCGTCGACGGGGTTGTATTTGGACGTGTAGATTTTGTTGGGTCAATGAGTTGGGCTAGAGACACAATTAATTTACAACAAACTACAGACTATGTTCTAGAAGTATCTAAGTTATGCAAGAAAGCTGACAAGCAATTAGTAATGGGTGGTGGAGTCTCGATTGAATCAATTGGTGCTCTTCGACAAGTACATGCAATCCGCTTAGATCGCTTTGAAACTCGAAAAGTTGTTTTCGATGCCAATGCCGCACTTTCTGCAGATATCGAAGAGGGTTTAGTTGATGCAGTTCACTTTGAATTGTTATGGCTGCTCAACAAGCGTGACTATTACACAGGTATCGCCCATGAAGACGAGAAGCGAATTGGAATGCTAGAGGCCCGCTGGGAAGAGCTAAAGTCTTGGCATAAAGAGGGCAAGAACAAGTAAAGATCCGGTGAAAGTAACCACCAGATATTTACTTGTAGGTATTTGGAACTCACTTTTTGGAGTCGGAACTTTTCTGATTCTCTCTTATGGTTTTCCAAAACTCTTTGATTCTTTGGTTCTCTTCTTTTCATACGTTATTTCCATTGCGCAGGCACATTATTCGCAAAGGAAGTTGGTATGGAAATCGCAAGCGGCCTACCTGGGTGAGCTTTTTCGCTTTTCCGGGGCCTATATCTCGCAATTTGTCGTCAATTTGATTCTGTTACTGGTATTCGTCCATTACTTTGGGTTGAACCGTTCCGTAAGTCAAATGATTATTGTAGTTTTGCTGACTGTAGCAATGTATTTCATTAATAAAAAAGGAGTATTTCGTGTCAGATAAAGATGTCTCTCAGAACCATTCAGATTGGGAGAGAAGAAATTGCCCGATCTGTGGATCGACGGCTATAGCAACGACACCTAATTCAAAAGCACGCCTGCAGGCCGAGCTCATGTCCTGGGTTGAAGTCAAGGACTTCTTTATCGGCTTACGAAATGATCAAGTCTTCTTCTCGTACTACCGATGCCAAGAGTGCCAAGTGTTGTACTGCCCTTGGTATTTTTCAAAGGATCAAATTTCTCTTCTCTATGCGGCAATGCCAGATAACACAATGGGTGAAGATAAATCTACTGTTTCTAGAACTCAATCTGCATATGCAAATTGGATTATGGGCAGAGAGAAAGTTTCAAATAAAAAGTATCTTGAAGTTGGGCCGGATATCGGTTTAGTTGCACATCAAATTGTGAAGATAGCCAAACCTGAAGCCATATCTTTCATAGAGCCTAATCACTCTACGCGCGCAGAATTATTGGCAAGCGTTTCCTCCGTCGGCGAAGTCGAAGTTGTAGATTTTATTGAAGAATTAACTGGGAGAGACTTTTCATTAATAGTCGGCGTGCATGTATACGACCACTTACTTGATCCTGTTGGAGATCTAAAAGAGATACGCCAACGAGTCAATGCAGGAGCGAACCTGTCGATTGTTGTCCATAATGAAAGTTCGATGCTCCGTAAACTGATGGGCCCTAAGTGGCCCCCATTTTGTCTACAACACCCCCAGCTGTTCAATCCTGTAACCCAGAAGACCCTATTTGAGCGAAGCGGGTGGCAACTGTTAGAAGTTAAAAGATCAACCAATTGGTATCACATGAAATATTTCGTCTCTATGGTCGCCTCAGTCCTTGGATTATCGACCTCGATTTCAAAGATATTTCCTAATATTGAGTTCCCAATCAGACTGGGAAATACAATCTCCATCGCTAGGGCAGTTTAGGAGACTCATCGATAGTGGGTTAGCATTACCTTCTTTACAAGTGGGGCCTATAGCTCAGTTGGTAGAGCAACGGACTTTTAATCCGTGGGTCGACGGTTCGAGCCCGTCTGGGCCCACTTTCATGCCTGTGTTACTTCGCCAGATACTTGACGAATTAGCACCGCCTGATCCTTTACATCTATTCGCCTGATCCTTGACAGTGTATTCGGCTGATGGTTGACACTCTCCTACATGATTACGGAGCTCAGTGTTATGGAACAAAGGTATCAAGCGGTTTCTGCAGTTATTCATGACGGCTTTAGCATTGTTGAAGTCGCCTCCCGTTTTGGCGTCTCTCGCCAAACGATTCATTCTTGGCTACTCAAATATGAAAGAAGTGGGTTGCCGGGATTGACCAATCATTCACATAAACCCAAGGGATGTTCTCACCAGATCAGTAGCGCAGTTGATGTTTTGATCTGTGAGATGCGTCGTCGAAACCCCGGGTGGGGGCCAAGACGAATTGAGTTTGAACTGGCAAAGATCACTACAGAGCCAATGCCCTCTCGATCTGCCATCTACCGTGCTATCAAGAGAGCCAATTTAATAGATCCCCATGCAAGAAGGCGCCGAGATGAAAAGTTTAAACGATGGGAGAGGGCTGCTCCTATGGAGCTATGGCAGTTTGATGTCGTTGGTGGCATCTATCTAGCCGATGGGAGCGA
>CAXNOC010000044.1:0-7269 GCA_964203745.1 Candidatus Planktophila sp.
GTAGAACGAAGATCTTCACAGCCACGAACAACACGCGCAGCCATTCCAGCTTCTGCCGCCTTGCCCCACGCGCGAGGGTCATAGAGCTTCTTATTTCCAACTTCGCCGTCAATTTTTAACACACCCTCGTAGTTCTTAAGCATGTGATCTACAACTGGGCGCGTAAATGCATATTGGGTATCAGTGTCAATATTCATCTTAATAACGCCATAATCAAGGGATTCGCGGATCTCTGAAAGTAGAGAGCCTGAACCACCGTGAAAAACAAGATCCATAGGCTTACTTCCTGCAGGAAGGCCAAGCTTCTTTGAAACGGCCTCTTGCAAAGTTGACAAGATTTTTGGTTGCAAAACAACATTGCCTGGCTTATAGACACCATGGACATTTCCAAATGTTGCAGCCACTAAGTAACGCGCATCAGTACCAAGAGTTTCTATGGTGAGCAATGCATCCTCAGGAGTTGAGTACAGCTTGGCATCGTGTTTGGCTTCTACGCCGTCTTCTTCTCCTCCAACCACTCCAATTTCAATCTCAAGAATTGTGCGAGCAGCAATCGACATCGCTAACATCTCTTTTGCAATTTTCATGTTCTCGGGCATTGAAACCGCAGAACCATCCCACATATGCGAATTGAATAGTGGTGCTTGGCCCGATGCAAGACGTTGCGCACCAAATGCCAACAACGGGCGCATGAAGCCATCCAACTTTTCAGCTGGGCAGTGATCGGTGTGAATTCCAATATTTACGTTGTAGTTCTTGGCTACAACATGGGCATACTCGGCTAAAGCAACGGCTCCGTCGACCATCTTCTTAACGGTAGATCCAGATGCGTACTCAGCCCCGCCCCAAGAGAATTGAATAATTCCATCAGACTCAGCTTCGGCGAAACCACGAATAGCTGCAGTGATGGTCTGTGATGATGAAACATTTATTGCCGGATATGCAAAGGCGCCTTTCTTAGCGCGGTCCAGCATGTCAATATAAATCTCAGGGGTTGCAATCGGCATTTTTCTCCTAGCGGCCTAGTGGCTCTGGTGTAAAACTCTAGGAGAGCGCTTCGTTGAACCATCTAGAGGCTTACGGCCAATCATCTCACTTACAGAGCTAATCCCACAAAAGCGGCACAAAGAAGCCTCCGGAGTGTGGGCTCCGGAGGCTCTTTATTACCCTCTAGGTAAGCGCCTTGAGAACATTGCTGAGGAAGCGCGCGAAGGCTGCGATCAGCGTTGGATTACTCAAGAGTTTGAGGATTAACAGGATTAGTGCGGTGAAGCTCATTTTTCTCCTTTCATTGGGTGCCAGCATCTTTCTAGGCTGACCGTGATGACAAAGAGCACTCTCTAAAGCCTGTTGATAACAATGCTCAACTAGTAACCTCACACGCTATGAGCCAAGACCATGAGTCGTTAGAGAACCTTCTGCGCGAAGATCGTTACTTTCTGCCTAGCCCTGAATTTGCAGAAGATGCCAATGCCAAGCCAGATGAGTACGCCCATGCCAATATGGATCGTCTGGCTTTTTGGGAAGAGCAGGCCGGCGCCCTTAAGTGGGAGAAGAAATGGGACTCCGTTTTGGAGTGGGAAGTTCCTTACGCTAAATGGTTTGTAGGCGGAAAAATAAATGCTTCGGTCAACGCACTTGATCGACATGTAGAAGAGGGACGCGGGGATCGCGTCGCATTTTTCTTTGAAGGTGAACCTGGTGATACAAAAACTATTACCTATGCCGACCTTCTCACTGAAGTAAAAAAGACAGCGAATGCTTTAATTGAACTTGGAATAAATGCGGGCGATCGCGTTGCAATCTATATGCCGATGATTCCAGAGGCGGCTATTGCAATGTTGGCCTGTGCCCGAATTGGTGCACCGCACTCCGTTGTATTTGGTGGGTTTTCAGCCGATGCATTGTTATCTCGAATTCAAGATGCCGATGCAAAGTTAGTTATTACCTCCGATGGAGGATTTAGAAAAGGTGCAGCCTTTGCATTAAAACCTGCTGTTGACGAGGCTCTAAAAGGTCAACATAATGTAGAGAAAGTACTTGTTGTCGCACGCACAAAGCAGGAGACCGCCTGGACTGATCGTGATATCTGGTGGCATGACATTGTTGACCGTCAATCTGCCGAACATGTTGCAGAGAGCTTTGACGCTGAGCATCCGCTATTTATTTTGTATACGTCGGGCACGACTGCTAAACCAAAGGGTATTTTTCATACAACTGGTGGCTATTTAACGCAGGTTGCCTATACCCATAAAGTTGTCTTTGATTTAAAACCTGAGACCGATATTTTTTGGTGTACCGCCGACGTTGGCTGGATTACGGGCCACTCATATGTTGTCTATGGCCCACTTATTAATGGGGCGACACAGGTTATGTATGAAGGAACCCCCGATACGCCACATAAAGGTCGAATTTTTGAGATCGTTGCAAAATACGGAGTAACTATTCTGTATACCGCGCCAACATTGATTCGTACGTGGATGAAGTGGGGCGATGAATTTCCACAGGCACACAATTTGGAATCGCTTCGTTTATTGGGCTCCGTAGGAGAGCCGATTAATCCTGAAGCTTGGATGTGGTACCGCAAAATCATTGGTGGAGATCGCTGTCCAATTGTTGATACGTGGTGGCAGACCGAAACAGGTGCAATCATGATTTCACCTTTGCCTGGAATAACTGCAACAAAGCCTGGCTCTGCAATGCGTCCTATTCCTGGCATCAGTGCAAAAGTCGTAGATGACAATGCAACTCCCGTTGCCGATGGACATGGTGGCTACTTAATTATTGATCAGCCATGGCCTGCAATGTTGCGCGGGGTATGGGGTGAGGATGAACGGTACAAGGAAACGTATTGGTCACGCTTTGAGGGCATCTATTTTGCTGGAGATGGCGCAAAGCTCGATGACGATGGTGCAATTTGGTTGCTTGGTCGCGTTGACGATGTCATGAACGTCTCTGGTCACCGAATCTCAACAACAGAAGTTGAATCGGCCCTGGTGTCACATGAAGCAGTCGCAGAGGCGGCCGTTGTTGGTGCCACTGATGCAATGACAGGACAGGGCATCGTCGCCTTTGTTATTTTGCGTTCTGGTATCGAACATGCAGATGGCGATGAGCTCAATACGCAACTGCGAAATCACGTCGCAAAAGAGATTGGAGCGATTGCAAAACCACGTCAGATTCTCATTGTAAATGAGCTTCCAAAGACTCGTAGTGGCAAGATTATGCGTCGTCTACTAAGAGACGTTGCTGAAAATCGTGAAGTTGGCGATGCAACAACTTTGGCAGATCCAAATATCATGAAGTTAATAGCGGCAGGTTTGCAAGGCACTAAGGATGAGGATTAAAGCTTTACCCCTAAATACTTACTTGTGAGCGTAATTAGTTCAATCTCATTCTTAAGTACGCCTATGTGCTTATAAGCAACGCTTCCATCTGGGGCAATAAACCAAGTAACTGGCACTCCCATTCCAAAATACTCACGCGAGCGACCATCGCCATCGTACAGATTTGGCCACGTTATTCCGTTTTTAAGGACAAAACTGCGGCCAGCTTCAATCGAAGGTTCTTCGACATCAACACCGATTAACTGCAGCTTCCCATTGGTTTTTGCGTAGAAAGATCTAAAGATGGGAATCTCTTCTTTGCACGGCCCGCACCAAGAACCCCAAACATTAATTATCGCAGGACCTTTTATTCCACCGATGGCCGCGCCATCGCCACCATCTAAACAATCCAAAACTATTGAGGTTTCATTCACGTAACTTGTGATACTTGAACAGGAAATCACCCGTCCTGCGATTTCTTTCGCAGGTGCAGCGCAGCTACTTAGTAAGAGTAGCGAGAGTGCGAGAGCTATTTTTTTCAACGAAAATCCTTATCTGTCTTTACGAGCAGCATAGCTTTTTCTACATCCATCTCTCCAATACCAACGCTAGGACAAATCTTTGCAACTGGACAAACACCGCATGCAGGTTTGCGAGAATGACAGATGCGCCGACCATGCCAAATCATCCGTTGAGATAAATTTGTCCATTCCTTCTGTGGAATTAATTCGCCGACAATGTGTTCAACTTTTACAGGATCCTTCTCGCTAGTCCAGCCGAAGCGACGAGAGAGACGACCAAAGTGTGTATCGACCGTTATTCCTGGAATATCAAATGCATGTCCCAAAACAACGTTGGCGGTTTTACGTCCAACCCCGGGCAGTGAAATCAACTCATCCAACGTAGCTGGAACTTCTCCGCCAAACTCGCTTAGAATTTTGATTGACAGGCCTTTAATATGGCGAGCCTTGCTGTGATAAAAACCGGTTGAGAATATTAGGCGCTCAATATCTTCTATGTCGGCCTTAGCAAAGGCCTTAACACTCTTATATTTCTTAAAGAGTGGTGGGGTAACCTGATTAACCCGTTTATCTGTGCACTGCGCACTCAGCACTGTGGCGATAATTAATTGCAGAGGGTTCTCAAAATCTAGTTCACAGCGAATATCTGGATAGGTCTTAGTAAGAATGCGGTAAACCGCCCGTGCCTGCTTGCGGCTTTCATTATTGGCGGGCATGAGGCTAAAGTACTCCCCGTGACCCATGATGAAGATGTATTCCGCAGAGCTCCACTATTTACAGCCCTTGATGATGCCGCCTCCGCTTCACTGCGAGCATCTATGGATTCAGTCAAGATCTCTAAGGGCAACGTCCTATTCGCCGAAGGCGATGAAGGCGATCATCTATACGTCATAGTCGAGGGCAAGTTAAAACTCGGTACTTCAAGCGGTGATGGGCGTGAAAATCTTTTATCAATCCTTGGGCCCGGCGAAATGTTCGGTGAACTCAGTCTCTTTGATCCAGGTCCTCGCACATCAACTGCAACAGCGGTAACAGATGCAAAACTTCTTAGCCTCGGACACAAAGTTCTAGTCCCATGGCTTGCAGAAAATCCTGAAGTTGCACTTCACCTACTTGGCCGTTTAGCGCAAAGACTTCGTCGGACAAATGAAGCCGTTGGTGATTTGGTTTTCTCAGATGTTCCTGGTCGTGTTGCGAAAGCACTCATTGATCTTGGCGAGCGTTTTGGTAAGCAAAATCCTGAAGGTCTCTACGTGCACCATGATTTAACTCAAGAGGAGCTTGCACAGTTAGTTGGAGCTTCGCGCGAAACAGTTAATAAAGCACTCGCTGACTTTGCTGGCCGTGGCTGGATAAAACTAGATGGTCGCGCCGTTTTGATTACAGATTTCGAACGTCTCTCAAAAAGAGGTAAATGACCTGTCCGCAGGTTTTTAGTCTGTAATTTCGACGGTTAGTTCGATTTCAATAGGTGAGTTAAGTGGCAACTCTGCAATTCCAACTGCACTACGTGCATGCTTTGCGCCATCGCCCCAAATAGCTATAAATAGTTCACTCGCGCCATTTACAACAACTGGTGCATTTATGTAACCGGGTACGCCGTTAACGTAACCAACTACTCGAACAATCTTTGTAATCTTATTTACATCGGCAACTGTTGCTACAGCGGCAATTGCATTGAGCGCACAAATTTGTGCTAACTCCTTTGCTCGTTCAGGGGTGATCTCACCGTCAACTTTGCCGACGCCGGCCATTTCGCCATTGACTAATGGCAGCTGGCCTGCAGTAAAGACAATATTTCCAGTGCGAATGGCTGGGACATAGGCCGCTATAGGTAATGCAGCTACCGGCAATTCAAGACCTAGCTCGATGAGCTTTGCGCGGACATCTACTGTGTTCATTTAATCTCTCTCTTCATATATGCCACTAGCTGTTCGCCTGTGCCTGGTGCTGGAATAACTTGTACAAGCTCCCAACCATCTGAGCCCCACGTATCAAGGATCTGCTTAGTTGCATGTGAGAGCAATGGAACTGTGGCATATTCAAATTTCATTTATTTAACGCTTCTTTCACTAGGGTTGAAACGATAGAGCCATCGGCTTTGCCTGCGATTAATGGTTTAACAGCGCCCATAACCTTGCCCATATCGGCAGGTCCTGCAGCACCAGTTGATGCGATTGCATCTGCGATCATCTTCTTAATTTCATCGATGCCGAGTTGGGCAGGCAAGTACTTGGCGATAACTTCGCCCTCAGCCTTTTCAAGGGCGGCTTTGTCGGCGCGTCCTGCGGATTCAAAGGCTTCAGAGGCTTCACGACGCTTCTTCGCCTCGCGCGATAGGACGGTAATAACTTCATCGTCACTCAAAACCCGAGCCTCTTTGCCGGCAACTTCTTCATTTGTGATTGCAGTAAGAACCATTCGAATTGTGCTCGAAGTAATCTCATTGCGACCACGAATAGCCTCGGTTAAGTCGGCTCGTAAACTCTCTTTAATGCTCATGATGTGAACTCTATCGCGAGAAGCTCAGCTATCTGCGCTGTATTAAGAGCAGCACCTTTGCGCAAGTTGTCGCCACATACGAACATATCCAAGGCCATTGGATCATCGATGCTTTTGCGCACGCGGCCTACCCATGTTGGATCAGTGCCTACAACGTCAGCAGGAGTTGGAAACTTATAGTTTTCAGGGTCATCGACTAACTTAACTCCGGCTGCATTTTGCAAGATCTCTTGCGCGCCTTTGCGTGATGGCTCTTTTGCAAATACGGCATGGACAGTAAGTGAGTGTGTTGTTAGAACTGGCACTCGCACGCATGTTGCCGCAACTTTCAAGTTAGGTAGACCTAAAATTTTGCGGGATTCATTACGCACTTTGAGCTCTTCGGATGAATATCCATCCTCTTTCAATGAGCCAGCCCATGGCACAACATTTAATGCAAGGGGTGCAGGAAAGGGACCGTTGTCTTTAACAATGGCACGAAGATCACCAGCAACATCACCGGCATTTGTTCCAGCAACTAGTTGAATCTGTTCACGCAAAATATCAATACCTGCTTGACCCGCACCAGATGCAGCTTGATAGGAAGAGACAACGAGTTCTTTTAGTTCGTAATCCCGATGAAGTGCGCCAAGGGCCACGATCATTGAGAGTGTTGTGCAGTTTGGATTTGAAATAATCCCACGCGGGCGGTTCTTTACATCCTGCGGGTTAACTTCTGGAACAACTAGAGGAACATCGACATCCATCCGAAAGGCACCGGAGTTATCTACAACGACGGCGCCCCGTAATGCTGCGATTGGTGCCCACTCGGCTGAAATCTCATCGGGGACATCAAACATTGCAACATCTATTCCATCAAAGCTCTCAGGAGTTAGCGCAACAACTGTTAACTCTTCACCGCGGCACATAAGTTTCTTGCC
>CAXNOC010000045.1:0-7194 GCA_964203745.1 Candidatus Planktophila sp.
CGCTCCATCTCCATCGGTGGCTCGCACGCTGATGGCATAACCACCCTTCGTTGCATTCCAAGGCAACCACCACTGTCGCCACGTTGTCTCTGCAATCTCTGGTCCAAGAACTGCCTCTTGCCATGCCCCTTTATTAATCCGCACTTCAACCTTTGAAATTCCGCGTATAGGCGCCCACGCAACTCCAGCGATTGCGATGGTTCCGGCAACTACAGCAGTGTCACCCTGTGGTGTATCGATTCGCGACTGCGTCTTTATTGGCGCCCGTTCCGACCAGCCTCGCGAAATCCAATATCCATGTTTTTGATCAAAGCGGGTTAATTCAATCCGAGTCAGCCACTTCGTTGCCGAAACATATCCATAAAGTCCAGGAACGATAATGCGCGCCGGGAAACCGTGTTCAAGGGGCAGAGCTTCACCATTCATTCCAATTGCAATCATCGCATCGCGACCATCCAGGACCGCTGTTGGAAACCCTGCAGTAAAGCCATCGACTGAATAGCCCATCACTTGATCTGCATCGGCATGTGGCTTGGCCTCTTGAATCAAATCATCTAAGCGAATGCCCAGCCAGCGAGCATTTCCAACTAAGTTTCCACCCACCTCATTGGATACGCAGGCGATCGTGTTGTCTAGCTCAAATACAGGACGCGCGGTTAACTCTTCATAAGTAAATGTAAGTGGCTTATCGACCATCCCCGTAATCTCTAACTTCCACATATCGAGCGAAACATTAGGCACTGTAAAAGCTGTATCGATTCGGTAAAAATCTTTATTGGGCGTAAAAAGCGGAGATAAACCAGGAGTGCTTAACGCCGGATCACGCGGGGCTTTAGCCAAATACTTTAGAGGCCGCGGCAACACCGTCTTAATTCGATCGATTTGAACACTCGCCTTTTGAGTGAGCAGTTTGGCTGCCCCGCTTGCAACCAGGCTTACAGCACCAATTGTTCCAACAACCTTGAGTAATTCTCGACGTGAGAGTGAAACACTGATTTCATCGCTTAGCTCCTTCTTAGTCGCTAACCAGTACAAAACAGCAACAGTTACCGCGCCAGATGTGAGCGATGGAATAATTGAGAATATATTTGAGCCAGCATCTTGTACAGATGCCCAAATGGCTGCCAGCGTCATGAGTGAAATAAGTAGATATGCCACTTTAGTATTACCAGTTAAGAATGCGCGCCCGATAGCGATAGAAATGGCGAAAACCACCGCCAAAATAATTAAAATCAGGGCGAGTTTGTCATTGGTTCCAAAGATTTGAATAACGAAGCTCTTTACCGCTGGTGGGACGTGATCGACAATCCTATTTGCTAGTGAGATGACAGGTGAGTGCCAATTTTTATTGAGCGTTGAAACAAAGTGGCCAATGCTTATCCCGGCCAGAATTGCTAGAGGCCCATAAATCAATCCAAGTTGCCGTTTTTTCATCCGCTTTTTCCGTGCTAGCCCTTAGATCTTTATAAAGATAGAACCAGCATCTTCACTTACTTCATATTTCTTCAGCGCCAATTCCGCAGGTCCTTGAATAACTGCACCCGTATTTGGATTAAATGCTGATCCATGACATTGACATCCCAGTTGGTTTCCGGCCGGTTCGACGATACAACCTCGGTGCGTGCATGTTGCACTAACAATAGTTATTACGCTGCCTACTTTCGTAACAGCAACTGAAAAACTCGCACTCGATGCAGGTTTAACTAGAATCACCTTTGTCTGTGAGTCTGCAATATCACTTAGCTTTGCGACAAAAGTTAAGGCCAAAGCGGTCGCACTCTCACTTGGCTTTGGTGATGCAGAGGCCGAAGCTTTCGGTGATGCAGAGGCTGTCGCTTTGATCGCAACACCTTTATCCCAAACAAGTAACTTGCCCTTTTTGATGGCGGTATATTTCTTATTGCGAAAAATAATTACCTGTCCGAGACGCTTTGGTTTTACCAGTGGTCCGTTAGCGGCATGGGCGCCTTGCCCAAATACTGAAAGAACTGAGCCAGAGAGAATGGCGAATAAACTACGGCGCTGAAGATTCATACTCCGTACCGTAACCAGTTGTAAGAAGCTTTGCACGATGAATTCATGGTTTTACCCACTCACTTATCTGCAATCACATCTCTATTGCTTCATAGACCTGCAAGCCGGATTGGCTTGGGCAGGTTTTAGCTATCGCTATCGCCCCATCCATATCCGCAGCTCTAATAACCGTATATCCACTTATTGGATTCATCTTTGGAGCGATCTTGGCCGCTGGCCCTGATGTAACAAGCATTCCATCGGTGAAAGGGTTACCCATATCCACGATACTTTCCTTGATCGAATCAAACCAAAGCATCCAAACATCCATATCAGAATCACTAGGAATCGCGTTTGGCTCTGAGTTGTAAAGAAATACAAACTTTTTCATTGTGCTCTCCGTTTCAGTAGGTGTGAAAACCCCTCACCTGCGGGAGATAATTTACTTCGGTGTAAATAGAATTGAAATAGTTTTCATGGAATTCTCACTTATCTAACGATTGCGTTAGGAAATTGAAAACTTTATGTGAGGCATTAAAATCGAAAAATTACAGAAGAAATATAGACAGTCCCTATCTCTCCAGTTTAAAATTCCTAAATGCAAGAAAATGTCGACCAGTTCTTTCGCCCCGACGGTTCGCTTATCAGAATCCCAGTCAAGGCGACTAAGAAGATTGCCGTTTTACATCGCATCGCAAATACATTTTCGCCGAATGCAAAATATTCGGAAAAAACTCTTAACGAAGTTATTGAAGTCTTCCATCCTGATAGCGCCGCTATTCGCAGGCATATGATCGAATATGGAATTATGGAGCGCGACGCTGCCAGTATTTATTGGGTAGCAGCGCATTAGGCCTAAGTTCTCTTAATAAAAGGTGAATTTTGCGCGATTTGGCGCCTATCAAACGTAATAGTTGCAAGTCAGAGTTCGCGCGCACCCATAATCAGTTAGCCTTAATCCATAGATGCAATCCCAAATCTGGAGGAACCATGACCGAAGCAGCGCAGTGCCCATATACCGGTAGCAAGCTCAACAAAGAGGGCACATACAACAGCGATTGGTGGCCTAACCATTTAGAGCTCTCCGTGCTTCGCCAACACTCCCCTGCATCAGATCCCATGGATCAAGATTTTGATTACGCAGAAGAGTTCTCAAAACTAAACATTAAGAGCGTTAAAAAAGATATTGAAGCGTTAATGACAACATCGCAAGAGTGGTGGCCGGCAGATTACGGGCACTACGGTCCATTCTTTATCCGCATGGCTTGGCATAGCGCCGGCACCTATCGAACATCCGATGGTCGCGGTGGCGCAGGTGCAGGTATGCAACGTTTCGCGCCGTTAAATAGCTGGCCCGATAACGTCAACCTCGATAAGGCACGACGCCTGCTATGGCCAATCAAACAAAAATATGGAAAGAAACTATCGTGGGCAGATCTAATGATTCTTGCCGGCAACTGTGCAATCGAATCTATGGGGCTAAAGACATTTGGCTTCGGTGGAGGTCGAGCAGATGTCTGGGAGCCAGATGAGACGTACTGGGGCAAAGAGCAAGAGTGGCTAGCCGATGAGCGCTACAGCGGTACACGCGATTTAGAGAATCCATTGGCTGCAGTGCAGATGGGGCTTATTTATGTAAATCCTGAAGGTCCAAATGGTGTTCCAGATATTCTTGCCTCGGCAAAAGATATTCGTGAAACCTTTGCGCGCATGGCGATGAATGATGAAGAGACCGTTGCATTAATTGCCGGTGGACACACATTCGGTAAGGCACATGGAGCCGCAGATCCAAGTAAATACGTTGGCCCAGAGCCAGAAGCTGCAGCTATTGAAGAGATGGGACTTGGCTGGAAGAGCTCATTCGGCAGCGGAAATGGCGCGCAGACAATTTCAAGTGGTTTAGAAGGCGCTTGGACACCAACGCCTACGAAGTGGGATAACAGCTACTTCAAGACTCTATTTAAATATGAGTGGAAGCAGACCAAGAGTCCAGCTGGTGCAACCCAGTGGATTCCTACCGATGAATCTGCAGCAAAGGCCGTACCTGATGCACACATCAAGGGTAAAACCCATGCACCGGTTATGTTCACAACTGATCTAGCACTTCGCACAGATCCGGCATATGAAAAGATTTCACGTCACTTTGCCGAAGATCTTGATGCATTTGCCGATGCATTCGCACGCGCCTGGTTCAAATTGACGCACCGCGATATGGGGCCGGTCTCACGCTACTTAGGCGCATTAGTTCCAAAAGAGCAGTTGATTTGGCAGGATCCACTGCCTGCTAAGCCTAAGAAGATAATCGGTAAGAGTGAGATTCAAACCCTTACCAAGAAGATTCTCGCTAGCGATCTAAGCATCGCGCAGTTAGTAACAACTGCATGGGCATCAGCATCGACTTTCCGCACAACCGATAAGCGCGGCGGTGCAAACGGTGCACGTATTCGTCTTGAGCCACAGCGCAGTTGGGAGTCCAACCGCCCTAAGGAGCTTAAGAAAACTCTGGCAGCTCTGGAAAAGATTCAAACAAGCTTTAATAAAAAGTCCGCAAAGAAAGTATCGATGGCTGATTTAATTGTTCTAGCTGGCTGCGTTGCAATTGAGGCCGCGGCAAAGAACGCCGGTATGAAGGCAAACGTAAGATTTACTCCTGGTCGAGTCGATGCAACACAGGATCAGACCGATGTCGCATCTTTTGCAGTTCTCGAGCCATCGGCCGATGGCTTCCGTAATTATGTGAAAGCATCTGATAATCGCCCAGCTGAAGTATCACTTGTCGATAAGGCTGCTCTACTTTCACTGACTCCCCCAGAGATGACGGTCCTGGTTGGTGGCATGCGCGTTCTTGGCACCAACTTCGATGGATCAAAGATCGGCGTGCTTACAAAGAAAAAGGAGGCACTGACTAATGATTTCTTTATCAACATTCTAGATATCAAATATCAGTGGTCTCCTACAAAGGGCTCGACAAATCTATTTGAAGCCCATCACGCCAAGAGCTCAAAGCCAGTGTGGAGCGCATCTCGCGCAGATCTTGTCTTTGGTTCAAATTCTGAACTGCGCGCGATATCCGAGGTCTATGCAAGTGATGACGCCGACAAGAAGTTCGTCGCCGATTTCATCAAAGCATGGTCCAAGGTCATGGATCTAGATCGTGGCTAGCTCAACGGAGCTATAGATATGCCTCCTAAAGACCCATCCCGCGAAGCTCACTTCCCCGCTATCGAAAAACGCTACGGCGAAAAGATGGCCTACTGGTTTAAGATCATGGCCGGCCTTGAGGGCAAGAAATACCCAGAACAGATCGCGCACTTAAAAGAAAACTTTGGATTTTCCCAAGCCCATGCAAACGCTCTTGTCATGTACTCGCGTGGCTCTACATCATCTCGTCGCTTTGAAACGCCGAGTGAGTACTTCAAGAGCTTAAGCCCCGAGCAGCGAAAGACGATTAAGGCGATCTTTGCTGCAATCACCAGTAAGTATCCAAAGCTTGAGCTTGTCATCGCATGGAATCAACCCATGCTTCGCCTTGATAAGAAATATATCTTTGGCGTTTCTACCACCAAGAACTACCTTCTATTGGCACCTTTTAGCAGCGATGTATTAGATGCTTTCCGCCCGAAGTTAAGCGCCTACACAGTCAATAAGAAAACCATCGCTGTACCCAATGACTGGGAAGTCGATACAAAACTTCTACAAGCAATAGCGAAGATGCGAATAGCCGAAGGCGAATAAGGCATTAGCTCTTGTAACTCAGAGTAGTTCGCTTTAGCGCCAATTGATAACTTATACAGTGCCTGCTCCTCTGCTATGGTTGAGCAACTTCGGCAAAGAAGCGTATTGATTTACCATTGAGTAGCAGAAATAAACCCCCTAAAGAAATCTGCGGGGTTTATTTTTGTAGTGGCCCTAACCTGTATGAAGCCAGTCGCGATACAGGTGAGCTCTGATTTTCATGTTGTGCTTTAAAGGCGTTCGTTCCATCAATTCCACAAAGGGACAAGATCCTTGCAGCTCCACCAGGATGTGAATTAACCCAGGCAGTTAAGTTATAAACATTGCCATCGATAACACTCCAGCAACTTGCAGCACTGTTGTTCCCATTCACTTGGGCCATTGTGTATCCGGTAGCGCTGGGTGTTGGTGTTGGCGTTGGCGTTGGCGTTGGTGTTGGCGTTGGCGTTGGTGTTGGTGTTGGCGTTGGTGTTGGTGTTGGTGTTGGTGTTGGTGTTGGTGTTGGTGTTGGTGTTGGTGTTGGTGTTGGTGCAGCACCGCGTAGCACCTCACCTCCAACTTCTCTATCACCCACTGCAACCGTAATCGCGGCTCTGCCTTTTGATGTGATCGTAAAGCTATACACGCCCGCTTGAGCAGCGGCGCTATAGCGAGCAAGATATAAATAGTTGGTTCTGCTATATGGTTCGTAAAACTTTGTGCGCTCCGTCATCTTCACGGTAACTGTGGTGCCCGCGGGTGAAGTAATTACAAGTGTTGGTAGCGCACTAGTCCTCAGAGAATTCTCCGGTTTTTTATCAACTATAAGGTACTGAACATTTAAGGCATCTCCTGCTTTAAATTGCCCACGAAAAGCCTTCTTTTGGCCCGCTCTAGTAAATGATGCACCTATAGCAAATGAAACAGTGCCATCGATGAGCAATGGACCCTTTGCAGCAGTTGTATCTGAATCTAACAAAACTACAGGTTGGTGAGCTTGGGCAGCCTCACTTCCAATAACTACAAAAACTAGGAGCGCTGCTAAAAACTTTCTCACAGCCAAAACGTTACCCGAGCCCCAGGCTTCCTGCATTTTTAATTTAGTTAGTTGTTCTTCACGTATTCGGCAGCATGTGGAAAGCCATTGGCTTCAAGCTTTTCAGCCATATCTGCCTTTACTGCCTGGACGACTTTATGTGTTCCGTTGCAGTTCTTCTCAGGATCTGTGGTGTAACCGCATTTACAAGCTCCCATGACATTTCTCTTTTCTTAGTAAGCAGAATGAAATCGTAGTGGACTAGAGAGTTTTAGGCGCTTTGAAAGGGAGTGCAAATGAATGGAACTGAATGATGTTGCAACGCTAGTCATTGCAATAGCCAATCTCATACTTCGTGTATGGGAAATGCGAAAGGGCCGTCGGAGAAATACCGACGGACCCGATCAGACAGCAACCTGATTTCGCATAAG
>CAXNOC010000046.1:0-7184 GCA_964203745.1 Candidatus Planktophila sp.
AAATGGTCGCGGGTTATCGCGCAAAAAAGATTTCAATCTTCCATCGAAGGCGATACGGAGCATGGAATTAACCCGCAGCTCTTGAAGAGCTATGCCGGCGAGGAGCTCCGCTCTATCTCTCATAATTTATGGTCAAAATCACGGGGTAAGGCGCCCTCAAGTACGGCTGGAGACAAAGGCACATCTAATTCACTATTGGAGCTTTTCCGATTGGGATTACGACTTCCACCCTTTGACATTAGGGTCTACCTCTTCATTTATGCATCAGTCGTTATCCCGATTCTCATCACTCATAGCAATTCGCCGAAAGAGTTATTGAATGCCGTCTTCGTTCTGATCTGTTTTTACTTTTTGATGGCCATCGGTGAAAGCCTTTATCGACGGTTTCCTCAATTCTCACCATTAATCTTCACATTAAGAACAGCTATCGCGGTGTACTTGCCGTTTTTCTTACTCTCATTAATAAACCCGAGTGCCCAATTTTGGGCGCATCCTCACCCGGTCTCCTTCAAGATTACTACTTTCGTCCTCACTTCTCTTATCATTTTTATTCTCACACTCACCAAGGCCGCTATTTACTCCCAAGAGCAGCTGATTGCCGCGCTAGAGCGGGTGACCGATTCGCAAAAAGCGCATGTGAATTTAGCATCCGATGAAATTGCCACCGTTTCGCGTCAGTGGGCACAATATATTCATGGAAATCTTCAATCACGGCTGCTCGCAGCGGCAGCAATTCTGGAGCGCTCAAGTGAAGAAACTGATACCGGTCTGAAAGAGCTCGCCACTGCTGAAGCGACAAAGATTATGTCTGGTGATTTTGAAGCACCTGAGTTCGCCAATAGAAGCCTTACGGAGGAAGTTCATTTCCAAGTCGAACGCTGGAAAGATTTGATAGAGATTGAAATCAATTGCATTATTGCAAAGGATCCCGACTGGCTGCCGACAAATCAATTTGGAGCCGTCGTTGAGGAGGCCGTTAGTAATGCCTTTAGGCACGGGCATGCAACGAAAGTAGTGATTTCCATTCATCAGGAAAATGACTTCGAAATTGAATGCACCATCACCGATAACGGGATCGGGGGCGCTAGCAACCAGCCTGCAGGACTGGGGAGCTCCGTTTTTGACTCTGTTGCGCGGGGCAACTGGTCACTTAGACCCGGCCCGGATGGCGTCGGAACGTGCCTTCATATGATTATTCCTGCATTAGAGTTACCTCCTGCACGGGGCGGTAGCTCAGTTGGTTAGAGCCCTGAACTCATAATTCAGTCGTCGTCGGTTCGAGCCCGACCCGCCCCACCAGCAGTTTCCGGATTTAAAAATTACTTACTGTGACTATTTCGTAAGTTTTCGTCACTATTACCCGTCCACAGATTAATCAGAACAGGAAGAAATCTTTCCTTCGGAATTCATACTTCCAGAATGTCGAATTTTCCAACAATGAAGGCTCGCGATTTACTTCGCATTTTGCAGCGAAAGCCACTATCTTGTTCAATCATCAGGACAAGGGGGTCACACCGAATGCTAAGGACGCCGACCGGTAGAACTTTCCTATATGCCCATCACGACGCAAAAGAACTGTCTGGACATCAGGTACGGAGCATACTTATCGATGACCTGGGACTCAATGAAAAGGAAGCGCTGGAGGTATTACGGTGACACAATACAAACTTGAAATATATGAAGATCCATCTGGTTCTTGGACTGGGCTTGCCTACTTGGGCAATGAGATTGAGCCGCACACCTACAGAGTCTTTGCAGACTCACTAGAAGAATTGCGTGAGTTAGTCCAAGAGGGCGTCAATGGAGATCTTGGGATAGCTGACATTTCATTTAAAGAAGTCTTCTTAACTAGTTCCGAAATTACTAATTAATAATGAGTCTCAGTTATCACGAATTAACTTTAATAGCCGAGGCGTCGAAAATGCTTTGTATTGATGCATCAAGGGTTGAAGTGAACTCACTCTCGCTCAAGCGAACTAGATGCCTAGGTCGATCACTACGACAGAATCAGGTGAAATTTTACAGCCCTACCATGTAGGAGTTTTAACAAATCCACCTATCTGCTCCCCCGAGTGGTCTTAATTCACTGGAAACAAAAATCTGACCTCCCGTAAAAAATACCGAGAGGCCAGATTCGTATTGTGAAATTACTTCGTTGGCATCAAAACCGCATCAATACCATGAGCTACTTGTAGGTTGCCCTTGTTGATATCGACCTGAGGAAGAAGCACTTTTGGATCCTTCAACTTCTTGTTGTAATCGGCAAGAGTGATGACGGTTCCCATTACTGAGACTTTAATCATTTTGCCTGCGAGTGCAGTCTTTAGTGATGCACCATTGGCCTTCAGAGCATCTCCAGACATAATCGCTGCACCTGGAACGACGTGGAACTTCAGAATACTCTCAACAGTATCTATTCCAAGTCCTGCTACCGTTTTAAATGTTGCGGCCTCTGTCATTGGCTTCTTACCAGTCAAAGCTTTCACAAGGTTCATGAATGCTCTGTCATTTGGAATAAAAGCTGTCACTGCTGTCTTGCCATCTGTAAGTACTTTTACGGCGGAATTTGGCTTGGCTTTTAGGACTGCCAACACCGCTGCGGTGACAATGTCATAGTTTGCAGAGTTGCTATCAAATGAGCTTTTCGCTGTGAGAACTGCTGCCAGTGACTTTGTTCCGTATTTCAAAAGTTGAACTGGAAGGAGAACTGCGTCAATTCCGTGTGCTACCTGCATGTTGTCCTTGTTAATGTCGACTTGAGCGAGGATCACTGTTGGATCCTGTGCGATTGTGTCGTAGTCACCTAAAGTTATTGTTGTTCCAGCTACAGTCACGGCAATACTCTTGCCTGAAAGTGCGCTTACCAACTTTGCGCCATTAGCCTTTAGAGCATCTCCAGAGAGAATTGCTGTGCCTGGAACGACGTGATACAGGAGCACCTGTTCGATGGTGTCAATTCCCAAGCCGGCTACGGCAGTGAACACCGCTTGCTCTGTGGCTGGTGTTGTGCCAGTCAGTGCTGTTACTAAGTTTTCAAATGCTTTATCGTTTGGAATGAATGCTGTGAGTCCCACGGTTCCATCTGTGAGCACCTTGACTGGCGATGCAGGCTTTGCATTTAGAACGGCAAGTACTGCTGCAGTGAGAACGTCGTAATTCGTTGAATCCATATCAAATGAATTCTTCGCTGTAAGAACAGCGGCGAGTGAGTTAGTACCTGTCGCGCCTTGAGCTTGAGGAGCTAAGCCAATTGCGCTTACGGCAAATAGTGATACCAGTAGAGTTTTTGACACTCTCTTGACTGGACGGATGTTCATTTCTTTCCTCCACTTAGTTGTAATGAGCTTCGAGATGGGCGATCCATCCCGATGTGAGAATCATGTACCTTAGACAAACATTGTGCAAACCCTAAACAATGATTTTAGGGTGATTCCCGCTACATTTTTCAATTCACGTCTGGATTACAGGGGTTTTGGAGAGAGTTGGCCGAATTTGACCTTTTAGGGGGGTGCTTAGCACTCAAGGATTGTTGAATGTTGGGCTACTCTTGTTCAATGTTCACCATAAAGAAGGCCGTCGAGTTAACGGGGATCGCCGCTGCGACCCTGCGGGCCTGGGAGCAGCGTTACGGCGTAGGTACCCCTCGGCGAACTGACAGCGGGTATCGACTCTACGATCAAGCGACAATTAATGAGATCTTGGCAATGCAGAAGTTGTTGGATCAAGGATGGAGACATCAAGCCGCAGCTGCTGAGGTGCTAAAAAACGGCAAAACCCATGTTGGCTCTCGGAATCCAGTTGGCAGCGACTCAAACTCAGAGCTTTCAGTGGCATTTATGGAAGCAGCGCGTGCCCTGGATGAAGAAACGATGGCGCACGTTCTGGACAGCGCTTTTTCACGGGCTTCATTTGAACTTGTTGTGGATGAGTGGCTTTTTCCCACACTCCGCCTTTTAGGACAGGAATGGATCGACGGTAATCTCGACATCGCAAGCGAGCATTTTGCGAGCAACGCGATTATGCGCCGACTAGGCAGTGCTTTTGAAGGAGCGGGGACGGGAAGCTCGCATGAAAAAGTAGTCGTGGGAACCCCCGCTGGCTCTGTTCATGAAATTGGGCCGCTGGCATTAGCTGTTGCAATTCGTCGGCAAGGGGTAGGGGTCGTTTACTTGGGGGTCAATGTTCCAGCAGAAGCTTGGGTCGATGCGATAAAACGCAATCGAGCTATCGGTGTAGCTATCTCGGTTGCTATGGAGAGCGACGTCGCTGCTGCCCAAGAAATTGTTAATGAACTTATCCGATCTTCAACCGGTGTCACCATCGCCGTGGGAGGCGCTTTCGCTTCATCGGTACATAACGCCACACTTGTCGTAAAGGGTGGAATTGGCGAGTCAGCAAGACTAATAATTGAAACTCTTGCCCGCTAGCAGTTCCGAAATTACTAGCTAAGTAAGAATCTGAGTAATCATGCATTAACTTTAATTGTTGAGGCATCGAAAATGCTTTGAATAGATGCATCAAGAGTTGCATAGAACTCACTCTCGCTCTGATGGATATCCAAGCCTTCAGTAAGAGCCCGTGAGAAGCTGGCGATCAATCCTGGATTTTGTCGCAATAACAGATTGGCTTGCTCTCGCGAATAGCCACCAGAGAGAGCGACAAGACGCAGAACTCGTGGGTGTGCCACCAAATCCGAATAGAAGCCCAATTCATTAGGCAATGTCAGCTTGAGAATGACGTTTTGCTCGGGTGGTAGCGAATCTAAAGCTTTAAGAAGTCCATTCTTAAGAAGTATTTCGGCCGCAGCCTTATCTGGGCTCTTAATATCAACCTCGGGTTCGATAATGGGAGTCAAATTTTCTTCAAGAATTATTGCAGCAAATTCAAACTGTTGATTGACACAGCTTTGAATACCTTGCATGTTTGCCAATTTGATTACCGAGCGCATCTTGGTTCCAAATACCTGATGTGCCTTGGCATCATGGAGCCTTTGCTCCAATTGCGGAATTGGCTTCATTAGCTGCACGCCATCGACCTCATCTAGAAGGCCATCATCGATCTTTAGAAATGGAACAATCCCTTTCCGGTTCCACAGGTACTCAGCGGTCCCCATCCCATCAATCGATCTATTCATTGTCATTTCAAAGAGGATTACGGCAAGAACTCTATTGCTAGTAAAAACAGGGCTTTCAATGATCCGTGCGCGCATCTGATGCACCAGATCAAACATTTGCGCATCCCCCGAATAGGCATCTTCAGCAATGCCATAGAGTTTGAGCGCCTTAGGAGTGCTGCCTCCACTTTGATCAAGGGCAGCGATGAAACCCTGGCCCGTGCGTATTATCTCCATTTGGTTCATAACTATATTCTCCTCACTTCCGAGAAATATTCAATCTTTTAATTACCTTGTATACCGATTGTGAAGAAAAGAAAGAGCAGAGTCACAAGTACGATGAATAGGATAACCCAAGTATTTCTTCGACCTTTGGCTACTTTTATTTCAGAGCCGAATTTGAAAGGAGAAACGGTTGGCTTAATTAGGATTACCACTATCAAATAGATGAGCAGGAAAAGAGTGGCTCTACCCACAGTTGCAATAGTCCAACCAAAATTAGATACGAATTCCTTAATCTGTAAGATTGGTATTATCGAGCCAATACCATAAAGTGCGATTCGCACTTTTCTATCCATTTTGTTTTGCCACAGTGCTATTGAAGTCAAGGCGACAGTTGGAAACATGATCGCTCCCGCGGCTGTAAAAAGCGGTAGGCTGAAAATTATACCTGCGCCTCTAATAACAGAAGTAAAGCGTCTAGTTCTTACTCGCCTTCTCAAGACATAGATAGTTGTCTGAGTAGTAGCAAAAAACGTAAAAGCGATGACTATGCCTATTGTCCCGCCCCAAGTGAATTCTGGATCAGTTGAAATCCATCTCATCCAGAGGCGCGCAACAACGCCTAAGACAGCACCGCCTAGGGCTCCGGATATAACCAGCTTCCAGCCTCTTTGACTGACAAACATCCTTTTAAGTTAATGGTAAAAAGGTCAATTTTCAAGAGTGTTGCGAATTTGATCCAAAACAGAACTCGAGATCAAAAGAATCTTCTGGAATTTCAAGCATCAAGGAGATCACTTCGCGTGTCATTGGCTCTATCTCATCAATATTTTGAGCTTGTGTGAAGATATTTTCGTGGGAGGGAACTTGAATGAACCATAATGCGCCATCCTTGATTACATTGACTTTGTACTGCGTCTTAATCATGGTGCCACCACCTTTCTCCAAATACTGGCTCACATTCTTTCATAATCTGCATGGCGAGTAAATCACCTATCTCCCTATGGCGCGGTATCGGAATATTTAGGTTGCTGAGAGTCACTATTGAATGCCTGCCACCCTCACGCAGAGTCACATTACTAACTCCCTTCCGTGAGGCTTCACGATAAATCATTTTAAGGAGTTCACGTCTCTTCACGTCGAGAATTAAAACGACTGGTTCTCTTGATTAACGCCTGCCAAATCCAACCTGTGGAAAGACGAAAGCAGTCAGCCGTGTAAAAAGAGATTTAGATAAAGAGTAGCTGCGCGCCCTCTGTCATTTCGATGAAATCAGAGGCACTAATAATGCCTTCGACGTCATCACGAAGATCGCTCTCCTCAACTTTGTTCATGTCAGCTGATAGTCGGCATGCCCATAAATGTCCGCCGGCTGCCACGATCTGTTCAAGAAAATCAGGGACTTCAGGAATGTTCAGATCCTCCAACTGTTTTTTCAACATGTGAGTAGCCATTGCAGTCATGCCTGGGACGGGCATAACCGATTGAGGGATGTGCGCATTGGTGCCAGGTAGATGCATTGCAGTATTGCCTGCAGGTGAAAACTGCAGATCATTCATGCGCGATTTTATAATCATGTCAAAGCCCCAAAAGGTAAAGAACAAATGTGTCTCGATACCTTCACCGAGAGCGGCATTGCCCAGAATTAGACCTGGATAGGCCATATCGAGATTTCCCTTAGAACAGATGATTGCCAATTTGCGGCCAGTATCTTCGGCGCCAAAGTTCGGGACGATTGCAGGTGTAGTCATTTCATTCTCCTTTAGACGCAGCCCTTAGGCTTTGGAAGTCCAGCTATATATGACATTTTCTTGGCAGGTTTCTTTGGAAATAGTTCGAACTGCTCTTT
>CAXNOC010000047.1:0-7101 GCA_964203745.1 Candidatus Planktophila sp.
GAGGGAAACACCCGGTCCCATTCCGAACCCGGAAGTTAAGCCTCTCAGCGTCGATGGTACTGCAAGGGTGACCTTGTGGGAGAGTAGAACGTCGCCGGACTTCTTTTATAAAAAGGGGCGCTTTAACGAGCGCCCCTTTTTTATTTCTCGTGAAGTAATCTTGGCAATGAAAGATTTGTTTAACTAAATAAATATAAGGAGGAGATCGATATGGAAGAGCGTAGAAATTCACGTCCACCAACTGATCGTCCTTCGACACCGCGCTCACCTTCTTCGCGCCCATCTTCATCTTCTCGTCCAACAAGTTCGGGTGGTTCATCGCGCCCATCTTCAAGCAGTAGCGATAGAAAACCAACAGGCCCTAACTCACAACGTCGCCGTGAAGATTTACCGGCACGTGGTGGTTCAACATCGCGCCCAGGTGCCCCGCGACAAACACGCGATGGCTCTGATCCACGCGGCACGCGTCCTGCTCCAATGGATCGAGATCAATCACGATTGCGCCCTCGAATCTTTGAGCCCGATATCCCTGAAGAGATTACGGGGGAGGAGCTCGATAAGTCTTTACGTGCAGAGTTACTTTCACTCTCACCTGAGAATGCAAAAGTTGTTTCACGACATTTAGAGTGTTTAGCTCTCTATGCTGATTCTGATCCACTACTTGCGCATAAACATGGAGTAGCTGCAGCACATCATGCCGGACGCTTAGCTGTTGTCCGTGAATCAGCGGGCTTGGCGGCATACCGCGCGGGTTTTTATGAGATTGCATTGAAAGAACTGCGTGCAGCCAATCGAATTTCAGGCGATGTCACAATGTGGCCAGTGATGGCAGATTGCGAACGCGGTTTAGGAAATCCACTTAAGGCTTTAGCTCTTGCAGGCTCTCCTGAAGTAAAACGATTGGCAAAGCCAGAAGAGATTGAAATGCGCATTGTCGCAGCTGGTGCTCGTCGCGATTTAGGTGAGCTCGATGCCGCCGTTGTTACATTGACATGTAAAGATTTGTCGAATGAAAGTGAGGATTGGGCGATACGTCTTCGTTACGCTTACGCCGATGCACTAGAGGCAGCAGGTCGCATTAAAGAGGCACGAGAATGGTTTGAGAAGTGTGCCGCACTAGATGTTGATGAAACGACGGATGCATCTGAACGATAGCAATAATTTATAGAGAGGCAACTAAATGAAGTCGGTTGTCTATTCAAAATATGGATCTTCAGAGGTTCTGGAGATTTCAGAGATACCGATTCCGAGTATTACCGAAAACCAAGTATTGGTGAAGGTGAATGCGGTTTCAATTAATCCCGCAGACTGGCATTTCATGCGAGGAACGCCCTATTTAATGCGCT
Organism: Candidatus Planktophila sp.; assembly: GCA_964203745.1. GTDB lineage: Bacteria > Actinomycetota > Actinomycetes > Nanopelagicales > Nanopelagicaceae > Planktophila. Next base: position 1,347 of record CAXNOC010000047.1, read on the forward strand.
TGCAGAGTGGATTGTTCAAACCCAAAATCGGCAAATTCGGACTAGATATGTCCGGGATTGTTGAAACTGTGGGAGCAAGCGTTTCGGAGTTCAAAGCGGGCGATGCCGTCTATGGAGAAAGCATGGGAGCGCTATCTGAGTTCGCGGTATTTGGGAAGAACTCTTTAGCTTTGAAGCCTGCAAGTTTGAATTTCGAAGAGGCATCGGCTGTACCGATGGCGGGATTTACCGCGATTCAAGCTCTGCGCGATAAGGGAAAAGTTAAAGCAGGGCAAAAGGTGTTAATAGTTGGCGCATCAGGCGGGGTTGGCACGTTTGCAGTCCAGATTGCTAAAGCATTTGGTGCCAACGTTACTGGCGTATGCAGCACCGGAAATGTCGAAATGGTGAAATCAATCGGTGCTGATCGAGTTATAGATTATACAAAAGAGGATTTCTTTACTGGCGTAGATAAGTACGACGTTATTGTTCAGACGGCGGGTAACTACACGTTGAAGCAACTGCGTGCCGCTTTAGCATCCGAAGGAACTCTTGTTCAAGCCGGAGATTCAAGTGGGGTCAAAGCGGTTTTTGGCATGGGCTTTGTTTTTGGAATGCTCAAGACTTTAGTGATCTCTAAATTCTCTAAACAGAGTATGCCGCCATTTCTAGCTAAACGGAGCAAGGAGGATTTGGTTGTCTTAGCCGACCTCATCGAATCTGGTGCGGTGAAACCGATTATCGACCGGCGCTATCCGATGGCTGAAGTAGCCACGGCGGTTAACTATCTAGAGGCTGGACACGCTCGGGGCAAGGTAGTTATTACGCTCTGAGTTTGTAGTGCTGGTCCTCGTGGCGCGATTATTTGAAAAAATTCTTTTCCCGATGTGGAGCAAATTCGGGTTTTGAGGAGTACAGTTTTAATTAGTGAGGGGGATGGTAACCTTTTTGGCACGACGAATTATCAACTGCCAAATCCACATATTGACCTCCCTCTCACCTTAAAAACCCCGGCGGTCCTGTTAATTCAGTGATGACGGGGGTTTTTAATGAAAAAGCTCCATAAAAATATGGTTAGCATTGAACACGTGCCTATACAGCCTTTAGAGACATTGCCGGATATTGATTCGACCGTAAAACCTTCGATTGATCTAGTTAATGAATTAATTGCTGAGTCCGAGCATCTGCGCGGGCGACATGATGAGGCAAATAGACGTAGATTTTCTAGACTCCTTAAAGACTCAGAGGCAATTGATTTAACGATGTCGCTCACTGATGAGGTTATGCGAATTACTTCGATGCGGCGCGCTGCAAAAACTTTCCGTAGAAGTGCAAGAAGCGTTGGGCGTGATGGCCTTGGAACTTTGGATTACTGCGGAATCAAATTAGCCGCCCCGTTCTCATTGATTTTTCCAAATTTAGTAATGCAAATCGTCCATAAGCGAGTTCGGATGGCGGCTGAGGGAATAATCCTGCCAGCAGAAAGCGCTCTACTTGAAAAACATATTGCACGTAGAGCTAAAGAGGGAATCAAACTCAATATAAATCTCTTGGGTGAGGCAGTCCTGGGCGAGAATGAAGCGAGCCAACGCCTGCAGGCGATTATGGAATTAGTTGCTCGACCACACATAAATTACGTATCAGTTAAAATATCATCGATTGTTAGCCAATTAATCACAATTGATCACACTGGATCGGTCGAACGTGCTGCCCAACGATTACGGCTCTTATATGCCCAAGCCATAACACATAAGGTTTTCGTCAATTTGGACATGGAAGAGTTTCGAGATTTAGCGATTACAGTTGATGTTTTCAAGAAGGTTCTGAGCGAGCCAGATTTTGAAAACCTAGAAGCGGGAATAGTTTTACAGGCCTATCTTCCCGATTCACATAGTGCTTTTTCTGATCTCGTACAGTGGTCGCTTGCGCGCCATAAGAAGACAGGAGCACGAATAAAAATCCGCCTCGTCAAAGGGGCAAATCTAGCGATGGAAAAGGCAGAGGCAGAGCTACATGGGTGGGTGCCCGCACCTTATGCGAGCAAAGCCGATGTTGATGCTAGTTACACGCGTCTGATCGACTGTGCGTTGCGGCAAGAGAACTCTGAGGCGGTAAGGATCGGTATCGCTAGCCACAATCTTTTTCATCTGGCGTGGGCGATTGAAGTTGCAAAGATGCGAGGCGTTGAAAATCAACTAGATATTGAGATGCTAGAGGGAATGGCAAATGCTGAATCTTTATCTATCTCCAGGCGTGCTCCTAGAGTGCTTTTGTATACACCCGTCACGCAATATGAGAACTTTCCAACGGCCGTTGCCTATCTAGTCCGAAGGTTGGATGAAAATACTTCGACTGATAACTATTTGCGTGCCTCCTTTGATATCGCACATGATAAAGCTGGATTTGCAGCGCAAAAAGAGCGTTTTTTCGCCTCCGTACGTGATCGCCATACGATTTCAACGAAATCACGACGACATAATCTCCATCGTGATAATGCCGAAGAAGAGTATTTACAAGGCATCTTTATTAATACAAATGATAGCGATGCAACCAATCAGCTCTTTTATAGCAAATTAGAGAGTGAGCTTGAAAAAACCTATTCCGATAACACACTAACTATTCCAGTGGTTATTGCTGGAGACGAAGTGTTGGTAGAAGATTTTGAAATTGGAGTAACACCCAATGAAGAAGGTCAGTGGTGGTATCGATACAGTATTGCAAGGCCAGATTTAATTGATAAAGCCTTTGATTCGGCACGGCACGCGATAGCAAACTGGGATTGCTTAGGCGCCCGGGGGCGTGGAGAGATTTTGGCAAAAGCGGCGCGACTTATGGATAGCGACAGAGCCAGAATCATTGCCATTATGTCGAGGGATGCAGGAAAGACTTACGCTGAAGCCGATCCCGAAGTTAGTGAGGGTATTGATTTTGCTCGCTTTTACGCTCTTTCGGCCCGCGAAAAAGAGATGGGCTCACGCCCAGTCGGCGTTGTCTTGATTGTGCCACCTTGGAATTTTCCATTTGCAATCCCGCTTGGTGGTGTGTGCGCCGCCCTTGCTGCTGGAAATACGGTCATCCTAAAATCTGCCCCTGAAACCGTTGCCACATCATGGTTGATGGCGCAGTATTTGTGGAGCGCCGGGGTTCCAAGAGATGTTCTACAATTTGTTTCGACCAGGGATGATCAAGTTGGAAAGTATTTAATTTCGCACAACCAAGTAGATGCATTAATTTTGACTGGAGCTTTTGAAACCGCGCAATTGTTCACTTCGTGGAAGGCCGATTTAAACCTTTTAGCTGAAACCAGTGGAAAGAATGCGATCTTGATTTCGGCCAGTGCCGACATTGATAACGCAGTTAAGGACTTAGTGCAGTCGGCATTTGGACACGCTGGACAAAAATGTAGCGCTGCAAGTTTGGCGATTGTTGAAACGGGTGTCTATCGAAATCCAGCATTTATTCATCAACTCAAAGATGCTGTGCAAACTCTTACAACTGCATCCTCACGATTAACATCAACTGCGGTGGGTCCTTTGATTCATCCACCTACGGGTGCACTCCTTCGTGCGTTGACAACGCTAGAAGAGGGTGAAAGCTGGTTAGTAGCACCGCAATCTTTAGACAACGAAGGGTTCCTTTGGTCGCCGGGAGTTAAGATCGGAGTACGTCCGGGTTCATGGAGCCATATGAATGAATGGTTTGGTCCGGTCTTGGGTGTCATAGAGGCACCAGATTTTGACACTGCGATCGAGATTCAAAATGCATCTGATTACGGTTTAACTGCCGGCATTCAATCACTTGATGTTGCAGAGTGTGAAAAATGGATCGATCGAATTCAGGCAGGAAATCTCTATGTCAACCGCGGTACCACAGGCGCTGTTGTAAATAGACAACCCTTCGGAGGTTGGAAGAGAAGTAGCGTGGGTGCGACATCTAAAGCAGGAGGGTCGAACTATTTAAATAATCTTCGTTCGTGGATAGCGATGGATGAACTTTCCGCTACACAAAGCTCATCGACGCAGTGGTGGCAGGCAATCGGGTCGCAGGCAATAGATCGATCTGGCTTAATGGTTGAGCGCAATTATCAGAGGTATCGCCCCTTTTTAAAACCGGTCGTTGTATGTATAGATTCAACGGTCGAAAAGGAAGTCATCGAATTCATTGAATGGGTCTCGCAGCTAGTTGGAACAAGGATTGAGTTCAATGATGGCAATGGGCCAATTGGTGATTGTTCTAAAGTTCGTTGGCTAAGAGATGAACCCGCTCCAATCGCCGAACTTCTATTGCGCGGAATTAGTGTTGATGCCCGCCCGATAGCTGCCCGCGGAGATGTTGAGACACCTCGATGGTTACTTGAACAAAGCGTTTCGATTACTAATCATCGTTATGGAAATGTGGGAGCAGGGCCGAGGCCACAGCTCTAAGCCCGTCGATTTATCCACACTGCACTCACCGTCAAAGTCGATCTGTCAGCCCTTATCGCAACCCTAGGAACTCCACACGAGATATGGGGGCTACAGGATGGTTACAAAGAAGAAAGAGATCGAAGATATTAAGCTCGACTATTCACTCAATGATTTACTGCTGCGAGGGCGGGTATCGGCCAAGGCGAGCCAGAAGGAGCTGCCAAGCGGTGACACGGTGGTTGAGTTTCGGCTCATCATCACCCGGGATAAGGGAAAGGGCGTCGATACCCTGGATATTGCCGCTTGGAGCGCCAAGGCGAGGAGAAGCGCCATGAGCCTTAAACCTGATGAATGGATTGAGGTATCTGGAAGTGTCCACCGCCGCTTTTTCACTGGTGCATCTGGCCTTGCAAGTCGTTGGCAGGTAGAGGCCATTGAGATTGCGCGGATATAGGTACTCTTACCTCTATGGCCAATGACATTTTTTCAACCCTGCGCACATATCTGACTAAAGTCACTGATGGCGATAAGAGTGCAACTGAAGTTGCAGCTGCCGTGAATCAGTGGGTTCGAGAGGGCGGAGAGGCGTTAAAGATCAAGATTGAGGATGAGGTCGAGCGCTCGGTCTCCAAGATGGGCTTTGTTAAGCGTGGTGAGTTTGAGGCGCTGAAAGAGGAAGTGGTTCGCCTCAGGGCCGATGCAACAATAAAAGAGGCCAAGAAGAGCGCGACGAAGAAACCTGTAACCAAGAAAGCTGCAGTTAAAAAAACGACAGCCAAAAAATCCACCGTCAAGAAGGCGAGCAAATAAATGGATAGCCCAATCAATGGTGAGAGTTTGGTAGAAGAGGTTCGCAACGAGTTAGTTGAAATCGATTCAATGGCGATCAATGATCACGCGCAACGCTTCGATGAGCTCCATAGCAAACTTTCAATCGCCCTTTCCTCTATAGACGGGCTTTAGTAGGTACTACAACGAATGAAGATACGACTAGATGCAGAGTTGGTACGCCGTGAACTCGCTCGTTCGCGTGAGAATGCATCAGATCTGATTGAGTCACGCTCGGTTTTAGTCAATGGAATTCCAGCAACAAAGCCAGCGACTATGGTCGATGCACAGACCTCAATAAAGCTAGCTGGCAAACGTGATGACTTTGTTTCGCGTGGCGGTCACAAATTGGCAGGTGCGCTCGATGCATTTGATGGAGTCACTGTCGAAGCAAGGCGCTGCTTAGATGCGGGAGCTTCCACTGGTGGCTTTACCGATGTTCTCTTGAGAAGAAATGCCGCTCATGTGGTGGCAGTTGATGTCGGATATGGCCAGTTGGCCTGGTCACTTCGTCAAGATGAGCGAGTGAGTATTTTAGATCG
>CAXNOC010000048.1:0-6822 GCA_964203745.1 Candidatus Planktophila sp.
GCGACGCCGTGGGCTGAAAAAACAACGGTCTTGCCCTCTGGGACTTCATCGGTCTCATCGACAAAGATTGCGCCTTTAGATTCAAGACTGGCAACGACATGGACGTTATGGACGATCTGCTTTCGAACATAGACAGGGGCGCCATAGAGCTCGAGCGCTTTCTCAACGGTTACAACGGCGCGATCAACGCCTGCGCAATATCCGCGGGGCGCTGCAAGCAAAACTCTCTTAGCCATGGGCGGCAGTCTATTAGGCTCATCCCATGTTCGAAACTTCAAGTGAGGCTCCGGCATCGGTCAAGGTCGTTACTGAAGCGATTAAAGATTATGTCGATCGCTTGGGCCCAATCTGGGTTGAGGGCGAAATCAGCGAGCTCAATGAACGAAGTGGCGTGATGGCCTTTATCCGACTGCGTGATCCAAGTGCCGACATGTCATTGTCGGTGATGTGTCATAAATCAGTTATCGCTGCAGCGCAGCCATTGCCTCCAAATGCACGTGTTGTTCTCTTTGCAAAGCCGAGTTGGTATACGAAAAATGGTTCACTGACTTTATCGGCCCGAGAAATCAGACAGGTCGGAGTCGGCGAACTATTGGCTCGTCTTGAAGCATTAAAGACCCTTCTTGCCGCTCAAGGTTTATTTGATTCAGATCGCAAAGTAGAGCTTCCGCTATTGCCAAAAAAAGTTGGCCTCATCTGCGGGCGCAATACCGATGCTGAAAAAGATGTTGTTGAAAACGCTAAGCGCCGCTGGCCAAGTGTTGTCTTTGAAATCCGTGAAGTGACAGTGCAGGGCGCAGCAGCTGTTACTGAAGTCTCGGCAGCGCTTCGCGAATTAGAGGCCGATAGCGATGTTGATGTCATCATAATTACGCGCGGTGGTGGCTCCTTCGAAGATCTACTTCCATTTAGCGATGAAGGTCTAGTGCGGTTGGCCGCATCATGTATTACTCCGATTGTTAGTGCCATTGGCCATGAAAAAGATTCACCTTTGCTGGATTTAGTTGCAGATTTTCGTGCATCGACCCCGACCGATGCGGCTAAACATGTTGTGCCAGATATTATTGAAGAGATCGAAATGATTGCCGGACTTCGAGATCGCGCCCGCCGAAAGGTTATGAACCTTATTGATTTAGAGAGTGCGCGTATTACTAACTTTAGGGATCGCCCAGTAATGAAGGATCCGCACGTGATAATCACCTCTCGCGCCGAAATTATCCTGGCCCTTCGCGATAGATCTCATCGCAGTTTTGGTGGCCATCTAAAGTTAGCTAAAGAAGAGCTTGTTCAGATTAAGGCCCGAGTGCGCGCCCTTTCACCCCAAGCAACGTTAGATCGCGGTTATAGCGTTGTGCAGTTATTAAACGGTGAAATTGCACGAGATGCCAGTAAGTTAAAGGTCGGCGATGTTCTGCGCCTTCGTTTAGCCAAGGGCGAGAGCAATGCCACAGTGACCGCCAATAGTGTGAAGGAGTAGATTTAGCCCATGGTTGAAAAGAAGATTTCATATGAGGCCGCACGCGATGAGTTGGCCGAAGTCGTGGCCTCCCTAGAAACTGGCAGCGCAACACTTGAGGAGTCTTTGAAACTCTGGGAGCGCGGTGAAGAGTTAGCAAAGATCTGCCAAGAGTGGCTAGATGGCGCTAAGAAGAAGTTAGATGCGGTTAAGCCGTAAGTACGATGCCAAATTTTTCATACTCAGAGCTTCTCCCCCTTGGAAAAGATGAAACTAAGTACCGTCTTGTAAGCACCGAAGGCGTTAGCGTTATAAAGCTCGGAGATAAAGAGTTTTTGCAGGTCGAACCTAAGGCCCTTGAAAAGCTCACCGCCGAAGCGATCCACGATATTTCGCACTACTTGCGCCCAGCGCATTTACAACAGTTGGCTAACATCATCGCCGACCCAGAGGCCTCACCTAACGATCGATTCGTCGCAACTGATCTATTAAAAAATGCCAACATATCGGCCGGTGGAATTCTGCCGATGTGTCAGGACACTGGAACAGCATTAGTGATGGCGAAAAAAGGACAGCATGTATTAACAACTGCAAAAGATGAGATCGCGATTTCGCAGGGAATCTATGATGCCTTTACGCAGTTAAATCTTCGCTACTCCCAGATGGCACCAATTACTATGTGGGAGGAAAAGAACACGGGCAATAACCTCCCCGCTCAAATAGAGATATTTGCCGATAGTGATCACCCCGATGAGTACAACTTTCTCTTCATCGCCAAAGGCGGCGGTAGTGCTAATAAATCATTTTTATATCAAGAGACTAAGGCGATATTAAATCCGACCTCTTTTATGCTCTGGCTCGATGAAAAACTTCGCTCGATCGGCACTGCAGCATGTCCGCCGTATCACTTGGCAATTGTTATCGGTGGAACGAGCGCCGAGCACACAGTTAAGACGGCCAAGTTAGCCAGCACTAAGTATTTAGACTCTCTGCCAACAAGTGGAGATGCGGCAACTGGCCATGGTTTTAGAGATCTCGAGCTTGAACAACAGGTCCTTGAACTCACCCGTACCTTGGGGATTGGCGCCCAGTTCGGTGGCAAGTATTTCTGCCACGATGTGCGCGTTGTCCGCCTGCCCCGTCACGGCGCCTCTCTTCCTATTGCAATCGCCGTTTCCTGTTCGGCCGATCGCCAGGCAAAGGCCAAGATCACAAAGGATGGAATCTTCCTTGAAGAGCTTGAGCGCGATCCAGCGCATTTCTTGCCCGAGACCACAGATGAGCATCTAGATGATGACGTTGTATCCATTGATTTGAATCAGCCGATGGATGTAATCCGTGCCGAACTTTCCAAGCATCCAGTCAAAACTCGTTTATGCCTTACCGGCACTTTGGTAGTCGCCCGAGATTTAGCTCATGCAAAGATCAAGGCGGCCATGGATGCTGGCGCACCAATGCCTGAGTACTTACAAAAATACGCCGTCTACTACGCAGGTCCTGCAAAGACCCCCGTCGGATATGCCTCGGGCTCTTTCGGGCCAACTACTGCAGGTCGCATGGACTCCTACGTCGAATATTTTCAATCAAGGGGTGGCTCATTTGTTATGTTGGCAAAGGGCAATCGCTCAAAGGCCGTTACCGATGCATGCAAAAACCACGGAGGTTTCTACTTAGGCTCAATCGGTGGACCGGCAGCACGGCTTGCACTTGAGTGCATCAAGAAAGTTGAGGTCCTAGATTTTGAAGAGCTCGGCATGGAGGCCGTATTTAAAATTGAGGTCGTAGATTTCCCAGCCTTTATCGTCGTCGATGACAAGGGAAATGACTTCTTCGCCGAAACTTCTACACCGCTTCGTATTGGTGTTAAGCCTTAAAGCTCTAAATTTCTTGCTCTCTTTGTTGGGCAGCTGCTCTAATCGCCCATCCCTAAAACTGCAGTGGGTTAGTAGTAGCGCTTTGCCTTAAAGTGTGACCAGGCTTTACATGGCGTGTCATAGCGCATCGTTATGTAGCGAAGTCCCCAGCGGATCTGCGTCACTGGATTAGTGCGCCAATCCGTTCCAACCACACTCATCTTTTCAGCCGGTAGAGCTTGGGCAATTCCATGGGCACCGGAGCGGGGATTATGCGCCTTGTAATTCCAGTGGCTCTCCTTCGTCCACAGAGAGTTCAAACAAGAGAACTGAGAATCATTCATTCCAAACTCTTCAGTCAAAATTATCTTTGCAACCTTTTTGGCACCGACTATCGAGCGGGCCATTTCCACTTGACGGCTGATCGATGAGACCAGAGCCAAGTCACTTGAGAAGACTGTGCCCACGGGAGTTGCGGCAAGATCGATTGAGCCATACAAAGCTGCAGCGGTGAGCGCTGGAACCTCTTGAGTGGTCAGCGCCTTGGTGTCGATTTCGATTTCAAGACGGGTTGTCATTGGGAACTCAAGGCCGTAGGCACTTGGTAGGGCCGAGGTCAGAAAGAGCATGGCAGCGATAACGCTCCAGATGGCTACGTGCTTACTGCGAAGCTTCATCTCATCCCTTCGGCTAACCCTGCTGTGCCCGCAAGCATTCAGCCTCAACGAGGCTTCATTGACTACGGGGAATGGCATTACCCTGCCGTCTCTGGGGGGTGTCGGCAAATCAAAGTGAGCCTAAGTCGTAGATTCACAGAAACGTGAAGAGCTGTGGATGGGTAAAAGCGCAGGTCAGTAAGGGCAATGTCCGAAATGTACCAAATGTGACTGTGAGATTGATTCTCGCCTCTTTTACCGGCGAGGCGGATGGCGTCCGAACTATCCCGGGAAGGGTCCTTCGAGCATCTCGGTGACTAAAGCTGCAATCGGCGAGCGCTCTGAGCGAGTCAAGGTCACATGGGCAAAGAGCGGATGGCCCTTGAGGGTTTCAACGACGGCGACGACTCCATCATGGCGACCGACGCGCAAGTTGTCTCGCTGGGCAACGTCGTGGGTCAAGATAACGCGCGAGCCTTGACCAATTCGAGAGAGCACGGTTAACAAAACCCCGCGCTCTAGCGACTGGGCCTCATCGACGATGACGAAAGAGTCGTGAAGTGAGCGGCCACGGATGTGAGTCAGCGGCAGAACTTCGATTAAGCCACGATCAACGATCTCATCGATGACGGCTTGGCTAACGAGTGCGCCCAAAGTGTCGAAGACCGCTTGGGCCCATGGCGACATTTTTTCGCCTTCACTGCCTGGTAAGTATCCGAGCTCCTGTCCGCCGACTGGATAGAGCGGACGGAAGATTACAACCTTCTTATGAATGCGTTTCTCCATCACCGCTTCAAGACCGGCACATAACGCCAGCGCTGATTTACCAGTTCCGGCTCGGCCGCCGAGTGAGACGATTCCAATCGAATCATCCAGAAGTAAATCAAGGGCAACTCGTTGCTCGGCGCTTCGACCATGCAGACCAAAGGCGCTTCGATCGCCGCGCACTAGTTGAAGTTGCCGATCGGGAGTGACTCGGGCAAGTGCGCTTCCGCGCTCTGAGTGCAGTACTACTCCGGTGTGGACCGGGAGTTCAAAGGCTGCCTCGTGATCGGCGCGATCGGATGCATATAACTCATCTATGAGATTTGATCCCACGGCCAATTCAACGATGCCGGTCCATCCACTGTTAGAAACTAGTTCGGCTAAATACTCTTGGGCCTCTACCCCGACGGATGAGGCCTTCACCCGAAGAGGCAGGTCCTTGGTAACGAGAATTACCTGCTTGCCATCTCCCATTAGATTTTTGGCAATGGCCAGAATGCGTGAGTCATTGGTGCCATCGCGCAGGAAGCCCTGAGGCAGGGTCGAAAGATCTGTGTGGTTGAGCTCGACTGAGAGTGTTCCGCCCTCTGGGGTAACGGTCAGCGGTTTATCGAGTCGGCCATGGGTGATGCGCAGATCATCGAGGGCGCGAAGGGCAGCTCTGGCAAAGTATCCGAGTTCGGGGTGATCGCGTTTTGTCTCTAATTCGCCGATTACAGCGATTGGGATGATGACTTCATGTTCGGCAAATTTAGTGAGCGCACCAGGATCGGCCAGCAAAACACTGGTATCTAAAACAAAGGTCTTCTTACCGTTTTGACTCTTAGAAGCCAATGGGTGAACTCCTCGATTTAAGTTGTTCTAGTTGGGACCTGCTTCGGATATGAAAAAGATAGAACTAGATAGCTCTAATAATGGTGCGACACGCGCGCCGGAAATGTTAAATCTTAAATAATTTCTTAAGAGCCGAAGCGGCGTTGCCGCAGTGAATATGCACGTAGGGCACGCAAAAAATCTACTCTTCTGAAATCTGGCCAGTAAGCCTCACAGAAATAAAACTCGGACGATGCACTCTGCCACAACATAAATCCACCAAGGCGCTGCTCCCCTGATGTACGAATCAGCAGCTCTGGATCTGGTTGTCCGGCGGTGTATAAAAACTTTGAAATATCCTCACTTGATAAATTGGACTTGGCTTCTTCAAGTGAGCGACCCGACTTGGCCTCTTCGCTCAGGTAGCACTTGACGGCATCCACGATTTCGCGGCGGCCCCCATAACTAATAGCGACATTAACTTCGACGCCATCTTCTCTAATCGGTTTGAGATTATTGAGTTTGCTACTCAGCCACTCAGGGAGCAAATCTAAAGCGCCAACGGCCTTAATATTCCAGCGGCCAGTAGCCGAGAGCTCATCGACAGTGTCACCGATAATCTGCAGTAACTCTTCAATTTCAGCGGCGCTGCGTTTGAAGTTATCGGTCGATAGCATCCAAAGGGTTACAACACGAACATCGGCCTCATCGCACCACCCAAGAAATTCAATTATTTTACTAGCCCCTGCTTTGTGGCCATTTGGGTCGGCGCTGTTGGGATTAGCTTTTGCCCAACGGCGATTTCCATCGAGAATTACACCTACGTGGTGCGGCGTCTTTGAGAAATCTAAAGAGCGAACTAAACGCCACTCATAAAGTGGGTAAAGGAGTGACTTTATTAATTTACGAATAGCTGCGTACAACTCGGCGCTCAGCTAACAGTGATGCGACGGGAAGAGTGCCGGCAAGAATCAGGCCGAGCATCTTCATAATCGGCCAGCGGGCTTTAGTGGCAAATTGAATCGCAGTTAATATGTAAATCGGATAGAGATATCCGTGGACCATTGGGATCCAGATCACCGAGCTGTGCAGGTCGGGAGCTTCAAAGATGTATTTGATCGGCATGTAAACAAACCACAAGAGCAGTGACATCACACCAGCGATGATGGCCATAACTCGAAAACGAAGGATCGCAGATTTCATAGGTCTACCTTACGGCGATACAAGGGCAGATACAGCACGACCCCGGCCATGAGCCACCAGATGACTACATAGGAGA
>CAXNOC010000049.1:0-6705 GCA_964203745.1 Candidatus Planktophila sp.
AAGTGCGTGCGCATGTCCTTGTGAGCCGTAACCGATGATCGCGACTTTGCGACCCTGGATGATGGATAGATCGGCATCCTCTTCGTGATACATCGTTGCTGCCACGGTATTTCTCCTTTAGTTCTGGTAATCGGGTTGAGTGTCGTGAATTACGGGTTGTGGTGCATTTGGCAAAATCTCTTTTATCGCAATTACATTGATCAACTTATCCAGCTGAGCAATTACTTGCTCTAGAGCATGGCCTTCCAGGTTAACCACTATCTCCATTTTAGAGGTCTCGGGGTTACTGGTCGGACCAACAGATAAGCGCTCAATGTTGTAGGCACGGCGTGCAAATAGGCCGGCAACGCGGGCCAAAACGCCAGGTGAGTTTTCGACGATTACTTCGAGGGTGTGTTGGGCCATTTTATAGCTCCTGTGAATCCCAGTCGGGCGCGGTTTCTCGCGCAATCATGATGTCGTCATTGGATGTTCCGGCAGCGACCATCGGCCACACCATTGCATCGCGATGTACTCGGAAATCAACTACCACTGGTTGATCATTAATACTCATCGCTTTTTCAATCGTTGCATCGACATCTTCAGGTCGTTCGCAACTCAGGCCCACGCAACCCATAGATTCAGCCAACATTGGAAAGTTAGGTATGCGCTTTGACTCAAGGCTCGTATTTGAATATCGGCCCTCATAAAATAGCGTCTGCCACTGGCGAACCATGCCGAGTGACTCATTGTTAATAATCGCAACCTTGATTGGAATGTTATTGAGCGCACACGTTGTTAACTCTTGGTTAGTCATTTGGAAACAACCATCTCCGTCGATCGCCCAGACAGTTGTATCGGGTGCGCCAACTTTGGCGCCCATGGCTGCAGGAACTGCATATCCCATTGTTCCGAGGCCGCCGGAGTTCAACCATGTGCGTGGGTTCTCGTAAGAGATAAATTGCGAAGCCCACATCTGATGTTGACCAACACCGGATGCGAAAATTGCCTCTGGGCCAGAGATTTTACCTAAGCGCTCGATTGCGTACTGAGGTGAAAGTGAACCATCTTTAGGTGTGTCATAGCCCAATGGGTATGCCGACTTCAAAGAGTTCATCTGGCGAAGCCAGGCGGTTAAATCCGGACGATTCTTTGCCAAAGCCGCCTTTACCGCTGGAATTAAAGCAGCAATCGTATTTTTCAAATCACCAAGGACTGCAACATCGGCAAAGCGATTCTTACCAATTTCAGCTGGATCAACATCGGCGTGAATTACCTTTGCGTGTACTGCGAATGTCGAAAGTTTTCCTGTAACTCGATCATCAAAACGAGCACCAAGTGTTATGAGAAGATCAGATTTTTGAAGCGCAGTAACGGCGGCTACGGTGCCATGCATTCCTGGCATTCCAAGATGTAATGGGTGACTATCTGGAAAGGCCCCGCGTGCCATTAATGTTGTAACTACAGGAGCACCAAGTAGTTGTGCGAGCTCTAATAATTCACGGGAGGCGTTAGCTTTAATAACTCCGCCACCAACGTAGAAAACTGGCTTATGCGATTGTGCAATTAAATCAGCGGCATCGAGAATCGCCTGCGCATCAGGTGCGATCTGTGGTTGATAGCCTTTGAGTGAGACCGAAGTTGGATAGTTAAATTCAGTCATCTTTTGCAGTGCATCTTTGGAGATATCAACGAGTACTGGGCCAGGACGCCCAGAGCTTGCGATATGAAAAGCCTCGGCAACTGCACGCGGAATATCGGCAGGATCTGTAATCAAATAACTATGTTTAGCAAATGGCATTGTGATGCCGCGAATATCGGCCTCTTGAAATGCATCGGTACCAATTGCAAGGGATGGAACTTGACCAGTGATTGCAACAACTGGAACTGAATCCATTGCAGCATCGGCAAGTGGTGTTACAAGATTTGTAGCTCCTGGTCCAGAAGTTGCGATGCATACGCCGACGCGACCAGTTACTTGGGCATAGCCAGTTGCAGCGTGACCAGCACCCTGTTCATGGCGAACGAGAATATGGCGAATTGAGCTAGAGAAGAGTGGGTCATAAACCGGCAAAACCGCGCCGCCAGGAATTCCAAACATCACATCGACGCCAGCGGCCTCTAATGATGCGACGAGGGAGCTTGCTCCATTCATCTGACTCATTTCCATTCTCCTTCCGTGCTTTAAGTAGCGATTAAATGAAAAAACCCCCAGATTAACTGAGGGTAGCGCGCGATCGAATTGCTAGATCACGCGCTTTTAAATCACCACTGACTGTGTAAACATGGGGTTATTCTCCAACAGCTTTACCGTTGAGTCAAGGCGTGAGATGTGCATCTCACAATCTGAACAGATCTAGTCGCAGACCGCGCCCTTAGATGCCGAGCCGACCAACTTTGAGTATTTATGGAGGACTCCGCGGGTGTATTTATGGGTCAAAGGCTTCCAGCCAACTTTGCGGGCCTCTAGCTCCTTGGCATCTACAAGCAGATCCATCGTTCGATTAGTTATGTCGATTCGGACGATATCTCCATCTTTTACAAATGCGATCGGACCGCCATCAACGGCCTCAGGTGCAACATGGCCAACACAAAGACCCGTTGATCCACCAGAAAAACGTCCATCGGTTAAAAGTAGAGTCGATTTACCAAGGCCAGCGCCTTTGATTGCACCGGTGATCATCAACATCTCGCGCATTCCAGGTCCGCCCTTTGGACCTTCATAGCGAATAACTACGACATCTCCAGCTTGAATCGTTCCGTTTTCAAGGGCATCCATCGCCGCTTGTTCACGTTCAAATACTCGGGCTGGGCCCTCAAAGGATTCAATTCCGATTCCAGCAGTTTTACATACTGCGCCATCGGGTGCAAGGGAGCCGCCCAAAATAGTGATTCCCATGTCGGTTGATAGTGGCTTGGAAGCGGCACGCAAAATTTCGCCATCCGGATCTGGTGGATTTATGTCGGCCAAGTTTTCTGCCATTGTCTTGCCAGTCACAGTTAAAACATCGCCGTGCAACATTTTGGCATCGAGCAAGGCTTTAAGAATTACCGGCACTCCCCCGATTTTATCCATGTCGCTCATTACAAAACGACCAAAAGGCTTTAAGTCGCCAAGTAAAGGAACTTTTGAACCGATGCGATGGAAATCATTAAGGGATAAATCAACGTCGGCCTCATGTGCGATTGCAAGTAAATGCAGAACTGCATTCGTTGAACCACCTAGCGCCATCAAAATTGTGATTGCATTTTCAAAAGCCTGCTTTGTTAAAATATCGCGCGTTGTGATTCCTGCGCGGATTAGTTCAACAACGGCCGCTCCTGATTTAACTGCAAAGGCATCACGTCGACGATCAACGGCGGGAGGCGCGGCCGATCCTGGAAGTGATAAACCAATTGCCTCACCAATACTTGCCATGGTGTTCGCGGTAAACATTCCACCGCATGCACCCTCGCCTGGACAGATTGCGCGCTCTATCTGATCAACGCGCTCCTGCGTAATCAATCCTCGTGCGCATGCACCCACGGCTTCAAAGGCATCAATAATCGTGACATCTTTGCCATCGACCTGTCCCGGCAAAGTAGATCCTGCATAAACAAAAACACTTGCTACATCAATGCGTGCAGCGGCCATCATCATGCCGGGAAGTGATTTATCACAACCCGCAAAAGTAACCATTCCATCGAGGCGCTCAGCCTGCATAACCGTCTCGACTGAGTCGGCAATTACTTCGCGCGAAACTAATGAAAAGTGCATTCCCTCATGGCCCATCGAAATTCCATCAGAGACTGAGATTGTGCCGAACTGCATTGGAAATCCTCCTGCATCGATAATGCCTTGACGCGAGGCTTTTGCTAAACGATCGAGAGATAAATTACATGGTGTTATCTCATTCCATGAGGATGCGATACCAATTTGAGGTTTTACCCAATCTTCATCGCCCATTCCAACTGCGCGCAGCATTCCACGTGCAGGCGCACGTTCCATTCCATCGGTAACTAATCCAGAGCGCGGCTTCATCGTAGGCATGCGATAATTCTAGCCTTCCGGAGAGCAATCATTTCATCTAAAATTGGAGTTTTTACGTGTCAAATCCTAACTATCCTGCTGGTCAGGCGCCAGATCGCTGGCGAACACTTTTTGTAGTTGCAATTGCGCAGCTTATGATCATTTTAGATTCTTCGATTGTGAATATTGCAATCCCGAGTGCAAAACTCGATCTTGGCATCACGGATGCTAATCAGCAGTGGGTCATTACTGCTTACACATTGGCCTTCGGCTCACTTCTACTCTTGGGTGGACGTATCGGCGATTTCATGGGACGTAAAAGAATATTTCTTATTGGCCTAATAGGTTTCGCGGGCGCATCTGCATTGGGTGGAATCGCATCAACTCAAGGCTTGTTATTTGGTGCACGTGCACTACAGGGTGTCTTTGCAGCTCTTCTTGCACCTGCCGCTCTTGCGATTATCTCCGTAACTTTCACAGTGCCGGCCGAGCGCGCTAAAGCATTTGGTGTAATGGGTGCGATCTCTGGTGGAGGCGCGGCTATTGGTTTAATCGTTGGCGGATCACTGACTGAGTTCTTCTCTTGGCGTTGGTGCTTAGGTGTCAACGTTCCGATCGCGATAATTGCATTCATCTTGGCAACGCGTTTTGTTCACGAATCAAAGGCTGTGGGCGATCACTCCTATGACGTACCTGGAGTAATTACGGCAACTGCAGGTCTCTTCTCACTTACTTACGGCTTCAATCAAGCAGCGACTTCAGGTTGGGCAGATGGCCATACTCTCGGCTTCCTTGGTGGCGCCGTAGTGCTCCTTATTGTCTTTGTGATCATAGAAAGTAGGGTGGCCAATCCACTCATGCCGCTTCGCATAATTACAGAGCGCAACCGTGGTGGCTCGTACCTTGGTTCACTTGTTGTCGGCGCCGGGCTATTTTCAATGTTCTTATTTCTAGGTCTCTACCTTCAGGTAATCCTTGGCTACAGTCCTTTGAAATCTGGCTTTGCCTTCCTTCCATTTACTGCTGGAATTATTGTCTTCGCAGGAATCGCCTCACAACTCTTGCCAAAGGTTGGTCCAAAGCCACTCATGGTCCCTGGGTTAATCGCTGCAAGTCTTGGCCTCTTGTTTCTATCGAACATAACGCCAGATACTTCATACCTAACACATGTAATGCCTGCGCTTTTGATTATGTCCAGTGGAATGGCCCTTGTGTTTATTCCACTTACATCGACCTCGCTTCACGGTGTCTCACACGATGACACAGGTGTTGCAAGTGCCATGGTTAACACGAGCCAACAGATTGGTGGCTCTCTCGGTACCGCACTCCTTAATACTGTGGCGGCAACGGCAACGGCCACATATGCAACTGCAAACACAGCTTTAGGTGAGAATGTTCAGGCATATGCAATGACGCATGGCTTTACAGTGGCATTTAAGTTTAGTGCTGCCCTGCTATTTGTTGGTGCCATCGTCTTGTTCTTCTTTATCAATATCGGCAAAGAGTCTTTAGTTGAAAGTGAAGATGCAGTAATTCTCTAATTAAGCTTGACCAAGGTGGCCGAGTAGAAGCTCTCGCACGCGAGCAGCATCTGCTTGGCCCTTTGTCTCTTTCATGACTGCGCCAATTAACGCGCCAGCTGCAGGTAAATGTCCATCTCGAACTTTTTGAGCAGTATCGGCCTGCTCGGCGCAGACTTTTTCAATGGCGGCCATCAGAGCGCCATCATCATTAACAACTTTTATTCCACGGGCTGCAATAACTGCTGCAGGCTTTCCTTCTCCCGCGATTACACCTTCGATTACTTGGCGCGCTAACTTATCGGTTAACTCTCCTGCACTAACGAGAGCCACAATCTCTGCAACATCATTAGGGGTAATTGCAAGAGTTGCAATTGCTACATCTTTATCATTTGCGATTCGAGAGATTTCACCGAGCCACCAGCTTCGCGCCTTTGTTGGATCTGCACCCAAATTAACTGTCGCCTCGACAATGTTTAGAACATCGGCGTTAATCATCGCCGCCATTTCCTTATCCGGCACTGCCCAAGCCTCTTGCAAGCGTTTGCGGTGAATTGATGGCCGCTCAGGTAAAGCTAAGCGAAGCGTTTCAATCCATGCCTCATCGGGTGTTACTGGAACTAAATCTGGCTCTGGGAAGTAACGGTAATCCTCGGCCTGCTCTTTAGAGCGACCAGAGCGCGTTAGACCAGACTCTTCTTGGAAGTGACGCGTCTCTTGAACCACTCGCTCCCCCTTATTGAGAAGCTCAGCATGGCGAATCATCTCTCCGCGAATCGCGCGCTCAACTGATCGTAGTGAGTTAACATTTTTAGTCTCACTGCGAGTACCAAGAGTTTGGGCACCGATTAAACGAAGTGACACGTTGGCATCGCATCGAAGTGAACCCTGCTCCATCTTTACATCGCTAACACCAAGTGAGCGCAAAATATCGCGAAGTTCGGCAACATAGGCTTTTGCTACCTCTGGTGCGTATTTTCCAGTGCCTGGAACAATCTTGGTAACGATCTCAACTAAAGGTATTCCTGCGCGGTTGTAATCAAGTAATGAGTATTCGGCGCCATGAATACGACCTGTTGCGCCACCTACGTGAAGTGATTTACCGGTGTCCTCTTCCATATGAACGCGTTCGACTTCAATGCGAAAACTCTTTGGGCCCTCATCAGTTTCAATCTCAACATCAACATATCCATTGAC
>CAXNOC010000050.1:0-6681 GCA_964203745.1 Candidatus Planktophila sp.
AAAGGCTCGCGTTTAGAGGGCTGTCCAGTTAAAGACAGAGCCCCCATCGTGCGTCCGTGAAATGCACCGCGTGCTGCAACTATGCGATGGCGTCCGGTTCGACGCGAAAGTTTAATCGCCGCTTCATTAGCTTCGGCACCTGATTGAGCGAAAAATACCTTTGCATCTGGATCCCCTGTCATGCTTTTTAACTTCTGCGCTAATTCAACTACATTGGGATGAGCGTAGAAATTGCTCACATGTCCCAAAACTCCTACCTGTTTAGTTACTGCTTTAACAATTGCAGGGTGGGCATGGCCGAGTGCGTTAGTTGCAATTCCACCGAGGAAATCTAAGTAACTCTTCCCATCGGCATCTTTAACGACCAATCCTTTTCCACTAACGAGTGCTATCGAAGGTGCACCATAAGTGTTTTGAAGAGATTGCGACCACTCGTCTAATAAATCCTTGTTGTTCATGCGCTCACCAGGGTTCCACCGAAGCCAGATAGTGCGGCAACGAAATTCTTTGAATCAGTTCCATCGACAACTCTCACAGCCTTCGCCCCATGATCGATTGCATCCAGTATTGCTTGCACTTTCGGCGCCATTCCCTCTTTAAAAGTTGACTTCATAGCTGCGAGCTCTTTATAGGTGATTGACGAAATCAGCGAACTCTTATCGGGCCAATTACGGTAGATACCAGAAACATCGGTGAGAATAATCAGAGAGCTTGCATCCATCGCCCCTGCAATTGCAGCGGCAGCTAGATCTGCATTCACATTCAATCCCTCGCCACTAATCCCATCGGCGGCGATTGGGGCAAGGACGGGAACCTTGCCGCTAGATAAGAGGGTATTAATCGCGTTGGTATTTACAGAAACAACATCTCCAACTTGACCAAGTTCTACAGCACTTCCATCGACTAATGAATTTTTTTTGCGGGCAATCAGGGTTGGCAACGTGCGCCCCGAAATCGCTTCGGCTGGTACCCCACCAATACACAGAGATCTCGCTAGCCCTTGACCAACTTCGCTAACAAGCACTCTTTCAACTACATTAAATGCTTGAGGTGTTGTGTATCTAAAACCGCCAACAAATTTACTTTCTATTCCGGAGGCCGACAGCGCCTTGTCTATCTGCGGTCCCCCGCCATGGACAACTACTACCGATTCACCGTTTGCCAGAGCGCCAGCAATCGCATGACTGAAGCCACCATCCTCATCCGTCATTGCATGACCGCCGAACTTAACGACGATCATGTTGAGTAGGCTGAATTCTCGTGGACATAATCATGGGATAGATCATTTGTTAATACCGTGGCCGTTGAACTTCCAATTTTAAGATCTATCTCAATGACGACCTCGCGGGCAGCAAAATCCACAGTGGATTTATCGCCATCGGGGGCGCTATTGGT
Source organism: Candidatus Planktophila sp. (assembly GCA_964203745.1). Lineage (GTDB taxonomy): Bacteria > Actinomycetota > Actinomycetes > Nanopelagicales > Nanopelagicaceae > Planktophila. The sequence continues at coordinate 1,396 of CAXNOC010000050.1, forward strand.
GCAGACAACCACGCCATTAAGAGTCACGTCAATGGCGAGTGGATCCATCGCCGCATCGGCCGTACCAACAGCAGCTAGTACGCGTCCCCAATTGGGATCACCACCAAAAATCGCTGCCTTCAAAAGATTATTCCGCGCACATGCTCTAGCGACATTGACGGCATCAGTTTCTGAGAGCGCGTTCTTAACAATGATAGAAACACTCTTCGTCGAACCCTCAGCATCGGCGATGAGTTGAGCGGCGAGTGAGCCACAAACATCCATCAGAAGCTCTTCAAGCTCGACATCTGAGATGTTCTTGCCACTAGCACCTGATGACATAAATAGAACCGTGTCATTTGTGGAGGTGCAGCCATCGGAGTCAATACGGTTATATGTTCGATCTGTTACGCGGGAAAAAATCTCTTGTGCCTTAGCTGAGACGGCTGCATCGGTCATGACAACAGACAACATAGTTGCCAATGCCGGTGCGAGCATTCCAGCCCCTTTTGCAATTCCAGAAAACTCTACGCCGTACTTTGTGGTCGATGCAATCTTTGGTACGGAGTCGGTCGTCATGATTGCTTGGGCCGCACGATCAAGAGCATCATTCCCCATATCGGCAGTAACTTTTCTAATACCAGCAGTAAGTTTTTCCATTGGCAATAACTCACCAATTAATCCGGTAGAGCAAACAATCACTTCTCCCGAAGAGATTGCTAAAAGTTCGCCAACAAGTTCGGCCGTGACATGCGTATCAATGAAACCTTGCGGTCCAGTACAAGCGTTTGCTCCGCCAGAATTTAAAACAACGGCACGTACTAGGCCGCCTTTCGCTACCTCTTTCGACCAAATAACCGGTGCTGCAACTACTTTATTTGTTGTAAATACCGCGGCGGCATCAAAGCGAGGGCCTTGGTTTTCAATAATAGTCAGGTCCAATGCTCCAGAACTCTTTAAGCCTGCGGCAGCTGCCCCTGCACGAAAACCCTTTGGTAGTTTCATATTCCCAAGCCATCAAAAGATAAGCCAGCGCCTTCATCAAGGCCGCAGATTAAATTTGCGTTTTGAATCGCCTGTCCGGCCGCACCTTTACCGAGATTATCGATCGCAACGGAGACTATTAAACGATTTGTATGATCATCGACTGCGACCTGGATCTGCACTTTGTTACTACCAGTCAGCGCACTTGTCTTGGGCATCTGCCCCAATGGCAGTACGTCAACAAAGAATTCAGATGCATATGCCTTCTCATAGAGTTCATGAGCCTGTTGTGTCGTCATTGATTGATTCAACTTTGCCGTAATTGTTGAGAGAATTCCACGAGGCATCGGTGCCAGAATTGGTGTGAATGATATTTTGGAGGGTTTCTGCGCTACAGCAGATATCGCTTGCTCAATCTCAGGTATGTGCTGGTGCACTCCGCCGAATTTATATGATGTGAGCGAGCCCATAACTTCACTAGCGATTAGATTTATTTTTGCGCTTCTGCCAGCTCCGGTAGTGCCTGAAGCGGCAACAACTACGATATCTGAAACATCGACAAGCCCAACAGCAGGAGCGATTCCGAGTGAGATTGACGTGGCGTAGCAACCAGGATTTGCGACTCTGCTTTCTGACTTGATTGCATCACGTTGACCAGATGCGAGCTCTGGTAAACCGTAGACCCAAGCCCCTGCATGCGCGCCACCGTAATACTTTTCCCATTGGCCTGCATCCTCTAATCTGAAATCTGCACCAAGATCGACAATCTTTACATTCGATGGAATCTTTGCAATCAAGGCAGCCGACTCTCCATGTGGAAGAGCTAGGAAAACTAGTTCAATAGCTGAAAAATCTATTTCATCTGAGGTGACAAATCTGCGGCCTGTGTAACTCTGTAACTGCGAATGCACCGAAGTAACTTGCTCCCCCGCATTGCTGTGTGCAGTAATTGTTACAACTTCAAAACGTGGGTGAGCTGCTAATAACCGCAGAAGCTCTCCCCCTGCATAGCCACTTGCTCCGATTACCGCTGTTTTCATGATTGCAGAGTATCTGATTATCGATATTTATGCAATCTCATGCATATTTATGCGGTACGTAAGATTGCACCACACTTAGCAAAGGCCACAGCTGTTGCCGCTTCGCGCATCGCCGAGACCTCATCACCCGTAAGGGTTCGATCTGGGGCACGGAAGATCAGGGTGAAGGCCAGTGAAATCTTCCCATCCCCAATTTTGTCGTAGCGATCAAAGCAGGTAATTGATTCAAGAAGCTCTCCGGCGCCTTCGCGAAGAGCTGCTTCAACAGATTGAGCGCTCACGTTTTCGCCAACGATAAGGGCAACATCTTGTAGTGCCGCCGGCATTGTGCCGACCCTCGTTGGTCGCACTAACTGCGAGTGTGGCAAAGCGTTCAAAGCTACTCCAAAGGCAACGGAGCGTTCAGGCAAACCATAGGCCGCAACAATCCGAGGGTGAAGCTCTCCTGCATGAGCAACTGCTTTGCCATCAATAATTAATTCGGCGCAGCGCCCTGGATGCCAAGGTGCCAAATCAGAGCGCGCAACAGTCCATTCAAGATTGCATAGCTCCAAAATCCCTTGGGCAAAAGCGATTGCATCTGTCCAGTTGTAATCGCGCGACTTGCCCTGCCAGTTTTCATTCTCTACTTTTCCAACTAATAGCCCGGCGACGTGATAGGCCTGGGGTGGGACGCTCGCAAAAATCTCATCAATTAATTTCTGTTCTGGTCGCTTTGAGAGCTGTGGAGAAATGGCAGGAACTAGTTTCTTAGAACTACGGAAAATCGAACCCATCTCAAAGATCGCAAAATCCTTTGCCCCACGGTTTATATTGCGCTGGGCAACTTCGATTAAACCTGGGACAAGGTGCACACGCATCAAAGGGAACTCTTCAGACATGGGGTTGGCAACGCGATAAGTCGCAGCTCGCTCTCCGACAAAGCCCATCGCATCGATTGTTGCTTGATTAGTAAAAGGGAAGGTCTGTACTTCAGCTAAACCACGGCTGGCAAGCATCGCTGCGACCGCTCTTCTGCGTTTTTGATCTGGAGTCAGGGTTGCATGCAAAGGACGTGGAGGAAGTATTGAAGGAATCTTGTCGTAGCCAATCATGCGCGCAACTTCTTCGGCAAAGTCTGAAACTGTTAGTAGATCAGAGCGCCACGATGGTGGATCAACGGCAAAGCTCTTTTCGTCAACATCGCAACCAATGACGCGCAAAACTTCAGCGACCTTCTGTGGAGACACTTCAAAGCCAAGAATCGTTGAGATTTTCGCAGGATCTATCGTCACTATCGGTGCGTAGATAGGTTCTCCATCAACCACTGTTGCCACATGTTGAGCAGAGCTATGGGCAGTTAGAAGTTGTACAAATCGAGCAGAGGCAAACTCGGCCAACGATGGATCAACACTTCGCTCTAGTCTGCGTGATGCCTCTGAGGAGAGTTTGTGACGGCGTGAATTCTTTGCAATTGAGATTGGGTCAAAACGAACTGCTTCAAGTGCGATATCAGTTGTGGTTTCGGAGATTTCCGATGAGGCGCCTCCCATTGTTCCAGCTAGTGCCAACGGTTTTTCATCATCGCAGACCATCAAATCATCGGGATCTAACTGACGAATCTGGCCATCTAATGTTGTAAAGGGTTGGACTTTACCGGCGCGCTTAATAGTTAAGCCGCCTTTAATCTTCGACTTATCGAATGCGTGTAAAGGTTGACCGAGTTCGAGCATGACGTAGTTTGTAACATCGACTACCAATGAGATTGAACGCATTCCCATTTTTTCAATCCGTCGACGCATCCAAAGCGGTGTGGTCGCTTTTGGATCAAAGTTTGTGAGAGTGCGCAAATAGAAAACAGATGCAGCGGAAGGATCTGCAATCTTGGCGCTGACGCCCTTGCCAGTCTCTTTGAATTCAAGGGTACGTAGCGCATCAACCGGGTCGCTAAATTTAAGAGCAAGTGAACTCGCAACTTCACGGGCCAATCCTCGAATACTCAGGGCATAGCCACGGTCTGGATTGACCGCTACATCAAAAATTACATCGTTAATCTGCAACCCTTGAATTGCATCGGCGCCGATTTCAACTTCATTCGCATTCAAAACCATAATTCCAGCATGGTCATCACCTATGCTTAATTCACGGACAGAGCAGATCATGCCATTGGAAGTTTTACCGTAAGTCTCACGAGCAGAGATTTTGAAATCCCCCGGCAGCACAGCACCTGGAAGCGCCGCTACAACTACATCCCCCACAACGAAATTCGTTGCGCCACAAACGACAAACCGTGTTGTACCTTCACCGCAATCAAGACCGACGTAACGAATTGGCTTTTTAAACTCAACGATCTCTTCAATAGAGAGAACTTTTGCAAAGACCAGTGGCCCTGTTAGCTCTGATCCTTGCTCAATTATCTCTTCTACTTCAAAGCCGACCCGAATCAGAGCATCAGAAATTTCATCTGCCGTCACTGAGGTAGGAATATCTACAAACTCTTTAATCCACGACAAAGGTGTCAGCATTACAGGCCAACTCCAAACTGACGAGTGAAACGAAGATCGCCTTCGACGATGTCGTGCATATCGGTAATGCCGTGGCGGACCATCAGTGTTCTTTCAAGTCCCATACCAAAAGCAAAACCGCTATAGACATCGGTATCAATTCCACATGTAGCAAGAACTCTTGGATTCACCATTCCACAACCACCCCACTCGATCCAGCGATTGTTGAAGAAGACATCTACTTCAGCACTCGGCTCGGTGAATGGAAAGAATGATGGACGCAATCGTGTTGTAACACCTGGGCCAAACATATGGGCTGCAAAGTTATCGAGTGTTCCCTTGAGGTGAGCCATCGTGATGCCCTTATCAATTACTAAGCCCTCTACCTGATGAAAGACAGGGCTATGTGTAGCATCGAGCTCATCTGCACGAAAAGTTCGGCCAGGGCAGATGACGTAAATAGGTGGCTCTTGTGTAAGCATTGTTCGAATTTGCACTGGTGAAGTATGCGTACGCAGGACCATTCCAGATTCAACTGGTTCGATAAAGAATGTATCTTGCATTGTTCGTGCTGGGTGATCTGCCGGAATATTTAGTGCATCAAAGTTGAGCCAACCCGATTCGAGCTCTGGACCTTCTTGTACGGCATATCCCTGCTCGATAAAAAAGTCGGAGACCTCGTTCTTGATAATCGAAATAGGGTGCAGTCCACCGCGATGAGCACGATTGACTGGCAATGTAATGTCGACGACCTCTTCGAGTAATACTTTTCGATCTCGCTCGGCCTCTAATACGGCCGT
>CAXNOC010000051.1:0-6136 GCA_964203745.1 Candidatus Planktophila sp.
ACTGCGTTACTTCTCATCGTGATGCCCTTTTGGACCAATTTTCTCATTCGCACCTACTCGTGGATCATGCTCCTTAATAGTGAGGGGCTACTCAATAAAGCCCTTCTTAAGCTACATGTCATCCACACCCCCTTAGATCTTTTGTACACCCAGAGCGCTGTGATTCTTGGTCTGTTATATGGATACCTACCGCTAATGATCTTGCCTCTGTATGCCTCGATCGAAAAACTGGATCCAGAGATTCGCGAAGCAGCATCAAATCTAGGTGCAAATAGATTTAGAACTTTTCTCGATGTGACTTTGCCTTTGACAATCTCAGGAGTTATAGCAGGCTCGATATTCGTTTTCATCCCTAGTTTAGGAAATTTCATTGTTCCCGAATTACTAGGTGGCGGAAAGACTGTAATGGTTGGAAATCTCATACGAGATCAATTCTTAAAAGCGCGCGATTGGCCATTTGGTTCAGTGCTTGCCCTTGTTGTCATTCTCTTTGTATTTGTTCTATTTGCAGTTCAGAGCAAAGTAGAAAAGAGAATTTCTGGTGGCGCTCATGCAAATTAGCCGCAACCGAAAATTTAACTCTACAAAACTGGGCTGGTTGCGGATGACAATGGGTATTACTTACTTTTTTCTCTATGTTCCCATAATCGCCCTTGTTGGTATGTCTTTTAATGCTTCAGATTCACCATTTACATGGAATGGCTTTAGCACCAAGTGGTACGGAGTATTAGTTAATGACTCCACCGTCATGAAGGGTCTTTCAAATACCTTGATCGTGGCCTTTACTTCTACTTTTTTGGCAACAATCCTGGGCACAGCATTGGCCGTTGGTCTTCATCAATATACGAAATCCTCCTTTTTGAATGCTTTTGCATTGGCACCTGCGATCATGCCCGACATTGTTTTAGGCATTGGGCTGCTCGCCCTGTTTGCATTGTTATCGATGACCCTTGGTCTCTATTCAGTAGTTATTGCCCACGTTGTTTTTAGCATGGCCTTTGTATCCGCTGTAGTGAAAGCTCGATTGAGTAATAGCGATCCAGCTCTTCGGGAAGCTTCTATGGATTTGGGTGCAACACGATCAACAACTTTCTTCAAAATTACCCTGCCTTCTCTCACCCCAGCCATTGTGGCCGGCGCACTTCTAGCCTTCACGCTTTCACTAGATGAATTCGTCATCGCGTTTTTCACCAATGGTCCTGCAACCCCTACTCTGCCAATCATTATTTATTCGATGGTTCGCTTTGGAGTTACTCCAGAGATTAACGCCCTGGCAAGTTTGCTGATGCTTGTTAGCTTTACCGCCGTAATTGGCGCGCAACGTATGACGAAACTAGCGGAGGCTCAATCATGACCGAAAAGAAGAACTTAATTGAGATTCGAAATCTGACGCATCGTTACGGTGATGTCACTGCAATTGATGACATCAACTTAGATATTCAAGAAAATGAGTTCTTCGCTCTTCTTGGCCCCTCGGGCTGTGGAAAAACCACATTGCTACGCGTGCTCGCAGGATTTGAAACACCTGATGCAGGAACTGTGATGCTTGGAAATATGGATCTAATTTCAATTCCTCCAAATAAGCGACCTATCAATTTGATGTTTCAAAGTTATGCGCTCTTTCCACATATGAACGTTGGGCAAAATATCGCCTATGGCTTAGAGCGCGAAAAGTTAGGAAAGAACGAGATTAAAACTCGCGTAGCCGAAGTGCTAGAAACTGTAGGGCTTTCAGATAAATCCAAGAGCCGCCCCCTTCAATTATCTGGTGGCCAGCGCCAACGCGTCGCACTTGCCCGTGCCATTATCAAGCGGCCCAAGCTGTTGTTATTAGATGAACCGCTATCGGCGTTAGATCGAAAAGTAAGGGCCGAGATGCAGATCGAACTCAAGCGCCTGCAACATGAAGTTGGGATTACTTTCGTAGTCGTAACCCACGATCAAGAAGAGGCTATGTCAATGGCCGATCGGATTGCAGTTATTGCTAAAGGCAAAGTTGAACAAGTTGATTTCCCTGTAGATTTATATGAACGCCCAAAAAATCGCTACGTTGGAGGCTTCATCGGCGATAGCAACTTCTTTGATGGAATTGCCACCTCAGCCGGAATCATTAATGAAAAACTGGGACTCATGCCTGGCAATCACTATGGGCGCAATATCACTGGAGCTGCGCACCTACTAATTCGCCCTGAAGACTTAAGAGTGGCGCAAGAAGGCGAGCATTCAGTTAGCGCCAAAGTTCAAGACGTTGCTTTCTTTGGTGGCGCATCGACAATCATCTTAACTATCGATAATCACCCAACGACTGTTCTCTTCTCACAACCTGGTTCAACTTCGATTCAACGTGGAAGCCAACTTCAACTTACGTGGGATGCACAAAAGGCGATTGTTTTACCTAGCGATAGTCCAAGTGAGTCGAATAATTAATGACTGTAAAATCGCACTCTGAACGTGCTCTAAGCGATGCTAATCCAATTCCATTTTGGACTGACTCGCCATTAGCTCCGACAGAATTACCAAAACTTCAGGCAGATACTTCAACTGACCTGCTCATCGTCGGCGGTGGGCTTACTGGTCTGTGGGCTGCAATAGAGGCAAAACGAATCAATCCATCTCAGGACGTACTCCTGCTTGAAGCAGAGCGAATCGCTTTTGGTGCATCTGGGCGCAATGGTGGTTTCTTTTCCGAGTCCTTGACCCACGGCTTAAGTCATGGTCTAGCTACCTGGCCGGATGAGATTGCCACTCTGCTACGACTTGGACGCGAGAATGTTTCGGAGATTATTAGTTTTTTAAAGGCTGAGGGAGTTGATGCTGATTTACGACTATGCGGAAAAAGCACGATGGTCACCCGAAATCACCATGTAGGAGAGCTTGCTCAATCATTTGCCGAACTTCTTGCCTACGGAGAGTCCGTAGAGAGCCGTGATCAAAGCCAAACTCAGGCCGATATCTACTCACCTACATTTCTTGGCTCGCTGCGCTCATATAGTGGGGGTGGATTACTGGATCCAGCAAAATTGGTGTGGGGTCTTCGGGATGTAGCACTCCGGTATGGAGTGAGAATTCATGAAAATACAAAAGTAAGTGGATTATCTAATGAATCAAAACGGATAATCGTCCAAACAGAATTGGCAAAGGTTCAAGCAGGTAAAGTCATTTTAGCCACTAATGCATTTGATCCACTACTAAAAAGAATGCGCAATAAAATAATTCCACTTTTTGATCACGTTTTAGTGTCTGAACCATTGAACCAAAATCAGATTGATTCATTGGGGTGGAAAGAAAATCAGGGAGTAACTGATTCTGGAAACCAATTTCATTATTATCGCCGAACCCCTGACAACCGAATCCTGTGGGGTGGTTATGACGCGCTGTACTATTTCGGAAGTTCTAGAACCGCTGGCGTAAAAGAGCATGCCGGATCCCATGCGCTCTTAGCACGCCAATTCTTTGAAACATTTCCGCAGTTAGCCGATCTTCGATTCACTCATAAGTGGGCTGGAATGATTGATACTACGTCGCGCTTCACACCAGCATTTGGAACTGCAATGTCAGGAAAAGTTGCCTATGCCTATGGTTACACAGGGTTGGGTGTCGCTTCATCGCGCTTTGGCGCACGCGTCGCCTTAGATTTGCTGGATAAACGAAAGAGTGAGTTGACGCAGCTAACGCTGGTAAAACGCCAACCGATTGCCTTTCCTCCAGAACCATTGAGATATGCGCTGGTACAGGCAACGCGAGCTGAGTTAGCCAAAGAAGATATTTCGGGGAAGCATGGCTTGTGGCTGCGTTTCTTAGATCGTTTAGGCGTTGGTTTTAACAGTTGATAAATCACAATCGAGTAGAGGAGATTTCACTATGAGTATCGGAGTCCATATTGCTGGAAAGAGCCGGGTGGGACGTGGCGCGGTTGTAGATCTATTCGATCCCGCAACCGGTTTAAAGATCTCGGAAATAAGCCAAGGCTCCTTAGATGATGTCGAGTTAGCAACGGCGGCTGCACGTGCAGCTTTTCCATCATGGGCATCCAAGACGCCAAGTGAGCGATCACGAATTCTTTTGCGATTAGCCGACTTAATTGAAGAAAACGCGGTGGAGCTTACCGAGATGGAAGTCTCCGATTCTGGAAAACCTTACGCGACATTTTTAGAGGGTGAAATTCCATTTGCAGTCGATAATATGCGTTACTTTGCCGGAGCTGGTCGATCACTCGATGGCACAGGAGCGGGAATTTTAAGTGCCGGGTATACGTCAATGCTCATTCGTCGACCAATTGGTGTTATTGCAAGCATCGCGCCATGGAACTTTCCATTGATTATGGCGATCTGGAAAATCGGTCCAGCTCTCGCAACAGGAAATACCGTTGTATTAAAACCGGCTCCAACAACGCCGCATACTTCGCTACGTCTTGCAGAGCTTGCGACAGAGGCGGGATTGCCTGAAGGCGTATTTAATGTAGTAACGGGAGGATCCGATGTCGGTGAAGCTCTCGTTAAATCTCCGGAAGTAAACATGATTTCAGTAACTGGATCTGCCGCAACTGGGCAGAGAATCATGCGCGAAGCAGCAGGCGGAACGAAACGAGTGCACTTGGAATTAGGCGGCAAGGCACCTGCGGTGGTATTTACAGATGCTGATATTTCTGCAATGGCAACTGCAATTGTTATGGGTGCGACCTATAACACTGGACAAGACTGCACAGCGGCAACTCGCGTATATGTTGAACGAGACAAATACTCAGAAGTTGTAGAGAAGTTGGTTGAAGTGGGCTCACAAGTAAAGTGGGGTGATCCGCGCGCCGTTGGAACCGATATAGGACCGCTTATCTCTACTGCACACCGTGACAGAGTGCATGGCTTTGTAGAACGAGCAGTACAAGCTGGAGCAAAAAACGCTTTGGGTGGATTTATTCCTGAAGGTCCAGGCGCCTATTACCCACCAACCGTACTTTTCGATATGGATCAAAAGAGCGAAATAGTACAAGGCGAAGTTTTCGGACCTGTTCTAGCAGTTCTTCCCTTTGATGGTGAAGATCAAGGTATTGCTTTGGCTAATGACAGCGCTTATGGCCTGGCATCTTCGGTATGGACACAGGATGTTGCGCGCGCACTGCGCGTGAGCCATCAGCTAGATGTCGGAGTTACATGGATCAATGATCACTTACCGATTGCATCCGAAGCCCCACACGGGGGCGTAAAAGGCAGCGGCTTTGGCAAAGATATGAGCCAAGAATCACTATCTGAGTACACGGTTACTCGGCACATCATGATTAAACATGCAGCACCCACAACAAACTCTGGATTTCGCCCTGCGTAATGCAGGCGACTAATAGGAAGTAGATTGCACCCATGACTCAGATTACGCATTGGATTAACGGCGCCCTTGATACAACTAAACCAGCGCGCACGGGCGATGTTTATAACCCTGCAACTGGCAAGGTCACAAAGACCGTGGCCTTTGGAAGCGCCGCAACTGTAGATAGCGCAGTCGATGCGGCAGCTGCCGCTTTTGCAACCTGGCGCCATAGTTCTCTGACTAAGCGCACCCAGGTTCTCTTTGCCTTTCGCGAATTAGTTCAGCAAAACAAGGAAAAGATCGCAGCACTTATAACCGATGAGCATGGAAAAGTTCTAAGCGATGCTGCCGGTGAAGTAACACGTGGTCTAGAGGTCGTTGAGTTTGCCTGCGGAATTCCTCACTTATTAAAAGGTGGCTTCTCAGAAGAAGTTTCAACCGGTGTAGATGTTTATTCAATCCGCCAAGCACTTGGACCCGTTGCAATCATTTCTCCATTTAACTTTCCAGCGATGGTTCCGATGTGGTTCTTCCCCGTCGCAATCGCCTGTGGCAACACGGTAGTTGTTAAGCCATCTGAAAAAGATCCAAGCGCCACAATGTTTATGGCTCAGCTGTGGAAAGAGGCCGGACTTCCAGATGGCGTTTTCAATGTTGTGCATGGAGATAAAGAAGTTGTCGATGCGATTCTTACGCACCCAGGGATTAAATCAATTTCATTTGTTGGTTCAACTCCAATTGCGCGTTATGTCTATGAGACTGGTACAAAATCCGGTAAGCGCGTACAAGCATTGGGTGGCGCCAAGAATCACATGATCGTTCTGCCCGATGCCGATCT
>CAXNOC010000052.1:0-5335 GCA_964203745.1 Candidatus Planktophila sp.
GCGGCATACCTCGATGCATTTGCTGCAGCCCCACAGTTAAAAATCACATCTATCGCCTGCCCTCTCTTTGTCGAGTTCGTAGAACGAGGAGAGACTTCCGGCGCCGAAATTACTGAAATCGCTCGAGGGTACTTAGCTCCTTTCATTGATGCGAAGATCGATACTTTAGTTTTAGGGTGCACTCACTATCCGCTTCTAACGGGTGTAATTTCATATGTAATGGGCGAGAGTGTCACACTCGTATCAAGTGCCGAAGAGACGGCAAAAGATCTCTATCGAACCTTGGTTGAAAAAAATCTGCTGCGCACTCATCAGGGTCAGCCACCCACTCATAAATTCTTAGCAACGGGTGATGCAAAAGCTTTTGAAAGCTTAGCGCGACGCTTTCTAGGACCTGAAGTAACCCACGTAGAACATCAAGATCTCTAGATACAACAAACTAAGTAATAGGAGCACTACATGGCACGCAACGATGGACGAGAAGTTAATGATTTGCGCGAAATAAAATTCACTCGCGGATGGTTAGATCATGCCGAAGGCTCTGTTCTAGTTGAGTTCGGTAAGACTCGCGTCTTATGTGTTGCATCATTTTCACCCGGCGTCCCACGATGGTTAAAAGACAGTGGTACCGGTTGGGTGACATCTGAGTATGCAATGTTGCCACGGGCAACTCATACTCGCTCTGATCGCGAAAGCGTTAAAGGCAAACTTGGTGGGCGCACACAGGAGATTTCACGTTTAGTGGGTCGCTCATTGCGGGCAATTGTTAATACGAAAGAGCTTGGCGAAAACACAATTGTCATTGACTGCGATGTTTTGCAGGCAGATGGCGGTACACGAACAGCTGCAATCACAGGTGCATATGTTGCCCTTGCCGATGCAATTGCTTGGGCAAAAAGCGCGGGCCATATCAAAGCAACTGCTAACCCATTGAGCGATTCAGTTGCAGCGGTGAGCGTTGGGATAATCGATGGCATTCCAATGTTGGATCTTTGTTATGAAGAAGATGTCCGCGCAGGTACCGATATGAATGTCGTAGTCGCTGGAGACGGTCGCTTTATTGAAGTTCAAGGCACCGCCGAAGGTGAGCCCTTTGATCGTGAGCTGCTCAACCAATTACTTGATTTAGCGGTGGCGGGATGTAAAGAGCTCAGTGAACTTCAAAAAGCAGTGCTTTCACAGTAGTAAACAATGCACTTACTAATGATGAATATCTGATTGCTATGTCGAAAAAACTGGTCGTAGCAACTCGCAATCCCGGAAAGATTAATGAGTTCCGCAGAATTCTCGACGGCATTTCAGCTGGAGCGATTGAGCTCGTTAGCATCGATCAATTTCCTGATCTAGTAGATGTCGAAGAGACGGGATCAACCTTTGAAGAGAATGCGCTTCTGAAGGCGAGATATACGGCGAAAATGACGGGCCTGCCATCGATATCTGATGACTCAGGGCTTTGTGTTGATGCACTTGGAGGAGCCCCTGGAATATTTTCAGCTAGATGGGCGGGCGTCCATGGTGACGATAAGGCAAATCTAGAGAAAGTTCTCGAGCAGTTGCGCTCAGTACCCGATGAGAAGAGAGGTGCATATTTTATTTGTGTCGCCGCCCTTGTCATGCCCGATGGTCGAGAAATCGTTGCTGAGGGTCGATTTGAGGGAAGAATCCTTCATGCACCCATCGGAGATCAAGGATTTGGCTATGACCCAATATTTGCACCTCTTGGAATGTCGATTTCTTCGGCGCAGATGAGCCCCGAGGAAAAGGATGCATGCAGCCACCGAGGAAAATCACTCCGAGCAATAGCACCGCATGTAATAGAAATGCTCCAAGGGCTGGGGTAGCCTTGCCTTATCGACGTACGTTATTTGCGTACGCACCGCTATCCAAGGAGTCATCGTGGCCGTAAAGAAGAAGAGCGCAGCCAAGAAGGTTGCAAAGAAGGCACCTGCAAAGCGTGCAGTTAAGAAGACTGCAAAGAAGAGCGTTGCTAAAAAGGCAACTGCAAAGCGTGTAGTTAAGAAGACTGCAAAGAAGAGCGTTGCTAAGAAAGCGACTGCAAAGCGCGCCGTAAAGAAGAGCGTTGCGAAGAAGGCGACCGCTAAGAAGTCAGCGGTTAAGAAAAAGGTTGCGAAGAAGGCACCTGCAAAGCGCGCAGTAAAGAAGTCCTCAGCACGCGCTGTTGTTGCAGTCTCAACAACACCGATTGCACCGGTTGCTCCGAAACCAGTTGTCTTAGCGCCAAAGCCAGTTGCAGCCCCTAAGCAGAGCACTTCAGGCCGCGTAGTTTTCTTGGTCGTCGCAGGAATTGTAATTCTCGCAGCGATCGTGTGGTCAAAGTCGGCAGATAAGAATGATGATGCATCTCCTGCCCCATCTATCTCTCAATCTGCAGAGCCAACAGAGTCGGCAACTGCAGAGCCAACAGAGTCGGCAACTACAGAGCCAACAGAGTCAGCAACAACCGTTACCGCAGTAGAGGCGCCATCTAAGTTTGTCGCTCTCAAAAGCGCCGATGGATTGAAGCTTCGTTGGATTGCTCCAACTGCAGTAGATGGATTGACTGGATTCAATGTTGAAGTTCGCGCTAACGGAAGTGGTGATTGGGTAACAATTGCAACAGTTCCAGCCGATCAATTGACACAGAATGTAATGAAGAGTGGAGATGCCGGATGGACACAGTTCCGAGTGACATCTGTTTACTCTGATGGACAATTAGCATCAGCTACGGTATTTGGAATACCGGGTGAGTTTAAGTAAAGTTGTAATTAATAAACCCTCACGCACTGCGTGGGGGTTTATTTTTTTACTCTAAGTGTTTTTAAAGTTGGCTAGAAATTGCATCGACATAAGCACGTACACCTGCCGGCACGAGGTGGACCCCATCTGGTGCGAAGTACTCAGGATGGCCGGTTGAAATAGCGTTCCAGTCAATCAATTGCGCGCCAAATAAATCGGCGTAGCGCGCGATGAGGAGATTATTCTCATCACGCCATCCACGCGGCACGGCGGTGTTGACCACAATAATTTTGGGTTGATCTTTAACTGCATCAAAGAGCGCTGCTACTTGTGGCTCAGTGAGCTTGTTATTGTTACCCAAATTGAAGATAACAGTTGAGCCCGCCACATTTAATTTATCGTGGAGCATTACATCGATTAATTCAGGGGCTTGGCGACCGACCCTGGCGTTTATAAGCTCGATATGGCCACGAGTTTCCAGCTCGTATCGGATACCTAGAATGACAGAGTCACCAGTTACCCATAATCCATGGGTAGAGGTGGGCACTACATCGACAGCAGAGATTTCGGGCGTCTGCGAGAGCTCTTCCTTCACCGTTGCCATCGCTCGGTCGCTATTGCTAATTGCTCGAGTACCAATGAGAGAGAGCATTAAGAGAATTGAAACAATAGAGATTCCAAGCAAAGTTTTCTGTCTTAACTGCACGCGCTTTGTGCGGTACTTCATCCCCTTAAACCAGTACTCAACTAATCCACTTCGAATAGGCAGTTCAACAAATCGCAGAGAGATATCGGCCAAGGCAAAGACGATAAGAATTCGAAGCGCGGTTAATGCCCAGGCAGAGCCATCAATATCTACAGCGGGGCGGGTAAGTTGAAATACAACCCAGTGCCATAAGTAAATTGAGTAGGAGCGCTCCCCGATCCATACAGCGACCTTGCTACTAAGTAGCGGAGCAAATCGAGAAGCCGGATGGACTATCGAAGTAATAATTGCGCAACCAAAGATTCCAGCTAAAGGGAAAGCTAATTTATAGAGCGTTGGGTCGGTCTCATCGATAAAGAGAAAAGTTGCAATCATTCCGATAAAACCGATGATGCCAATCCCATCGATGAAATCCTGCGCGCGTCTTTCAACATCCTCATTTAGATTTTGAGGAATCCAACTAACAGCTAAAGCCGCACCCAAAAATAATCCGATGCTGTGCGTATCAGTACCAAAATAGACATGGCTGATCTGCGATGCGCTTGCGGCATCGACTTGAAAGGAGACAACGAGAAGAGTAATTCCAGAGACTGCAGCGATAAAAAGCGCAGCCCCAGGGATTCTCCTCTTGCCTAAGTAGCGCACAGTTAAAAGCAAAATCAAAGGCCATAAAAGGTAAAACTGGGCCTCTACGCCGAGAGACCACGTATGTTGTAAAAGAGGGGGGCGAGAAATTGAATCAAAGTAATCAGTGTGGCGAAAAACTAACCACCAGTTCATTACACCCGCAAGTGAAAATGGAGAGTCGCTCACAAAACGGCGCATGGTTTCAGGTGCCCAGATGCCGATATAGATAGATGTAGCAATGATCATGAAGATAAGAGGCGGAAATAAACGCCGAATGCGTGCCTTATAGAAAGCGCGAAGGTCAAGACCGCCACTGCGTGCAATGGAATCAAGAAGTAAACGGGTGATGACGTAGCCAGAGATTACAAAGAAGAGATCAACCCCTAAGAAACCACCAGGTATCCAAGTAAATCCCAAGTGATAGAGCATGACTGCAACAACTGCCAGACCGCGCAGTCCATCGATGGCCGGGATGTATCGGATACCGCGAGCTGTGGCCATAACTAACTACTTACGTGGGGCGGATTTCTTTGCACCAGAACTCTTTACCGGCTTCTTTGCTGCTTTCTTGGGTGCGCTTATTGCAGTTTTAGTTCGCTCACTCGTTACCTTTATGGGGCCAGTGTTAATAATTGTATTATCTGCATTCAAATTTTCTACGACGCTTTTTTGTAATTCAGCTAAATGATTAAATGCCGTTTCTAATCGGGCGCGAGATTGCAGGATTGCCGATTGAGCCGCATCTAAGGACTGTGTCTGAATTCTGTACAGGCGCTCAGCCTCTGCCATCACGCCTGTTAGCCACTGGCGGTAATTAGAAACTTCATTTGTGGCATCACTAATAATTCGCTCGCCTTCGCGACGAGCTGAAGTTGCTAGTGATGCAACTTCGCGCTTCTTAGATTCGATAATAGCTTCGGCTTCGGATTCGGCGGCAGCGACCATTTGCCCAGCTTCATCTTCGGCCGTTGAAATATATTTGCGTCCACGGCTCTCAGCGCTGGTAAGAATTGCGCGAGCCTTTGCATCGGCGGCTTCAATTTCCTCTGTTGTTATGCGATTTGTCTCTGCTACCAATCGAGAAGATATTGCATGTGCTTTGCTCTCACGAGCTTGGGCCGATTTAATCATCGCCATCGCAGTTTCTGTGGCAAGGATTTCAAACTCTTCTTTACTCAAACCCGTAATGTCGCGGCGTGAACGTAGATCGGCTAACTGAGATTCAAGCTCACGAATTCGATCAACTGAAGAGGGTTGATTTGGCTC
>CAXNOC010000053.1:0-5321 GCA_964203745.1 Candidatus Planktophila sp.
CTGCCGGAGGTATTGCTGGTGCCGTTGTCGGGGTGCAACGCGCTCTGAATGGTCAGATCAATGAATACTCACACCAAAGTTTTACGACATCACTTCTGAACTTTGTTACTGGCACATCACTTCTACTTATTCTAATTCTTGTTGGAGTCGCAACGGGACGCACTCATTTTGTAGCCTTACCGAATGGTCCTTGGTGGATTTATACCGGTGGAGTAATAGGGGTTATTTACATTGCCTTCACATCTACGATAGTTCAACACTTAGGCGTTCTAACGTTCACACTCTTTAGTGTCGGCGGACAATTAGTTGGCTCACTTGTGATTGATTTAGTTTCCCCTACCGATGGGGTTCACGTAAGTGCTTACTTGGTGACTGGAATTGTTATGACTTATGCGGGAGTTATCGCCGGTGGCGTAAGTAGTTCACGAGTGCGGAAACCAGCGAGGCACAGATAAAGAAAGCCGCAATCGCATAGGACCATGTCTTTACCCACGGCAAGGTGGCGGCGTAATATCCAGCCAAAGTTATTCCGACTCCCCATAAGAGTGCGCCTAAAGCATTAGCTGATAAGAATTTGTAGTAATTCATCTTTGAGGCACCTGCAATAGGCGGAACGAATGTTCGAATCCACGGGAAGAATCGAGCGGCAACAACTGCCCACCAACCAGTGTGCTCGTAGAATCTTTCAGAGCGGGCGATCATGGCCTTCATCCGTGGGGAATCATGTTTTTCTAGGTATGGACGGCCAACTAATCGACCTAAAACGAAACCGATTTGATCGCCAAAAAAAGCGGCTATAAAAATTACACTGATAAGAATCACAATATTTACATCACCATGTGCTGCAGCCACTAAACCTGCGCTAAAGAGAATTGAGTCCCCGGGCAAGAAGAATGCAAACAGAACGGCGGTTTCAAAGAAGATAATTGCGCCAGTTATCAGATAGATCAGATACGGGGCGAGCGTGGATAATTGAGCATCAAAAGATGCGGCTAGCTCAATCACACTGACTTCTTTACTGCAGCAGCAACCGCCTTAGTGACATTTGGGTCGAAGACACTCGGCACAATAAATGATGCATTGAGTTGCTCAGGCGATACGCAATCTGCAATAGCTTCGGCCGCTGCCACCAATAATTGATCCGTAATCTTGTGAGCATTGGCATCAAGGAGACCACGGAAGATTCCAGGGAAGGCCAAGACGTTATTAATCTGATTTGGTTGGTCGCTACGACCGGTTGCAACAACTGTTGCATATTTGCGCGCAATGATGGGATCGATCTCAGGATCTGGATTAGCAAGGGCGAAGATAATCGAACCAGCTGCCATGGAGGCCACGTCGGATTCGGTGATTACGTTAGGGGCGCTAACTCCGATAAACACATCGGCACCCTTCATTGCACCGGCAATGTCGCCAGTGAAATTATCTGGGTTACTTGTATCGATAAACCACTGCTGCATTGAATCCGGAGACTTCATATCTCTAGTGATTACGCCATGATGGTTAAACCCAATAATATTCTTTGCGCCATTTAGAACTAACAAGCGGGCGATTGCATTACCTGCAGCGCCAACACCAATAAGAATAATTTTGACATCACTTAAATTCTTGTTAACTAATTTAAGAGAGTTACGAAGTGCAGCCAGGACAACAATTGCAGTTCCATGCTGATCATCGTGAAAGACAGGGATATCTAGTAGTTCGCGCAAGCGTCGTTCAACTTCAAAACAACGTGGCGCTGAGATATCTTCTAAATTAATGCCGCCATACACAGGAGCGATTAACTGAACGGTACGGACGATTTCATCGACATCTTGGGTATCAAGGCAGACTGGCCAGGCATCTACATCTGCAAAGCGCTTAAACAGGGCGGCTTTGCCCTCCATGACAGGAAGCGCCGCGGCAGGTCCGATATTGCCAAGACCCAACACGGCCGATCCATCGGTCACAACTGCGACAGTATTTCGCTTAATTGTCAGGCGCCTAGCATCGGATGGATCATCGACGATCGCTTGGCAGATTCGAGCCACACCAGGTGTGTAGGCACGCGATAAATCATCACGAGTCTTTAATGGGACTTTTGAAGTTACTTCAATCTTTCCGCCAAGGTGCAAAAGAAATGTTCGATCGCTTACTTTACGAACTGTTAACTCTGGATTTTTTGAAAGCGCAATTGTGATCTCATCTGCATGAGCAGAGTCAATCGTGTCGCAAGTTACGTCGATGACGACTTTTTCTAGAAGAGACTCGACAACATCGAGGGCGGTTATTGTTGCTCCCGCTCCGGAGATCACTGTTGTTGCAAGAGCTACAGGCTGTGAAGAGGGAGGGCCTTCAATACGGATTGTTATTCCATATCCTGGTGACGTCGATGCCATTTATACAACTCCATATAATCTGTCGCCGGCATCGCCCAGACCCGGAACAATGTAACCATTTTCATTAAGTCTCTCATCAAGTGCGCCAGTAACGATTGTGATGGGAACGGCACTAGATGAAAACTCTTTTTCTACCGCCGCAATTCCTTCAGGTGCCGACAAGATGCAGATAGCGGTAATGTCATTTGCACCTAGATCAATTAAGTAATGAAAAGCTGCGATAAGTGTGCCGCCAGTTGCAAGCATTGGATCTAGTACAAATACTTGGCGTCCTGATAAGTCATCTGGAAGGCGATTGGCATAAGTGCTCGCTTGGAGAGTTTTTTCATCACGGACCATTCCTAGGAAGCCCACTTCGGCAGTTGGAATCAACTTGCTCATACCCTCAAGCATTCCAAGACCTGCGCGCAAGATCGGCACAACAACAGGGCGAGGCTCGGCCATCTTTAATCCTGTGGTCTTAGTAACTGGAGTCGTAATTGAAACTGAATGTGTGCGAACATCTCGAGTTGCTTCATAGGCTAGGAGAGTCACTAGCTCTTCAACGAGGCGGCGGAACGTCGGCGAATCGGTTCGTACATCGCGTAGAACCGTCAATTTGTGGGCAATTAATGGGTGATCTGCGACGTGTACTTTCATGCCCCTTACCTTACAGGGCTTTCATTCCTTTCCAATGAGTGGAACTATGAGCGTATGGCTGAATTCGAGGAAGAGCTTGTAGACGACATCGAAGAGTTTGATGCCCTCGATGATGTGCCGGATTCGATTTCAAAAGTAAGCAGCGTCACAAATGAATTAGATATCGCCGTGGCCGCTTGGCATGAAGATGGCCGCTGGACACTCGGATTACTTCCAGATCCAACAGATATCGCTCAAATTATTACAAGCTTAAAATCACAACAGACAAATGGCGGCGCAATTGCGTTAATCTCAATCGACGAAGAGTTTTTTATATTGATTCGCGTCCTCGGTTCGCACATCTCTCTCTTTCTAAGCGATGCAACGTGCGCATTAGATTATCCAGTGGCGGAAGAGTTGCTAGAGATTGCAGATTTACCTATGCCAGAAGATGATGACGATTCAAATCCAATCGGACATATTGAGATTTTATCTGACTTAGGAATGAACGGGATGGAAATCTCGGCGCTTTGCGACGATTCAGAGTTATTTCCAGATGAACAGTTAGAGGCGATAGCTAATCGACTTGGCTTTGGCGATCAGTTTGCAGAGCTCTTACAACTGTGAGTGATGAAGAGTTAATGCGCGCAGCTTTAGCTGTTGCGCAAAATTCCCTTGTAAGCGGGGATGTTCCGGTTGGAGCAATTATCATTAATAAAGATGGTGAGATTATTGCTACTGGCCACAACGAACGCGAACTACATAATGATCCAACAGCGCACGCTGAGATAGTTGCTTTGCGCAGAGCTTCGCAAACTACGGGGCAGTGGCGTTTAGAGGATCACACAATTATTATCACGCTCGAACCGTGCGCTATGTGCGCTGGTGCCATAGCGCAATCGCGCATCTCTACTGTGGTCTTTGGTGCATGGGATGAAAAAGCCGGTGCCGTGGGCTCGGTTTGGGATCTATTGCGAGATCCTCGATCATTATTTACCGTCGAAGTACGTAGCGGAGTATTAGCTGAAGAGTGTTCTGCAATATTAAAAAGCTTTATACAAGGAGTTCGTAAGAAGGATTAAGAATTACCATCGATCCCTCTTCTTCACCGACCATTCCCTCAGCACGCATTTGTGATCCAACTTCTAGTCCTGCGATTTCACGACGCCCCAAGAACTGTAATGAAACACCGCCAGTTTCATCCCAAATTTCAACTTGTAACGTAGGCGCTGCACCACGAGGAGCGGTCCTGATTGAAGTTACACGCCCCTGCACTTGAGCGCGCTTTCGCCACTGAATTTCACCGATCGCGGTTATGTTTTCAGCGTAATGGCTAACTGGTTCGATGTTCATTGGGGCCGTTACCTTCGGAACTGTAGGCACCACGACCGGAGCTCCCGTTTTTACATCGTGTAAATGGTGGACTTCGATATTTGCCGATGAAGTAATGCGATCGACATCGAAAGGAACGATAGTTGCAACAACTCGAGGAAGTTGAGAGATAGGTGCTGCAATTTGTTCGGCGGTTTGATCGTGAAGTAATCGACCTAAGAAACCCGAATATGAACGACGGGGTAGCAATAATGTGAGTTCAACATCAGCCTTTTCAGTCATGCGAATTGCATAGTCGAGGGCTGAGTTAGCTAAACGTCTATCTGGGCAATCAATGAGCTCTAGAGTCACATCATCTACAGCCTCTGATGCAGCCCATGCCGCCTGAATATCTTCGGCACGTCGATCATCGATAACAAAATGAACGGCAGTGAGATTACGAGGATTAAGACTGCGTGCATATCGAATCGCTCCCACAGTGGCGATATCGACGCTGTCTACAAGGACTGTTACATCATGGCGCAAAATCGAAGTTGCACGTTTTTGATGCTCTTTTACCGATAGTGCCTCTTGTTCACGGGTGTACTGTCGACGCAAACGAAGAAAGGTCATTACTAATATTGGCGCAGTAATTAAAACCAACCAAGCGCCCTCGGTAAATTTCACAACTGAAAAGATTATTACGATAATTAGTGAAATTGAGCCAGCGAGACCATTAATAAAGACCTTCGCTCTCCAAGCACCGGTACGGTTACGTAGTGCGTGACGAGTCATGCCAAAACCTGCAAGACAGAAACCAGTAAATACTCCTAGAGCGTAGAAAGCCACAAGGTGCTCGACAGATCCTGCGGTGAATAACACAAGGAAGATTCCGCCACCAGATAGCAGAAGTATTCCATTTGAGAAAGCTAATCGGTGTCCGCGCTTAGTTAACTGCCGGGGCAAATATCCATCAGTTGCGACGAAGTTACATAGGAGCGGAAAGGCGCTGTA
>CAXNOC010000054.1:0-5172 GCA_964203745.1 Candidatus Planktophila sp.
AGACGAGTGGTCGCAATCTCTTCAAAACACTTATGGTGCACCTTCGATAGCACTCGTTAGTGGAAAAGGATTGGTCGTTAAAGATGCCGATGGGAAGAGTTACTTAGATCTTCTTGGTGGAATTGCAACTAATGCACTCGGCCATGCCCACCCCGCAATAGTTAAAGCAGTAACTAAACAGGTAGGAGTTTTGGGACATGTGAGCAATTTCTACGCTCATCCCAATGTAGTTGAATTGGCGCAGAAACTAAAAAGCATGACAGGGGATCCAGACGCAAAAGTATTTTTCGCTCAATCAGGTGCCGAAGCTAATGAAGCGGCGATTAAACTTTCTCGCCGAACTGGCCGCCAGCGCATAGTTGCAGCACGCGGTGCATTTCACGGACGCACGATGGGGGCTCTGTCTTTAACTGGACAGCCCTCTAAACGCGAGCCTTTCTTGCCCCTTCTTAAAGCTATCAAGCACGTTGAGTTCGGTGATATCGAGGCTATGAATCGCGCAGTAACTAAAAAAACTGCGATGGTAATCATCGAACCGATTATGGGGGAGGCTGGAGTAGTTGTGCCACCGGCAGATTATCTGGCAGGGATTCGAGATATCTGTGATCGCACGGGAGCGCTTATGGTTTTAGATTGCGTTCAAACTGGGATGGGCCGAACTGGAGATTGGTTTGGTTATGAATACTCTGGAATTACTCCGGATGTTATTACTTTAGCGAAGGCTTTAGGTGGGGGACTTCCTCTATCGGCCATGATCGCTTGTGGGGCATCTTCTTATTTGTTCCAACCCGGAGACCACGGATCTACCTTTGGTGGAAATCCTGTAACTACTGCAGCATCTCTTGCAACAATTAAGTTCATTGAAAAAAATCAATTGATGGTGGCAGTCAAAAGACATGAAAAGAAGATAATGCAAGAGGTCGCTTTGATTCCTGGCGTGAGTGAAGTACGAGGCGCTGGCCTTTTGCTAGCGATTGAATTAACAACGCCGATTGCTCACGATGTTTTAGTTGCGTTGCGAAATAATGGTGTCTTGGTCAATGCGCCGACGGCAACAACTATTCGTATTGCGCCAGCACTGACAGTGACTACTGCTCAAATCGCTACCTTCATTAGAACTTTTAGAAAGGTCATGGCCGATGTCAACTAAAAGCGTTTCAGCACGCAGAGCCAAAGCCATCGCCTTGATTGAGTCGGGTGTAGTTCACTCTCAATCTGATTTAGTCACCTTGCTAAAGAAATCTGGCTATGCCGTTACTCAAGCTACCGCTAGCCGAGACCTGGAAGAGATTGGTGCGGTACGGGCGCGCTCCAAATCCGGTGAATCGATCTATCAAATATCTGGAAGCACCGATGACGCTCTTGCTCGCGTATCGCCCATGCCTTCAAAGCTCATTCTCTCCGTCGATCACAGTGCTAATTTGGCCGTTATTCACACACCTCCTGGAGCCGCGCAGTTCTTAGCTAGCTCTCTAGATCATGCAGATCTAACAGGTGTTATAGGTACCATCGCCGGTGACGACACGATTATTCTTGTATCCAAGAAAGCCACCGGTGGCGCCCAATTAGCGAAAGAATTGCTCGCATATTCAAAGTCTACGATTGGGAAAAAATAGATGGCGCTGTGGGGTGGACGTTTCTCTCAAAGTAACGCGGATTCAACCTTTGCTCTTTCGCGAAGCGTCGATTTTGACTGGCGATTAGCCCCTTACGACATTCGCTCCTCCATCGCGCATCTACGTATCCTGCATGCCAGCGGAATAATCTCGGCGCACAGCGCAGAGGCCATTAAAGAGGCGTTGGATGAGCTATCTGCTGAAGTCGCTTCAGGTGATTTTGCGCCATTGCCAGAGGATGAAGATGTTCACAGCGCACTCGAACGTGGTTTGACCGAGAAATTAGGCGCTGTTGGTGGATTTTTGCGCGCAGGACGCTCGCGCAATGATCAAGTAACGACTGATCTAAGACTCTTTGCAATCGATCACATCCTTGAAATTGCAACACTGATTACATCTTTGCAGGTTGCGATTTTAGATAAGGCGCAGGAGTATGTCCATGACAGCGCTCCAGGTTTTACACACATTCAGCATGCGCAACCAGTTTCATTTGGCCACGAGTTAGCAAAACATGCTCACGCATTTGCTCGTGATTTAGATCGAATTGATGATTGGTTGGAGCGCTCAGCAGTTAGCCCACTCGGTGCGGGAGCGTTAGCTGGATCCTCACTTCCACTTAATCCTGCTGCGACAGCAAAAGAGTTAGGTTTCAACTCAACTTTCGCTAACAGTATCGATGCCGTGAGCGATCGAGACTATGTTGCAGAAGCTCTCTTTATTCTCTCTCTTGTCGGCGTTCATCTCTCACGTATTGGTGAAGAGTGGACACTTTGGGCCTCGAGTGAGTTTGCGTGGGCAAAAGTCTCTGATGCGTATTCAACTGGATCATCGATCATGCCGCAGAAAAAGAATCCCGATATTGCCGAGTTGGCTCGGGGTAAATCAGGACGTTTAATTGGAAATCTGGTTTCGGTAATGACAATGCTTAAAGGTTTGCCATTTGCCTATAACCGCGACCTGCAAGAAGATAAAGAACCCCTCTTTGATAGCATCGATACGTTACTTGTTCTCCTTCCTGCAGTTACAGGAATGATTGCAACGACTGAATTTGATCGCGAAAAAATGGCGTTGGCCGCACCTCTTGGCTTCTCATTAGCAACCGAGATCGCTGACTACCTGGTACTCAAGAAGATTCCATTTGCCGTAGCCCACGAAGCAGCGGGAGCATGTGTTGCACTTTGTGAATCCACCGATCGCCAACTTCATCAACTCACTAATTCCGAACTTCTAGCTATTCACATCGATTTAGATGAGGGTGTGAGGGACGTGTTAACCGTTCACGGGGCACTCAATTCCAGAACAACCGCAGGTGGCACAGCACCAGAGCTTGTGGCTGAGCAGATTAAAGCGGCTAAGAAATCCAACCTTGCTCAATTGCAGTTAATTACCAGCAAGCAAACTAGCTTTATGGAGATGATGCGTTCATGAACTTATTCGAAGACTTACGCTGGCGTGGCCTCATTGCGCAATCCACCGATGAAAAGGCGCTCACTGAGGCACTTAAAAAGCCGTTGACCCTATACATCGGCTTTGATCCAACGGCGCCTTCATTGCACGTGGGTAATCTCGTTGTTCTTCTAGTTCTTCGTCGCTTTCAATTAGCTGGCCACAATCCAATCGCTTTAGTTGGCGGAGCCACCGGTTTAGTGGGAGATCCAAGTGGGCGAAATGACGAGCGCACACTCAACAGCAATGAAGTTGTAGAGGGATGGGTCAAAGGAATTCGCAAGCAGGTTTCGGCATTTTTAGATTTCGATACTAAGGTCAACCCAGCCATTGTAGTTAACAACCTTGATTGGACTGCGCCGTTAAGTGCAATTGAATTCCTGCGCGATATCGGAAAGCATTTCTCGGTAAATCAAATGTTATCTAAAGAATCCGTATCGGCGCGCTTAGAGGCCGGTGGAATTTCATACACCGAGTTCTCATACCAAGTTCTACAATCATATGACTACCTTGAACTCTTCCGTCGAAATAACTGCACACTACAACTTGGCGGTTCAGATCAGTGGGGCAACATAGTTGCAGGTCTTGATTTAATTCGTCGAGTCGAGTCGGGGAGTGCGCACGCATTAACCGTTCCATTGTTAGCAAAGTCCGATGGCTCTAAGTTTGGCAAGACTGCAGGTGGCAGCATTTGGTTAGATCCTTCAATGACTTCACCTTATGCTTTTTTCCAGTTCTGGTTAAATACCGAGGACAAAGATGTTATTAATTTTCTTAAAGTCTTTTCATTTCTATCGCATGAAGAGATTTCACTACTAGCCAAATCGCATGAAGAAAATCCTGGTCTGCGCGAGGCTCATCGCGAACTTGCTCGAGGATTAACAACTCTTGTACATGGTGGCGAAACAACTATTCGCGTAGAGGCCGCAGCTCGTGCATTATTTGGACAGGGCGAACTTAAAGAGCTCGATGAAGCAACTCTTGCAAGCGCTTTAGCTGAGCTTCCTCGTGTAACGATCACTTCGGATCAAGAAATCCCAACATGGGTCGATCTCTTAGCAGCAACTGGTGTCGTAGATTCAAAATCAGCTGCACGACGCGTAGTTAAAGATGGTGGCGCATATCTCAATAATGAGAAGGTCACTTCCGAGGATTATGCACCGACAAAAGATGAGTTTCTATGCGGCAAATACGCGGTTTTGCGCAAGGGCAAGCGGGACTTGGCCGCTGTAGAACTTATCTAGGAAATCCCTGGATTTGCTTAATAGCTCCAAAAAGCCTAGCCCGCTAATGGAATTTCGATTGATGATTGACGTCCTGATTCCTTAAATTGCATCGAATAGGCGATTTGACCCGCTTGTGAGCGCGGGTTATAGTTACGCTCTTGTTGTGAATCGGACGATTTAGGCCGAACAGCATCGACTATCAGCTCTAGTTCGTGGAATTGGCCCAGTTTGACCGTGCCGCCCATATGGACTAGATTTGCCGGTCTGCCCTGAAAATAGGAGAAATCCTAGGACCAGTGCGCATCCGTACCTTGAGAACTCAACAGCGTGCTATAAGTCAATGCAATATATGCCATCAAGTGGCTCTATTTGACATGCTTTAAATAGCGAAAAACCATTGTTCTGCACTGGTTTTTGATAAATACCCACTGGCAAACAAATACTTCAATGAGGTATGACTGTTAAAAGTTATACCCGTTGATTTCCTTTGGATATAAGACAAAATAAACGTTAGTTTGTTTGTCTGTACGCCAGATAAAACTTTCTATGGAGAGTTTGATCCTGGCTCAGGACGAACGCTGGCGGCGTGCTTTACACATGCAAGTCGAGCGATGAGATCCCTTCGGGGATGGATTAGCGGCGAACGGGTGAGGAACACGTGAAGAATCTACCTTCAACACTGGGATAACTCCGGGAAACCGGGGCTAATACCGGATACGAGATCGGCAGGCATCTGCTGATCTGGAAAGTTTTTCGGTTGAAGATGACTTCGCGGCCTATCAGCTTGTTGGTGAGGTAATGGCTCACCAAGGCGACGACGGGTAGCCGGCCTGAGAGGGCGACCGGCCACACTGGGACTGAGACACGGCCCAGACTCCTACGGG
>CAXNOC010000055.1:0-5010 GCA_964203745.1 Candidatus Planktophila sp.
TATGCAGATGCAAGCGGAGACCAAAATCCAATTCATCAGAAAGAAGAGTTCGCTTTATCGGTAGGGCTTCCTAATGTAATTGCCCATGGAATGTTAACTATGGCACTTGTTGGAACATTTATCTCTGAGTGGGCCGGCGGAAGTGCTCACGTTAAAGAGTTCTCGGCTCGTTTTATAAAGCCGGTCATTGTGCCAGCTGGTGAAAAAGTTGATTTAACAGTTACTGCAACGGTTACTGAAGTTGATGGAAAGCGCATTAAATTAGAGTGTGTGGCGACATCGGCCGGCGTAAAAGTCTTAGGAATGGCAAAGGCCGTAGTAATTAAATGAGTATTCCCGATGAAGTTATTGCCTTTGCCGAAGCACGACTGATCGCTCGCGAGAATAAAGATTTTGCACTCGCCGATGCCCTGCGAAACACAATCGCAAACGCGGGATTTGAAGTCGTAGATGTTGCCAGCGGGTATGAACTCATAGAAAAAGCGGCATTTATTACCTTGGCTTACGCCCGTGATATCCGCCCAATTGATTTAGAGAAAGAGACAACAGTTGCAATCATCGTTGAAGGCTTCACCGATGATGCCCTCGAATCAGTGCGCTTAATCAAAGCCAACAGCGATTGTGGAATTGTCATACTTTCTATCGGAGATCCTGGCGCTCTTGTTGGGGAAATGGACTCACGCACATATCTATTCGCAGTTGCACCGGGTGCAGGTTGGGGCGATTGCGCAAATGCCTTACTGACAAAGATCAAGAGCAAATACTTAGTAATCATGGATCCATCGACAAGCTTTACTGGCGATGCGATTTCACCTGTTATAGCTCAATTAGATGAAGGTGAATACGTTGCAGTTGGTTGGCGCGGGGGATTAGTTAATACTGACGATGAATGGCGCAGTGTCGATGATAAAGGCGATGGCGAAGTCGATGTTCTGTTTTCATACTTCTTAGCCCTTAACCGTGAAGCGGTAGTAGAAACAGGTGGTTTTAACCCACGTGCCATTTATTATCGAAACGCCGATATCGAGTTCTCTCTCAAACTTCGCCAAACTGGTGGACGCCTATTACAGATGACATTGCCGCTACAACAGGGACGCCACCATGGCTATCACGATGTTGACCCTGATTATCGTGAGGCGCAGTCCAAGAAGAATTACGATCGTATTTTGGAGCGCTTTAGAGGTAAAAGCGCAATTTTATCCCCGCGTCGCTAATCTTTAGCCATGGACAAGCTATCTAAGTACACCAGCCTTCACGTTGGC
Organism: Candidatus Planktophila sp.; assembly: GCA_964203745.1. Taxonomy (GTDB): domain Bacteria; phylum Actinomycetota; class Actinomycetes; order Nanopelagicales; family Nanopelagicaceae; genus Planktophila. Next base: position 1,263 of record CAXNOC010000055.1, read on the forward strand.
GGGCCAGCGACTTCGATAGTTCATGTAACGAGTGAATCTGAAATAATTTCGGCAATCGAGGCAGCTGGAGATTCACCTATTTTAATTATCGGTGGCGGAACAAATGTTTTAATTTCCGATAACGGTTTTACTGGCACGGTGATTCATATTGCAAATAACAGTGTTGAATCCGAAGTCGATGCCTGCAGTGGAGCAACGCTAACTATCGGCGCCGGTGAAAACTGGGATTCTTTTGTTGTAACTTCCATCGCCCGAGGCTTTGCCGGCCTTGAAACATTGAGCGGAATTCCTGGCACCGTGGGCGCTGCTCCGATTCAAAACATAGGTGCCTATGGCCACGAAGTAAGCGAGTTTATTACGCGCGTACGTACGTATGACCGTGAAAGCAAAGCCATTAAAACTTTCACAAACGCTGAATGCGAATTTTCATATAGAAACTCATATTTTAAAGCCCACCCTGGTCGCTATGTTGTTTTAGATGTTGCATTTCAACTTCGAATTGGTGAGTCAACATCACCTATTACATATCTCGAACTTGCAAAGAAACTAGAGATAGAGATTGGTGACAAGGCATCTGTCGTCGCTTGTCGCGCCGCAGTAATGGAACTTCGTGGAAATAAAGGAATGCTTTTAGTTGCCGAAGATCATGATTCATGGTCTGCTGGCTCTTTTTTTACTAACCCTATTATTTCCCAGCAAGCAGCCGATGGACTTCCAAATGCAGCCCCTAAGTGGCCACTGACCGATGGCCGCGTAAAAGTCTCTGCCGCATGGTTAATTGAGAATTCTGGAGTTCACAAAGGTGATGAAATCGGTGGCGCACGCATTTCTACCAAGCACGTATTAGCTCTTACTAACTCCGGTACAGCCACGGCCTCTGATATCGCAGCCCTTGCTAAGCACGCGCGAAATCAAGTGCAAAGCACCTTTGGAATAACTTTGGTTCCCGAAGTAAATCTAGTTGGAATCGAGATTTAACCTTCTGTAAGAAGCTTCTTAATTCGCCCGATGCCTTCAACAATATCGGCATCGCTGGTTGCATAGGAAAAACGAAGGTAACCAGAGGGTCCAAAGGCCTCACCAGGAACTGCGGCAACCTCAACCTCTTCAAGCAATAACGTTGCGAGTTCAGCCGAAGTCTTTGGAGTTTTCCCACGAATAGTTGTGCCAAGCACGCCTTTAACCGATGGATAAACATAGAAAGCACCAGTAGGGGTTGGGCAGTTGAAACCAGGAATCTCATTGAGCAGTCCGACAATTAGCGCACGCCGGCGATTGAAAGCCTCACCCATTGTGTGAACGGCAGATAAATCCCCGCTAACAGCTGCGATTGCAGCGCGTTGTGAAACATTTGAAACATTTGATGTTAAATGAGACTGGAGATTTGTCGCAGCCTTGATGACATCTTTAGGTCCAATCATCCAGCCAACACGCCAGCCAGTCATTGCATATGTCTTTGCAACACCGTTCAAAATAATGCAGGTGTCGGCAAGTCCGGGCACGACGACTGGCATGCTTGGTGCAGTAGCGCCGTCGTATAACAAGTGCTCGTAAATCTCATCTGAAATTACCCAGATATTATTTTTCAGCGCCCATTCACCGATCGCCTTAACTTGTTCAAAAGAATAAACAGAGCCAGTTGGATTAGAGGGGGAGCAAAAGAGAATTGCTTTTGTCTTTTCAGTACGGGCAGCTTCTAACTGCTCAACTGTCACTAAATAATTTTGACTCTCATCGGCAAATACTTCTACGCCAATGCCGCCAGCTAACTTGATGCACTCTGGATATGTTGTCCAAAATGGAGAAGGCAAAAGAACCTCGTCACCCTCATCGATGATTGTTGCAAATGCTTGGTACACGGCCTGCTTGCCACCGTTAGTAACTAATACTTGATCCGATGTAATTTCATAATGTGAGTCTCGCTTTGTCTTTACGACAATTGCCTCTCGAAGTTCTGGCAACCCTGGTGTCGGTGTATAGCGGTGGTTGGCTACAACATGGGTCGCTGCAGCTGCAGCCTCAACAATGTAATCGGGAGTCGGAAAATCAGGCTCACCTGCACCGAAGCCGATAACGGGACGCCCCTGCGCTTTTAGGGCCTTGGCCTTGGCATCAACGGCCAAGGTGGCAGATTCGGCGATTGCCGCGATTCGAGAGGATATCCGTGAACTCATGGCCCCAGTCTGCCTTATCTGCGATGTGAGTTAGACCTAAGCCCCTCCTAACCTCTACACTTCAACGCTCACGAGGGTTTGCTTTTCCCTATGGTTTTGCCATGCCCCCGTGCGAAGGGCAGTAGCTCAATTGGCTAGAGTTGCCGTCTCCAAAGCGGCCGGTTGGGGGTTCGAGTCCCTCCTGCCCTGCAAGTTGTTCCAGAAAAGTACGCCAAGAAGAAAAAGAACGTTGACGAGAAAAGGAAATGACGATGACAGAACCAACTGAACAAGTAGCCGAGAAGCTCGGTCTATTTGCGCGCGTCGGTCTTTTCTACCGCCAAGTTACAAACGAGCTAACGAAGGTTGTTTGGCCAACCCGTAACCAGCTAACGACCTACACGGCCGTTGTATTGGTATTCGTAACTTTCATCATTGCAGTTGTCTCCCTTCTCGATCTTGTTCTAACAAAGATCGTTTTCTGGGTATTTGGATAAGGAAGAGAAATGACTGAAGAGCAGAACCTAGATACACAGAAGCCTGATGCATTTGAGGCAGCTCTTGCCGCCTCGGCAACAGAGATTGCATCTCCAGTTGAGGTAATTGAAGATGTTGTTGCAGATTCCACAACATCTACTGAGCCTGAACTCGCGCTCGCATCAGATGAAGATGGCGACATCGAATCCGATGAGAACGATCCAAATGCAGAGTTCCGTCGCACGCTGCGCACGGCTCTTGGTGATTGGTATGTAGTCCATTCTTATGCAGGTTATGAAAAGAAAGTTAAGGGCAACCTTCAAACTCGTATTCAATCTTTAAATATGGAGGATTACATCTTCCAGATTGAAGTTCCTGAAGAAGAGGTTAAAGAGCTCAAGAACGGCGCTTTCAAAATGGTAAAGCGCAATATCTATCCTGGTTATGTATTAGTACGCATGGATCTGACTGATGAATCATGGTCGGCTGTTCGCAATACTCCTGGAGTTACTGGTTTCGTTGGTAACGCCCATCATCCAAGCCCATTGAGCATGGATGAAGTTGAAAAGATTTTGGCACCACGCCCAGTTAAGAAGTCAGACAAAGTTGATATCCGTCTGATTGACTTTGAAATCGGCGAGTCAGTAACCGTTATGGATGGTCCATTTGCAACGCTTCCAGCATCGATTTCAGAGATCATGCCAGAGCAGGCAAAGCTCAAGGTTCTTGTATCAATCTTCGGACGTGAAACACCCGTAGAGCTTTCATTCGCACAAGTACAAAAGATTTAATTACCCTAGATAACGAAAAGAAAAAAGAGGAACAGAAATGGCACCAAAGAAGAAGGCAACCGGCTTCATCAAGTTGCAGATCCAAGCTGGCGCAGCAACTCCTGCTCCACCAGTAGGTCCTGCCCTTGGCCAGCACGGTGTCAACATCATGGAGTTCGTTAAGGCTTACAACGCCGCGACCGAAGCTCAAAAGGGTCAGATCATTCCAGTAGAGATCACTGTCTACGAAGATCGCTCTTTCACATTCATCCTTAAGACACCTCCAGCATCACGCCTTATCTTGAAGGCAGCTGGCGTTGAAAAAGGCTCTGCAGTTCCACACAAGAC
>CAXNOC010000056.1:0-4627 GCA_964203745.1 Candidatus Planktophila sp.
CAAATCCATGCAGGTCAGACCCCCGACCCAACGACCGGTTCGCGTTCATTGCCGATATATCAGACAACGGCCTATCAGTTCCGTGATACCCAACATGCGGCAAATCTCTTTGGTATTGCAGAGGCTGGAAATGTTTACACACGTATAAACAATCCAACGCAGGATGCAGTCGAACAGCGAATTGCAGCACTGGAAGGCGGAGTAGCAGCTCTTTTGGTGGCCTCCGGAATGACGGCAACTGCCTTTGCGATTATGAACGTTGCTCAAGCCGGGGATCACGTTGTCTCTAGCTCTAATGTTTATGGTGGCACATTTAATCTATTTAACTACACCCTTCCCAAGTACGGCATAGAGGTCACTTTTGTAAATGACACAGGGAACATGGATGCTTGGCGAAAAGCAGTGCGTCCAAACACCAAAGCGTTTTTCGGTGAGGGAATATCAAATCCACTTGGCGCAGTTCTAGATATTGAAGCAATTGGCAGAGTCGCTCATGAAGCCGGAGTTCCTTGGATCGTAGATAACACCATCGCCACTCCATATGTCACGAAACCCTTTGAGTATGGCGCCGACATTGTTACGCACTCTGCAACTAAATTCTTATCAGGTCATGGCAACGCGATGGTTGGAGCGATCGTAGATTCCGGTAACTTTGATTTCGCAAAAGACCCTCAGAAGTTTCCAGGATTTAACCAACCCGATCCAAGCTATAACAACTTGGTCTATGCCCAAACACTCGGTGTAAATGGCGCATTTGGAGCAAACCTAGCCTTTATATTCAAGGCGAGATTGCAATTGCTGAGAGACATCGGTGCATCAGTTTCACCATTTAATGCATGGCTATTGGCCCATGGTTTAGAGACCCTTAACTTACGTATGGACCGTCACTTACAGAACGCTCAAGAGTTGGCCGAGTGGTTAGAAAAACAACCAGAAGTTGCACATGTTAGTTATGCAGGACTTCCATCTTCGCCGTGGAATAGCGAAGCCAAAAAGTATGCGCCTAAAGGTGCTGGCGCTGTGTTCACCTTTGAGTTAAAAGGCGGGGCACCGGCTGGACGCAAATTCGTTGAAGGCCTCAAACTCTTTAGTCACGTTGCCAATATCGGTGATGTTCGATCCCTAGTAATTCACCCGGCATCGACGACTCACTCTCAGCTAAATTCTGAAGAGCAGATAAAAGCTGGAATCACTCCTGGAATGGTCCGCGTGAGCATCGGGTTAGAAAATATTGAGGATATTAAGAACGATATAAAACTGGGCTTTGCCGCAGCTCAGTAGCTATCAGAATTTACGCTGGCACTCAGCCTGGATGTGAAGCGCATCTCAACGCGCCTAATTTCTCCGAGTCCACCAAACTTCGGGTGTAGGCTCAAAGTAGTAATAGTTCCATTGCGAACGCCCCAAAAGGAGAGTGAAATGACTGATACAAAGATTGAGTTAATTGAGAGCACATGTGCATGCTCTGGCGAAGGTGGAATCTGCTGTTCAGATAACGAGGCAAAGGTAGAGGAAAAAGCAGAAGCTTCATGTTGTGGCGGTACAGGCTGCTGCTAGATAGATTGTTTTAGAAAGCCGATTTATGAGCATTTCAATTAACCTGCGCAAACGCGAAAACCGCCCTAAAGCAGTTTTAAAGCTTCTGGGAATTGTCGTCGGATGGTTCGGGCTTTACTTATTTAATGACAGTTTTTGGAACTCCGTTCTCTTTAGCTTAATAGGTTTAGACAAAACTTCCCGTCTAGGAGATTCAATCCACTTCTTCTTTTTCGATGCCACGAAAATAACTCTCCTATTGGTAGGAATTACTTTTGCCGTGACTATCGCTCGATCTTTCATTACGATTGAAAAAACCAGAGCTCTTCTCGGGGGTAAGCGAGAAGGAGTAGGCAACGTTTTAGCAGCAAGTGCTGGAATAGTCACGCCATTTTGCTCATGCAGCGCAGTTCCCGTGTTTATCGGCTTTTTAGGCGCCGGAGTCCCTATCGGAGTGACGTTAAGTTTTCTCATTGCCAGCCCATTAATTAATGAGATAGCTATAGGCCTCCTGTTTACAATGTTCGGTTTTAAGATCGCAGCCCTCTACCTGTTATCAGGATTATTGATAGCTATCACTGCAGGATTAGTCCTAGGAAGGTTAAAAGTTGAACGCTGGGTTGAGCCATTTGTTTTTGCAAAATCAGTGAATGCACCATCAGGATTTGCACAACCTCGATACTCGATCTCTGAGCGCACGGCTCTTGGCGCAGAAGAGGCAAAGTCAATCTTTTTAAAGATTTGGCCATATCTGCTCGGCGGGATCGCCCTTGGTGCAACTATTCACGGTTGGGTACCAACAGAGTTCTTTACAAATTACGCAGGTTCAAACAATCCCTTTGCCGTGATTCTGGCAGTTTTGGTCGGTATTCCACTGTATTCAAATGCCGCCGGTGTAATGCCAATTGTTCAAGCTCTTTACGAAAAGGGCTTGCCGATGGGCACCTTGCTCGCCTTCATGATGTCAGTTGTCGCGCTGAGTTTACCTGAGATGATTTTGTTGCGCCGAGTCCTAAAAGTAAAGCTTCTCGCAACATTTATCGGCGTTGTCGCATCTGGCATTATTTTTGTCGGATACCTATTTAATGCAATAATTAAATAATTCTGAAAGGGAAAAAAGATGCAGATTAATATCGATAAGAAGACAGGGATTCTTACTGGAATAATTGTCATACTTCTCGTCATCATAATGGGCATGGGTATGTCACGAAATAATGACGGTGGTTTCTTTAGGATGCATGGTTTTGGAATGATGGATTCAGATCAAACTCGATCTACTAGAGATCTATCGGGCGCAGACATTATGTTTCTCCAGATGATGATTCCGCACCACCAGCAGGCTGTAGATATTTCAGAGCTGGCTATTGCAAGGTCCAAAGATGCAGAGTTGATTGCTTTAGCAACTGATATTCGCGATGGACAAAAGGCAGAAATAATCCAGATGAAATCATGGCTTGGCAAGGCAAATGCAGATATAGATATGGGGCATTCAATGGGGAATTCCATGGGAGGGATGCTCGATGATCAGGAGTTAGCTGATTTAGAAAGCGCATCCGGGACAAACTTCGACTTATTATGGTTGGAAGGAATGATTAACCATCACGATGGCGCACTACACATGAGCACGATGATAAAAGATGCTCGGAATTCAGAGATTAAGCGATTTGGTGAAAATGTAATAAGCGTCCAGACTGCTCAAATTGAGCAGATGAAGATTATGATCAATCGTCTTAGTTAAGATGCTGGAGAGGAATAAATGACAGTAACAACGGTGAAAATTAAGGGAATGACGTGCGGACACTGCGAAGGCAGGGTTAATACCGAATTGGGTAAGTTAGCTGGTGTTACCGAAGTAAAGGCCAGCGCAGATGCGGCAGAAGCGCTCATTACTTCTTCATCTGAACTCGACTCAGAGCAGGTTGCCGCAGCCGTTATTGCCGCTGGATATCGCGTAATCAGTTAAAGCTCTCGAGATAAGGAAATCAGATGGATATTAAAATTCTCGGCCCAGGATGCAAGAACTGTGTCACCCTCGATCGAATTGCCCATGAAGTTGTAGCCGATATCGGCATTGATGCTACTTTTGAAAAAGTTGAAGACTATGCAGCGATTGCAGCATATGGAGTTATGTCCACACCAGCCTTAGTCATTGATGGAAAAGTTGTCTTATCCGGGCGAGTTCCGACACCTCGGCATTTAAAAGAGATCTTGCTGGAAAATATCCCAGCCTGAGTTATTTTCTAAAGGACAGGTCGACTTTTTTCATTTCTGCAACCAATACCCTGATGGTATTAGGGTCTATGCCATCTAACTCTTTTATGGCTGCGAGTGAGGTTTTACGCAGATCACTCAATTGAAACAATCCATCGTCAACTAAAGCATGCCTGGCAGGTGCGGACAGACCCAATTCGCGCCATGTGCCATCAACGGCGGCGTAAGCATCAATTACGACGTCACTATTCGTAACCGCTGAATCCTTTGCTGATTTCTTGGCAGCCCTCGCCGCCGCGCCAGCTCGCTTGGCTTCTGCTGCAAGTTTTTTAATTTTGGCAGGTGATTGTTTAGCCATTATCAAAACTCCGTTCCTCACGAAATAGAAACCTCACGAAATAGAAACCTCACGAAATAGAAACCTCACGAAATAGAAACCTCACGAAAGAATTTTCTGCGTTGCGCTCAACAAATTTTGTGGTTACCGCGAGTGAGGGGTTACCCTTGCGTTAGGTAGTTCACGAAAACGTGAGATTAAATAGATCAAATGTCTCTCCACATTGAAGGAAGTCCTCATGTTTAAAGTTTTTATTAACTCTACAAGTCTGCGTACAGTTGCAATCGTATCCCTCGTTGGTTTCTTTTTTATCACCGGCTCGGTAAGTGCAAACGCTGCGTATGTAACAAACGTATCTCCGGCAAAGAACGCTTCAGTCGGGACGTTCACATGTGCCGAGGGTGGAAAGTGCACAATTGGCGATACTGGTCCTGGAGGGGGAAGAGTTTTTTATATTCTTGAGGCATCCACGAAATCTGCGTGGCATTATTTAGAGGTAGCTCCGGATTCATGGAACTCTGGAAAAGCTGATCCGGGCTCGGC
>CAXNOC010000057.1:0-4569 GCA_964203745.1 Candidatus Planktophila sp.
TTAGTGATGCCAACTGCTGCTAAATCCGAGCCCAAAATATCGGCCTGCTTGAGGGCGGCCGTTATAACTTCTTGAGTTCGCTCCCAAATTTCATTGGCATCATGCTCGACCCAACCAGCCTGAGGCAGTATCTGTCGATGCTCAATTTGATGGTGACCTACAACTTTTCCGGCATGGTCAAAGATCATAAAACGGGTGCTACTCGTACCCTGATCCAAACTGCCGATGTATCTCACGTGACGCAAACTCGTCTCTCTTGGGTTAGGCTTAACTCTACAAAAGCCATAATGGAGATGCAACGCATATGTTTCTATCGAACTTAAACCCCGAGCAACGCGAGAGCGCTCTGACGAGCCTTGGCAGCGAAAGCTTCGATGTTTTAGTCATCGGTGGGGGAGTAAATGGAGTCGGTGCCGCCCTTGATGCCGCTACTCGAGGCTTGAAGGTTGCCCTGATCGAATCTCAGGATATCGCTGCAGGAACTTCGAGCCGATCGAGTAAGTTGATACACGGCGGCCTTCGCTATCTCGAGCAGTATGACTTTAAATTAGTTCGAGAGGCCTTGCATGAGCGCGAACTTTTAGTCTCAACACTCTGCCCACATTTAGTCAAGCCAGTTGGATTTCTATTTCCACTCACTGAGAAATTTAAAGAGCGCACCTACGTCGGCGCAGGTCTTGCACTCTACGATGCCCTGCGTGGCTTTCAGCGTGCACTACCGTGGCATAAACACTTGAGCCAAAAGCAGATTAATGAAATAGCGCCGTCGCTTCGCCCGGACATCATTCTTGGCGCAATTAAATACTTTGATGCACAGGTCGATGATGCTCGCCACACGCTCAGCGTTGCACGAACAGCGGCGCGCCATGGGGCGGTTATCGCCACCAGAGTAAGCGCCGAATCACTCATTCGAGAAGGAAAATCCGTTACCGGAGTCGTTGCAAAAGATTTAGTCAGTGGGAAAACCATTTCAATAAAGGCGGCTGTCACCGTCATGTGCGCAGGAATTTGGAGCGATGAGCTTCATTCGAAGTTTGATCTAAAAGCTGGCTATGACGTAACAATGTCAAAGGGCGTACATATTGTTCTTCCTGGTTCGGCGATTAAATCTGACGCTGGAATTATCCTTAAAACACCGGTATCGGTGCTCTTTATTATTCCTTGGGCAGATAAGTGGATTGTCGGAACTACAGACACGCCATACACTGGAGATCGCACAGAACCATTTGCAAGCCGTGAAGATGTGCAGTACATAGTAGATCAAGCTAATCGCGTATTAACTCCTCAGATAAATGTAGATGAGATTATCGGTGCCTATGCCGGCCTTCGTCCCCTTGTATCAAATAATAAGAATTCATTGACTACTAAACTCTCACGAGAACATACTGTTGATCGCCCAGCTCCCGGCTTTGTCAGTATTGCTGGCGGAAAATATACGACCTATCGAATCATGGGCAGAGATGTAATTGACCTTGCCGTCAACGAGCTTCGCAAACTAACCTCAGAGTCTGTTACTGACAAACTACCTCTCGTTGGCGCCGATGGCTACTTCGCTCTAGTGCAACAGGTAGATCGCATCGCATTAGAGAGCGGCCTTAGCGTTGAAACGGTTACACATTTACTGAATCGCTACGGCTCGATGATTAGTGAAATCTTAGAGTTAGTGAAAGAGACTCCTTCACTTTCCAAGAGACTCTCCGCTGATCTTCCATATATCAAGGCCGAGATTTATTATGCGGCAAGTCACGAAGGTGCCCGTTCGGTAGATGACGTCATCTCGCGTCGTACGCGCATTGCATTCGAGGCGCACAACTATGGAGTTGAGTTGACAGAGTCAATCGCTGAAATAATTGCACCAGTTTTAGGTTGGTCTGCAAAAGAGCGCAAGGCCTCAGTGGCTGCTTATGAATCGCTGGTTGAGCGCGAATTAGCTGCGCTCAATGAACTTCTGATCGACTCTGAAAAGGTTAATTCTTAATCTGATTCGCGCAACCATCTACTGATGGCTTCGGTGTTGGTTTGATTGTTGGAGTCGGTGATGCCGTGGGAGATGGAGTTGCTCCTTGCGTGACTGTAAAGGCCACTGGCTGCCAACTTTGAGCGTGTGTTTGTGAGACATCTGTAAATAGAATCTTTCCACTATAAGTACCGGCTGGGACTCCCTTCACAGCTAAAGTCCAAGCACCGCTTGTTGCACGCAACACTGTCTGTGTTGGCCTGATACTCGGTGCGGTTATTGAATCAAAGACTAACTTCACACTCCCTGTAACAACGGGGGAGAGATCTGGGCGCACCACTGTCACGCTGAAATTGACGTATTTATTTGTTGTCGATGCCGACTGTTTGAGTACCGTCAGCACTGTGGGCTCGTTACTTGGCATAAGGTCAACAAGCGTTGGTACCCAACTGCCCTGAACTAATTCTACAAATGCCGTGGCGCTACCCCTAAATAGATTCAGATCCAATCGAGAGCCAGGTACGCCGTATTTAGGTGCTATCCCACATGATGTGTACTGCCACATCGTCCACTGCGAATCACAATTTGCCCCGGTCCACGAGTGCACGTAGCAACCGCCAGCTTTTAATCCTGGTTGATTCAATGGATCAGAGGGGTCAATCGCATACTGTGCTAACCAGAGTGGATACTGAGCTAATTCAGCGTTTCGATTCATAGAGCTCTCAAGGAAATTCGAGTACGAGTACATGAAGGGAGTTTTACCAGTCTTCTCTTTTAGAATCCGAAGAAAGACCGTCGCCCACAGAGTTACTTGAGAACGCGTTGCATATTTTTGACAGGCACCTGATGTTGATAGGCGAACACACTTATTCTCAAGATCTAGGGCATACGGCAGGTCCCGCTCCGTGTAGCCGCCGATAGATGCAAGGCGCCATACAGCTTTTTGTGCCTGAGCTGTTGCATCTCGAATGATTTCCTCATCATCGCTAACATCAGGCAAAATTGTGTAGTGATAGAAGCCTGTATAAATTCCTGCGGCCTGCGCGGCGCTGTGATCCATGACTAAATATTTCAATGCCAGCGCATCGGCGGCATCGCGTGTATCTGATGCTTTAATCATGACAAATCGGATGCCGGCATCGTACATTTTTACGAAATCAATTGTCTTATCATTGGGATGCTGCCAACGGCTGATATCTGCGCCGTGAATGCGGCCTCCCGGGCCGAACTCTCCGATAACCAGCGCAGGATCGGCCTCGGAGATTTCAGGGAGCTGCTTGATAGTTATTGATTTCGTATTTGAATATATTTTTTTACCTACGGAAAGGGCGCTTGCCCGGTAGGTAACTTTAGAGTCCATAGCGGTCGCTAGCGCGGTAATTCTCCACGTTCCGGCCTTGGCCGTCTTTGTCGCAAATCTCGTTGTCTTCCAGCTCCCGGCAGTATTTATCTGGATTTTTATCGCGATGCCAGATTTAGCAGGTTTGAGTGTTCCATAGAAAGTCACGAGGGTTTCCGAAGTTGACGGGGTTTGTATAACCGAGAGAGATAACTTGGAAGTTACAGCCACGGCGTTGGGTAGAGAGAGGCTTATCAATGAAAGTGTAAGAAGGGCGGTGAGAATTCGAAGCTTCATTTTTCGTTGATCTCAACGTCGATCTTTAAGAGCTCTCTGATCGTCGATACCAACAGCGCATGCTGCTTAATGCGCGATTCTGAGTATTCATGGGCCGAGCCCAGTTTCCGACTATCTGAAAAATCAAGAGTTAGAACTCTGCCATCGAAATCAGCCAATCGTGCATCAAAGAAGGCAAGCCAGGCAATTCGATCGACGGCAAGCAAGGCATCGAGAACTTCGTTCCAATGATCTCGAATCTCGCGCAGCTCCATAAGGGGCAACTTTACCCATGTTTACTTGATGCCTGGAGCTTTAGTTGTGAGGCGCGCCTAGCCACTTGTAGTACTCATTAACCAATTGGACTCGCATATTTCGATTGCGATCAGGGTAAATCTCTAATACCTGCGCCGTCCGAGAGATGATCTGCTCGACAGCTTTCTCGCTCGTATATCTGACGCGACCGATTTGAGCATTTGTAAATCCATCGGCAACCAAGCGAAGTGTCTGAACCTGTGCATCGGTTAAATGCGCGAGCAAACCTTGCACTGTTTTTTCCTTCATAGCAACGCTGCCATTAATCCATGAGACGTCCTGACCCGCCACCGCAGAATCTCTGGCCTCGGATATTGCTGCACAAACAATCAAAAGATCGGTGGCAGATTGTTTTAAAATCACTTTAGTACCCATTGGAATATCTACATGACGGTCGCCATGAAGCCTGACATCCGAGCAGCTCTCCAAAATGACTAAGCCGACAATTGGATTCGATTTGCGCAGATTTACCGCGATCTTAATCGCAGAGATTCCGGCGATATGCATATCAAGCAGCACAACATCTGGCTGCAACCTATGTAACAAGTTCAATGCCATGCTTTCACTTCGCGCCTCGCCGATGATATCCATCTCATGCAATCTAAGCGCTGGCACTAATGTTGAAAGTTCGAAACCATCATCCACAACTACTAGTACGCGTTCATTCATTTAAACAGGGTAA
>CAXNOC010000058.1:0-4536 GCA_964203745.1 Candidatus Planktophila sp.
TTAGTTATGACAGCTACGCCGATTCCACGTACCGTTGCTATGACAGTCTTTGGTGATCTCGATGTCTCCACTTTGCGCGAATTACCGCTTGGACGACAACCAATTACAACGCATGTGGTTTCAGTTCTTGAAAAGCCTGCCTTTTTGGCTCGTGCATGGGAGCGCATCCGCGAGGAGGTTGCCGCAGGGCACCAGGCATATGTCGTTGCTCCTCGTATCGAGGCTGGCAGTGATGAGAGCTCCGATACCGACTTTCTATTTGGCTTAGAGTCGCCCGATATTGCATCCGTGATGCAACTGGCACCGCAGCTAGCAACTGGAGCACTTTCAGGCCTGCGCGTGGCCGAGCTGCATGGACGCCAGAGCAGCGAAACAAAAGATGCCACGATGCGTGCATTTGCCGCCGGTGAAATCGATGTACTCGTTTCAACAACTGTGATTGAAGTCGGCGTAGACGTCGCCAATGCAACGGTGATGGTCATCATGGATGCAGATCGCTTTGGCGTATCCCAACTTCATCAACTTCGCGGGCGAGTAGGTCGTGGAACTTCACCGGGGCTATGTCTTCTGGTCACTAGTTCAGCTACAGAAACTCCGGCACGGGAGCGACTCGATGCCGTCGCCCTGACCCTTGATGGCTTCGAGCTTTCCAGGATAGATCTTGAGCAACGTCGCGAAGGTGATGTACTAGGTGCAAGTCAATCGGGAACGCAGTCGCATCTTCGCTTGCTTCGGGTATTGCGAGATGAGGAGCTCATTGAAAGTGCGCGCGGCGATGCACAGGGCGTAATTGCAGCATCGGATGATTTATCAAGTTATCCTGCCCTTAGTGCAGAGGTTGCACTGATGGCAAGAGATGCCGCTATTGATTATTTAGATAAGGGTTAAAGCTTTGAGAATCATTGCAGGAGTAGCAAAGGGTCGCACGCTAGGCACTGTTGCAGGTGCCACTCGTCCAACATCTGATCGTGCACGAGAGGGATTGTTTTCATCACTGACTTCTGAGTTTGGAGATTTTCTGGGTCTTAATGTTTTGGACTTATTTGCCGGCTCTGGTGCCATCGGACTTGAGGCGTTATCACGTGGTGCATCTATCGTCCATGCCGTCGAGCGAGATGCAGATGCGCAAAAAACTGTTGAAAATAATTATGAGCTAGTAAAGAAGAATCTACCCGTAGGCAAGTTCCATCTCTATTCAATGTCGGCTCAGCGTTTTGTGAGCGATCCACCTAAAGAGAAATATCACATCATCTATATCGATCCACCATTTGATTTCACTGACGCAGAAGTAGAAGACATCGTCAGCAAACTTAAAAGTGGTGAGTTTCTCAAAGATGATGCTTTGATAGCTGTGGAGCGCACTGCAAAGGGATCAAAATTTAGCTGGCCAGATGGCATAGTGGCCGCACGTGAGCGGAAATATGGCGCGGTCACAATCTTCTACGGAAATAACACACCCTGAGAATGGCTAAGTACGCCTTCTCTTGCTAGCGTTTGAGCCATGAAACGCGCAGTATGTCCAGGCTCCTTTGATCCCATCACGCTTGGGCATCTAGATATCATCAAACGTGCCAGCGCCCACTTCGACCAGGTCGTTGTGGCAGTTCTTGAGAATCGAACAAAGTCCTCTCTTTTCACCGTCCCTGAACGGATAGAGATGATCCGAGAATCTGTAGCCGATTTACCAAATGTAATTGTTGATTCTTGGAGCGGTTTACTGGTTGATTTTTGCAAGAGTAACTCCATCACGACCATCGTAAAGGGACTTCGAGCTGTAACTGATTTTGATTATGAGCTCCAGATGGCTCAGTTAAATCTGCAAGCCTCTGGCGTAGAGACCATGTTGATGGCAACTGCCCCTGCTTACTCTTTTCTATCCTCTTCAATCGTGAAAGAGCTGGCGCATTATGGGGGAGATGTTTCGACCATGATTCCTCCAAATGTTAATGCTGCAATAAAACTTAGAGTAGGCGGGAAATAACTCATGGACTCAATTGAAAAGCTAGCATCGGCGATTACATTAGTTGAAGAGGCACGTGGAGTTCCACTGTCTGCCAGTTGCGTGGTTCACCGCGGTGAAATGCTCGAACTACTTGATGAGGCCAAGTCTGCGCTACCTGTAGATTTTGAATCTGCACAAAAAGTTATTGCTTCCCGTGATGCGATTATCGAAGAGGGTCGATTAAGTGCTGAACAGATGATTTCCATGGCGCGCGAAGATGTAGCCCGAATGGTTGAACAGACTTCGATCGTACAAAACGCCCGCGATGAAGCGCGCAAGATTCTCGCCGATGCTCGCGATAAGGGTTTACAGGAAAAGGCAGAAGTTGAAGAGTACATAGATGGTCGCCTTGCAACTCTTGAAGTTATTTTGAATAAGACTCAAGATGCAGTTGCACGTGGACGTGAGCGTTTAGCTGGCGCTGGCGATAAAGATGCACTGGCACAACTCTCTGATGCAGATTAATAATGTCAAAACTTCCAGAGGTTTATAAACTCAACACATACGAACTTCCGCGCCGAGCTGGCGAGATGAAGGAGTATGAGTTAGATATTGAGGTTCCAGAAAAGGTCGGAACCGAGCTGATTGCAGTTCCTGTTGGCGGAGTAATTGAAGTTGATGCACGTCTTGAGGCAGTGACTGAGGGCGTTTTGTTAAGCGCCGAAATATACGCAGTCGCTAAGGGCGAGTGTGGCCGCTGCCTGGATCCAGTTGAAGTTATCATTGAAAAAAGAGTTCAAGAGCTCTATTTATATGAGAAGAAGGTTGAGCGAAAGAAACGCGCCGTCGTAGTCGATGATTTTGAGATCGACGATGAGCTACTCATGGATGGCGACATCATGGATCTTGAGAGCCCGATTCGCGATGCCATTGTGCTCTCCCTGCCCGGCAACCCACTGTGTAGCGATGATTGCCAGGGTTTGTGCCACGAATGTGGCGGAAAATGGGCCGAACTGCCTCAGGACCACGCTCACGAGGTTATCGATGCTAGATGGGCCGGGCTTGCAGCTTTGAACATAGATGGCCCCGATTTCAAGAAATAGGGTTTTTAAGGGATACTTACGCCCTGCAACCACCGTTGCGTAAGGAAAAGAAGAAGAGGTTAGAAAAGTGCCAGTACCAAAGCGGAAGACCTCGCGTTCTAAGACGCGCTCACGCCGAAGCCAGTGGAAGACAACTGCTGCCTCTCTTGCAACATGCCCACAGTGCCAACAGCCAAAGCTGCAACACACTGCCTGCCCAACCTGCGGTACATATAACCGTCGCCAGGTTTTAGAGGTCTGATCTGAGCCAGTTGCTCAATGAGCAGTTGGGGGTAGTCATTGAACCCTCACTTCTCGAGTTAGCTTTTACTCACCGATCATTTGCATATGAATCGGGAAGTAAAGAGACTAATGAGCGCCTTGAGTTTTTAGGTGATTCAGTTTTAGGTTTAATCGTTACTGAAGAGCTCTACAAACGTTATCCAGAGTTTGATGAAAGTCGTCTCTCCCCACTTCGTTCAGGTGTTGTCAACATGCGCGCACTCGCAGATATTGCACGCGAGTTAGATTTAGGAAAATATATTCGCTTAGGAAAAGGCGAAGAGGTAACGGGAGGAAGAGATAAAAACTCCCTTCTAGCCGATGCACTTGAGGCGGTTATAGGCGCAATTTACATGCAGTTCGGTTTTGAAATCTGCACTCAAATTGTTCGCCGATTAATATCATCAACAATGGATTCAGCTGTGGCTCGCGGGGCTGGCTTAGATGGCAAGACGGCGCTCCAAGAGTTAGTAGCAGCCCTAAATAAGGGTGTCCCTGAATATGTTGTTAGCGAAGAGGGCCCTGATCACGATAAGAATTTCACCGCCGTTGCTATGGTCGCAGGCGTTGGCATTAGCCAAGGCAATGGTAAGAGCAAGCGCGAAGCCGAACAGATTGCTGCGCGTATCGCCTATGAATCCTTAAAACACGAGCTACCTCAGCCTTAAAACCGTTAAAAATGCTCTCAATTGGCGATAGGTTTGCCGCGTGTATTTGAAGAGCATCACCCTCAAGGGCTTTAAGTCCTTTGCATCCTCCACCACTTTGCGCCTGGAGCCAGGAATCACATGCGTGGTTGGGCCAAATGGTTCAGGGAAAAGTAACGTTGTTGATGCCCTGACTTGGGTTATGGGTGAACAAGGCGCGAAATCTTTACGCGGCGGCAAGATGGAAGATGTTATTTTCGCAGGAACTAGCGGGCGTGCACCACTTGGCCGCGCAGAAGTTTCTCTCACAATCGATAATGCCGATGGCGCACTCCCAATTGAATATAGCGAAGTAACTATCTCGCGCATACTTTTCCGTAACGGGCACAGCGAATACCAGATTAATGGTGAAGCATCCCGCTTACTCGACATTCAAGAGCTCTTAAGTGATTCTGGAATCGGGCGAGAGATGCACGTCATTGTTGGCCAAGGCCAACTCGATGCAATTTTGATGGCAACACCGGAAGAGCGCCGTGGATTCATCGAAGAGGCTGCCGGTGTTCTTAAGCATCGCAAACGCAAA
>CAXNOC010000059.1:0-4285 GCA_964203745.1 Candidatus Planktophila sp.
GCGTCGTATGCACTTACACGGGAAAAAGACTCTTCGGGAATATGAGTCTGCATAGTCGTACTCCAATTGACCGTGTAGATCTCAACCGCGATACCTGCCAAGAAGGCTGCACATAGTGTTATTACCAAAGGCGCTCGCACCGCTAATGAAAAGTCCCAGATTGCTGAAAGTGCAATCACAATCATGGAGAAGAGCATTGGCCTTGCTAAATGAATTCTGAGTGCGATAACGCCACCACAGATCATTCCTAGAGTTAAGCCAGCTAAGTTCAAAGACCAATTGCGTGGGCCGTGTGCGTTTTCATTAAAAGCTAAAGGTCCAAGAACTTGAACAAGGGCTTCAAAACAGGCATTGATTCCAGTGAAAGCTATAACCATTGCAACAAGCCATGAACGTGATTTGAATTCAAACCAACCATCTTTAAGTTCGGTAAAGACCGACATTCTTTCGCGATGCTCCATTGGAGGAACATCTAAATTCCACACCAAGAAACCAGCGATCAAAAATGAGAGTGCATCGACAAGTAAGGCCCAGCCAGAGCCGAATAGCGTGACAAGAGTTCCGCCCATGAGCGCCCCAACGACATAGCCAAAGTTGCTCAGTAGCCCGACGACTGCGTTTCCATCTTTGAGTTTTTCCTTTGGCAAAATAGCTGGCAAGACTCCCGACATAGCTGGCCACCACATCGCATTCAATACTCCAAAGAGAAATCCCATAAAAACAAGGAGTGGAATAGATGCAAAGCCAAAGAGAAATGAGGCGGCGCTGATAGCTACAAAACTACTTCCTAAAATATCAGTACCGCCTACGATACGGTTTCTTTTAAAGCGATCGCCGATGACGCCACCGAAGAGCATCAAGGCGATCATTGGAAAGATTCGCGCCGACATAACCAGACTTAAATCCTTACCCGTTGCCCCACTAAGACTAAGCACGCCATAAGCCAGAGCGATGGGGGAGAGCCCATTACCAACATTGGAAATAAATCGCGCAGAAATAAGCCGAGCGAAACCTTTGTGCACACTGAGTTCGCGGAGTTGGCTTGTAATCACGTGGTTAGCATATCTATCGACAAAGGCTTCTAACGCTGATAAGAATGGCCAATGACATATCGATCTGAGATTTTCGAAATTAGCGATGTTTTCATTGATGAGGCCGCGGCCCTGAGCCCTATGGATTGCACATATCTAGGCAATGGTTTGAATCAAGACAAACTAGATGACTTTTCAATCGCGGGGGCGGAAATTATCGCGAACCTTACCCGCAAGACTCTTAAGAAATTGGAGGCAATGCAGCCAACCGATGAAATAGATCGCATTGCTAAGACCGTGATGACCGAGCGGCTTGAGTCTGGGCTTGCACTTCATGAGAGCCAAGAGGGATTTGTACTTTGGAATGTTCTCACTTCGCCACCATCAAATATTCGCTCTATCTTCGAGTTAATGCCAAAAAATAGCGCGCAGGATTTTGCAAATATCGCTAGCCGTTTACAAGCAGTTGAAACCGCCCATGATCAATGGATTCAAACTATTAGTACCGTTGCAAAGTCCGGCAAAACAACTGCTCAGCGCCAAGTGCGTGGAGTCATCGAGCAGTTGGAAAGCTATGCCAATGGCGGATATAGCCAGATGTGCACAAACTTTGATCCAGATGGAAAGTATCCAGCTATGCATAGCGCTGCAAAAATCGCCGAGAAGTCAGCTGCTAAAACCGCCGCTTTTTTAAAGAATGAGTACCTTCTTATTGCAACACCCAACGATGCCGTTGGCGCTGAACGCTACGCCGTTTGGTCACGCTATTTCACTGGTGCGAAGTTAGATTTACGCGCAACATATGAGTGGGGAATGGCGGATTTAAAAGCCATAAACGAGCGTATGTGGGTAATTGCTGAGCAGATTAAGCCTGGCGCAAAGACGCTTCGCGAAGTTGCAGACTTTCTGGATCACGATCCAAAGTATGTGATCAAAGGAAAAGAAAATGTTATTAAGTATTTACAGGATTTTACTGATGCCGCTATCAAACGCATGGATGGCGAATTCTTTGAAATCGATGAGCGAATTAAAGTTTGCGAAGCTCGCTTAGCCCCTGAAGGCAGTGCGTCGGCTCCTTATTACAATCCTCCATCAGAGGATTTGTCGCGCCCTGGAACCACATGGATTCCAATGCTCGGCAAAGATGAAGTGAGTAGTTGGCACTTAGTTTCTACCTGGTATCACGAAGCTGTACCTGGTCACCACTTGCAGGTTGCAACAGTCACAATTGAAAAAGATCGCCTTACTCGCTTTCAGCGCACCGCTGCATGGATTAGTGGTTATGGCGAAGGCTGGGCCTTGTATGCCGAACGCTTTATGAATGAGCTTGGCGCCTTTGATGAGCCAGGAATAGAGATGGGCTATTTGTCTGCACAGGCTTTGCGAGCGGCCCGTATAGTTGTAGATATTGGAATGCATCTTGGCTACACCGATTTTGACGGCAATGTCTGGAACGCTGAATCCTCACGCAAACTCCTTAACGAACAGGCCTTACTCGATGAAGCCCATTCTCGAAGCGAGACTGATCGTTATCTCGGCTGGCCAGGACAGGCGATTTCATACAAGGTTGGAGAGCGCGTATGGATGAAATCACGTGAAGATGCAAAGGCGCGTCTCGGCGCTAACTTCAATATGAAGAGGTTTCATACATTTGCCCTAAAGATTGGTCCGATGGGGCTCGATACTTTTGCAGAGGAGATGAAGCGCTGGGACGGTAAGTAGCCACTGGGGATAACCCCTTTTCTTTAGATTCCGCGCAGTGTATTTACAGCTATTTTGTGCCTGCCAGTTTCAAGATGCGTGAACTTCTCAGTTGACTCACAATTATCTCACCCTAAAGTCATTCGAGTTCCTCATGCTCCCCTGTGACTAGAAGGTTAAATGCCTCAACCGAAGCCTTTAAACCACGCCCTATGGAGGCACATATTTATGCTTAAACTCGACAGCAACCAATGGAACTTGGTCTATAACGTCTTCTCGTTCGGATTAATTTCTATGCTCGCGACAACTGTTTACACGTTGGTTTCACAACAGCGCGTACTAGCTAAATATCGCAGCGCACTCGTTATGTCATCGATGGTCACATTCATCGCTGGATATCACTACATGCGAATCATCAACTCATTCACAGAGTCATCTACAGATATGACCGTGAATATCTCTGGCGCACAAGGTTCTTTTAACGAGGCCTATCGCTATGTGGACTGGCTCCTAACAGTTCCACTACTTCTTGTCGAAGTTATTGCAGTTCTAGCTCTAGCTAAATCTGTATCACGTTCACTCATCATGCGTCTGGTTCCAGCATCTGCTGCAATGATTGCACTTGGTTATCCTGGTGAGATCTCTTCAAACCAGAGCACACAGGTCCTCTATGGCGTTCTCTCGACGATTCCATTCCTTTACATTCTCTATGTTCTCTTTGTAGAGCTTGGTAAGTCACTCGACAACCAGCCTGAGGGAGTTGCGGCAACTATCGGTCGCTTGCGTCTGCTATTAGTTGCGACGTGGGGCGTTTACCCAATTTCCTATATCTTAGGAATGGGCGAAGGCATGGCATCTGCGCAGCAGTTTGTAGGAGTTCAAGTTGGTTACACAATCGCGGATATTTTGGCAAAGTGTGTATTCGGACTTACAATCTTCAAGATTGCACGCATGAAGTCTGCAGCTGAGGGAATGAAGGACGATCACTAAAGAAATACTCAATTAGTCAGGGGGTGTCGCATGTCGGCACCCCCTTACTTTTAGTAGCTAATAATCACTGGAATGGAAATGATGAGAAATAACCTTATTAATAACTATCGAATGGGCGGCTACCTATTAATTACCATAGGTCTGATTAGCCTTAGCTACCAAAACGGCAAAAACAACATTTTGGTACATAGTTTGATTATCATCGTTCCAGGAGTTTTACTTCTAGGCTCTACATGGATCTCTTCGCTTTCGAAAGTACTAAATCACCGCTTGACGAAAGTGCTAGCACTTAGCATAGGTTTAGGATTGGTCGCGTTCGCTATATTTAATTGACGCGCACTCTTGTAAAACAGGTGTTGGTAGGCAAGAGTAAGTGTTATGAGTACAAATAATGATTGGGCCTTTGAAACGCTTCAAATCCATGCAGGTCAGACCCCCGACCCAACGACCGGTTCGCGTTCATTGCCGATATATCAGACAACGGCCTATCAGTTCCGTGATACCCAACATGCGGCAAATCTCTTTGGTATTGCAGAGGCTGGAAATGTTTACACACGTATAAA
>CAXNOC010000060.1:0-4161 GCA_964203745.1 Candidatus Planktophila sp.
TGCTATAAGGCTATCTGCCACTGCAACATCTTGAGTTCCCTTTGTTCCTGCAGCGCCTGCAAGCTTTGTCGCCTCATTAAATAGTGAGTGCAGTTGAGGATATGCCTCGAAGTGTGGAGCCTTGAAGTAATCGGTCCATAGGACCCATAAGTGCTCTTTTACTTGATGTGAGCGCTCTTCTTTGATTGCCACAGAACGTGATCGGAAATCTGCATCGGTATTGGCAGCGTACTTTTCCATGCATGCCTTTACAGATAGAGCTTCAATCTTTGCCTGAGCTGGATCGTAAACACCACATGGAAGGTCGCAGTGCGCGTAGACGGTTATCTTTGGTGCAAACATGTTTCTCTCCCTTAAAAATTTCGCTTGAAAACCTTACAAGTGACAGACTACCGTTCGTGAGCAAATTTGGCACAGTCAGGGTCCAAGGAGATTCAATGGCACCTGCCTACAGAGATGGCGACTGGCTATTTGTGCTTTGGATGCAAGAGCCACCCAATAGAGCTCCTCTCGGAAGCGTCGCGGTTATCGAGCGCGAAGATCGCCCAGGTGTATTTCTAATTAAAAGAATACAAAAAGCACATGCTGGCAATTATTGGGTCGAGGGAGATAACAGTGAAAGCACTGATTCACGCACGTGGGGTTGGATTACACCGAGTGAAATAGTTGGGCGTGTCTTGTTTCGCTATCGAAAAGGAAAAGCGATTAACGGGTAAAGGCTTCAAGCATTAAGGCTTTTTGCTCATCTTCATGCAAGTGATGATTACCGGTTGCAGGTGATGCTGAGGCGCGACGTGAAACACGGCGCAAGATTCGAGCACCAAATCCACGTCCACCATGTTTCTCTGATGTGCGAAGTGCAACTTGTGTCCATGGACCTTGGTTGGCCGGTTCATCTTGAACCCACAGCAAATTTGCATTCGGATGTTTATTCGCTTCAGCGATCATTTCATCGATTGGCAAAGGATATAGCAGCTCTAGTCGAACAATCGCCGTTGTATTTTCGCCTGTCTTTGCGCGTTCTGCAACTAAGTCGTGATAAATCTTTCCTGAACAGAAAATTAATCGTGTTGCGTTCTGAACAGTCTCATCAGAGATTACTGGACGGAAATGTCCGCTCGTAAAATCAGATAGTGATGATGCCGCTGCACGTAAGCGCAACATTGATTTTGGTGTAAAGACGATCAAAGGTCGACGAGTTGGATTCAGTGCGTGCCAGCGTAAGAGATGGAAGTACGAGGCTGGAGTCGATGGTTGTGCCACAGTCATATTTTGCTCTGCGCACAGTTGTAAATACCGCTCAATGCGCGCCGATGAATGATCCGGACCTTGGCCTTCATAGCCATGTGGAAGTAGTAAAACAACCGAGGATCGCTCTCCCCATTTTTGTAGTGCGGAGGATATAAATTCATCGATAATTGTTTGAGCGCCATTGGCAAAATCACCAAACTGACCCTCCCAGAGAACCAGAGCATCTTCACGCTCAGCGCTGTATCCATACTCAAAGCCCATTGCTGCATATTCACTCAGCAAGGAATCAATGACAAAGAAATGATTTTCATCGCTATTGAGTGCGCGAAGTGGTGTCCACTCATTGCCATTTTCCTTATCAATGATTACGGCATGGCGATTGCTAAATGTTCCGCGCCTTGCATCTTGGCCAGCAAGACGAATTGGTCGATCCTCTTTTAAGAGTGAACCGAAGGCAAGCATTTCACCAGTTGACCAATCGATTGAATCATCGTTAAGTGATTCAACACGTTTTGCCAATTGGGGTAGCAATTTAGGATGGACATTAAAACCTTCAGGAATTGCAGTCTGCGTCGCAGCAATTTCGCGAGCTAAGCTTTCGCTAATAGAGGTTACGAGCTCATGCGCATCAGGTGCAACGGGTGCTTTAAAGTTCGGATCAGACTCTGTGTGCAGATTATTTACTGCAGCATATACAGCCTCTAGTTGACTCTGATAATCGCGCGCAACTTCATCTGCCTCATCTAGTGAAATATCTCCACGTCCAATAAGAGCTTCGATGTAAAGAGTTCGTGTTGAGCGTTTAGCATCGATCATTTTGTACATCATTGGCTGAGTAAAGCTAGGTTCGTCACCTTCATTGTGGCCACGACGGCGATAACAAACCATGTCAATTACTACATCTTTGTTGAACTGTTGACGGTATTCAAAGGCTAAACGTGCAATGCGCACACACGCCTCTGGGTCATCGCCATTAACATGGAAAACTGGCGCCTGGATGATTTTGGCAAAATCCGTTGAATAGGTTGATGTCCGTGATGCCTCTGGCGATGTTGTAAAGCCAACCTGGTTATTGACGACGATATGAATCGTTCCGCCAGTGCGATAACCCGCTAACTGCGACATTTGCAGTACTTCGGCATTTACACCCTGTCCGGCAAACGAGGCATCGCCGTGGAGCAGAACAGGCAGTACCGAGTAAGCGTGTTTGATATTTAATCTATCCTGCTTGGCGCGGACAATTCCCTCTAGAACTGGGTTAACTGCCTCAAGGTGTGAAGGGTTGGCCGCTAAATAGATCTTGGTAGTGGCGCCAGAGTGAGAAGTGAAAACTCCTTCAGTGCCTAAGTGGTACTTAACATCACCAGAGCCTTGTACCTGATTTTCTGCGTAATGCCCTTGGAACTCTTGGAAGATCTGTCCATGTGACTTGCCGGCGATATTTGCCAAGACATTCAAGCGTCCTCGGTGCGGCATTCCAATACAGACTTCAACTAAACCTTGATCTGCAGCACTCGATAGAACGGCATCAAGTAAAGGAATTACAGATTCGCCACCTTCAAGTGAGAAGCGCTTTTGTCCAACAAACTTTGTCTGAAGGAAAGTTTCAAATGCTTCGGCGCCATTGAGTTTATGCAAGATTCGAAGATGCTCTTCCGGAGCGAATTTCTGCGCGCCGACTTCAACTTGGTTTTGAATCCATTGACGCTCTGCGCGATCTTCAATGTACATGTACTCAACGCCGACAGTGCGACAGTATGAGTCACGTAATAAACCTAGAATCTTGCGAAGTGACATAAAGGTTTTTCCACCAAAACCACCTGTGGCAAACTCGCGATCAAGATCCCATAGCGTTAATCCATGCGTCACGACATCTAAATCAGGATGTGAGCGCTGCTTGTATTCCAAAGGATCGACATCGGCCATTAAGTGGCCAAAAGTTCGGTAGGCGTGGATTAGCTGTTGAATTCGAGCGGTTTTGTTAATCTGCTCATCTTTACTGAACTCAAAATCCTTTGCCCATCGAATTGGCTCATAAGGAATTCGAAGAGAGGCGAAGATTTCATCATAGAAACCATCGGCGCCTAACAAATATTCATTCATGCGACGCAAGAAATCACCAGATTGTGCGCCTTGAATAACGCGGTGATCGTACGTACTTGTAAGGGTTACAACTTTGCTTATCGCCATTCGGGCGAGCGTTTCATCGCTAGCTCCATGGAATTCGGCTGGATAATCCAGTGCACCTACTCCAAGAATTAAACCTTGACCTTGGACTAATCGTGGAACCGAATGAACGGTACCGATTGTGCCGGGATTAGTAATCGACATTGTCGTTCCAGCAAAATCATCGACAGTTAAAGAGCCTCCACGTGCCTTCTTAATAATGGCTTCATAAGCGCCCCAGAAGGCGGCGAAATCCATTGACTCGCAGCCCTTAACCGAAGGCACCAACAATTGACGCGATCCATCGGCCTTGGCTAAATCGATAGCGATACCTAGATTTATATGTTCTGGATGTCCGATAGCTGGCTTTCCATCAATTTCGCCGAAAAACGAGTTCATCTCAGGCATCGCGCGAACCGCTTTAATCATTGCATAGGCGATGATGTGAGTAAATGATGTCTTTCCACCGCGTGCGCGTTTCAAATGGTTATTTATAACTATTCGATTATCAATCATTAACTTAGCGGCAACTGCACGAACCGATGTTGCAGTTGGAACAGATAAAGATGCTTCCATGCTTTGAACTACGCGGGCAGATACACCGCGAATTGGTTCAAGTGTTGATGCGCTCGGTGTTGCAAGAACTTGAACTGGTTTAACTATTGGATCTGCAGGTGTCGGTTGTGATGATGCAATGTCTTTAACAATTGGCTGTTGAACTGGCGCTGGTGCACTAGGCGCGGG
>CAXNOC010000061.1:0-4158 GCA_964203745.1 Candidatus Planktophila sp.
GATCACATGCTTAAGAACTACGAGGGTGTGTTAAAAATTGACGGCGAAGTTGGAAATAAGAAGCTCTATGACCCTCGCGCGTGGGGCAAGGCGGCAGAAGCTGGAATGGCTGCGCGTGTTGTTCGTGGCTGTGAAGATCTTCGTTCTACCGGCACTTCTTCGCTTAAGTAATTTCTAACTAACCAGAGAGGCTTTACCGATGCCTGCAATAGTTTTGCTTGGAGCCCAATGGGGCGATGAAGGCAAAGGTAAAGCCACTGATTTATTAGGCGACCGAGTTGACTATGTGGTTCGCTACCAAGGTGGCAACAATGCTGGGCACACCGTTGTTATTGGGGATCAAAAGTATGCACTCCACTTACTGCCATCGGGGATTCTTTCCCCTAACGTAATTCCAGTAATTGGAAATGGAGTTGTAATCGATCCAGGTGTTTTGCTTCAAGAGATTAAGGGATTAACAGAACGAGGAATCGATTGCAGCAAGTTAGTGATTTCGACTAACGCACATTTAATTACTCCCTATCACCGAACAATCGATAAAGTCTCAGAGCGCTTCTTGGGTAAATCAAAGATTGGAACAACTGGGCGAGGAATTGGCCCAGCTTATGCCGACAAAATTAACCGCATCGGTATCCGAGTTCAGGATCTATTCGATCCATCGATTCTTCGCCAAAAGATCGAAAGCGCTCTCCGCGATAAGAACCAGGTACTCATTAAAGTCTTCAACCGCAAGAACATCGAAGTCGATGAGGTATTAGAAGAGTATTTGGCATATGCCGAAATTCTTCGCCCTTATGTTGCAGATACCGTTTTACTTCTAGATCAAGCGCTAAAGGCTGGAAAGCGAGTGCTTCTAGAGGGATCACAAGGCACTCTCCTTGACGTTGATCATGGAACGTATCCCTTTGTGACTTCAAGTAATCCAACCGCTGGTGGTGCTTGCACGGGCAGCGGAATCGGACCAACAAAGATCACTACGGTAATTGGAATTGTTAAGGCATACACGACTCGCGTCGGAAGCGGACCTTTCCCTACTGAACTCTTTGATGAAGATGGCGAGGCGTTGCGTCGCATCGGTGGAGAAATCGGCGTAACAACTGGACGCGCACGCCGCTGCGGTTGGTATGACGCACCGATTGCACGTTATGCAGTGCGCGTAAATGGACTTACTGATTTCTTTTTAACAAAGTTGGATGTTCTAACTGGTTGGGAAAAGATTCCAGTATGTGTCGCCTATGAAATCGATGGCAAGCGCGTTGAAGAGCTTCCAGCATCGCAGAGCGATTTCCACCATGCAAAACCAATTTATGAGTATCTGCAAGGGTGGAGTGAAGATATTACGAAGGCGAGAAAACTCAGCGATCTTCCAAAGGCGGCGCAGGAGTATGTAGCTTTCTTGGAAAAGATCTCTGGTGCGCCAATGAGTGCAATCGGTGTTGGCCCGGGCCGCGATGAAACAATCGTCGTAAAGGATTTCATCTAAATAATGAATATCCTCCTAGTCGGAAGCGGCGGTCGCGAACACGCCCTTGGATTAGGTCTACATGCAGATCCTGCATGTGCTTCGTTGCACGTTGCACCGGGAAATCCGGGTATTGCAGAGTTCGCAGAGTGCCACCCGGTAGATATTTCAAACAACGCTGAAATTGTTGCACTTGCCGTGAAAATTAAGGCGGATTTAGTTGTAATTGGCCCAGAAGTTCCTTTAGTTAATGGCGTTGCCGATGATTTACGTAGATTAAAGATCGCTGTCTTTGGACCCTCAAAGGCGGCGGCGCAGTTAGAGGGATCAAAGACTTTTGCTAAAGAGGTTATGTCAGATGCCGGTGTTCCAACTGCACGTAGCTTTACGTGTACAACACAGGAAGAGTGTGAAAAAGCACTCGACGCTTTTGGCGCACCATATGTTGTAAAAGATGATGGCTTGGCAGGTGGAAAAGGTGTTGTAGTTACACATGATCGCCAAGAGGCTTTAGATCACGCCCTAGCATGCAAGCGAGTTGTTATTGAAGAGTATTTAAATGGGCCAGAGGTTTCACTCTTTGGTATTAGCGACGGCGTTTCCATACTTGCTATGCAGCCCGCGCAAGATTTTAAACGCGCCAGAGATAATGATGCCGGACCAAATACTGGTGGCATGGGTGCATACTCCCCACTTCCGTGGGCGCCATCAGATATTGTCGACGATACATATAAACAAGTTCTCGCACCGATGATCGCTGAAATGAGTGCGCGAGGAACTCCATTTGTTGGCCTCCTTTACGCAGGCTTAGCCCTTACCGACCATGGAACACGCGTTATTGAATTTAATGTTCGCTTTGGCGATCCTGAAACACAAGTTCTGATTCCATTGCTTAAAACCCCATTAGCCGAACTTTTATATAAGGCCGCTACCAGCAATCTTGCCGACACAGTTTTAGAGTGGCGTGACGAATCGGCCGTTACCGTTGTCTTGGCTGCTGAGGGTTATCCAAGTGCACCGATTAGCGGTGGCGCGATTTCGCAGTTTCCAACGATTGAAAGCGTTGAGATTTTTCATGCAGGCACTTCCTTAAAGGAAGAAAAGCTCATAGCAACAGGTGGCCGGGTTCTAGCAGTGACTGGCATGGGAAGCGATTTAACCGAGGCCAGAGATCGTGCCTACCGTGCAATCAGCCAGATCACGCTGCCAGGATCGTTTTATCGAAGCGACATTGCGCTCAATGCCTCAGTGGCAGAGAAGGGCAATTAAATGACCGATAATTCATCAGTGAGCCTTTTAGCCGATAGATACGCCTCTGCTGCAATGCGAAAGATTTTTGCCCCGCAGGAAAAGATTATTCTTGAGCGACGGTTATGGCTCTCAGTAATGCGCAATCAATCATTGCTCGGTCACCAGATTTCGGACTCTGTCATTGATGATTACACAAAAGTAATTTCTAATGTGGATCTTGCCTCTATTGATGCCCGCGAAAAGCAGACCCGCCACGACGTTAAGGCCCGTATCGAAGAGTTCAACGCGCTCGCAGGTCACGAAGTAATTCATGCAGGAATGACGAGCCGGGATCTAACTGAAAATATTGAAGCCCTTCAAATACGAAATGGATTAGAAGTAGTCCATGACAAAGTTGTTACTGTGCTGGCCCGATTAGCAGAACGTGCAGCAGAGTATGCCGATCAACCAATTGCCGGTCGTTCACACAATGTGCCTGCTCAGATAACTACTCTTGGAAAGCGCTTTGCCTCATCAGCTGAAGAGTTGCTCTTTGCATACGAGCGATTAACGGCGTTGCAGGCGCGATATCCAATGCGCGGAATAAAAGGTCCAGTTGGAACTTCGCAAGATTCAATAGATTTACTTGGCTCACCCGAAGCGCATACAGCATTGGAAAACGCGATTGCTAAGGAGTTGGGTTTTAACAATATTTTAGATTCAACTGGACAGATTTACCCACGCTCTTTTGATTACGATGTTGTCACAACACTTGTGCAGTTAGCGGCTGCACCCTCTTCACTTGCTACATCGATACGGTTGATGGCTGGTGCAGAATTAGTAACAGAGGGATTTAAAGCTGGACAAGTTGGTAGCAGCGCGATGCCCCACAAAATGAATACGCGATCATGCGAACGCGTAAATGGATTAACTGTTGTATTGCGCGGATATGCATCAATGGTTAGCGAGCTCGCAGGCGACCAGTGGAACGAGGGTGATGTTTCATGCAGCGTCGTTCGACGAGTCGCGCTTCCTGATGCTTTTTATGCAATTGATGGTCTCCTTGAAACAATGCTGACCGTACTTAACGAGTTCGGCGCTTTTCCAGCAGTAATTGAAGCTGAATTAGAGCGATATCTACCATTCTTAGCGACAACTAAATTCTTGATGGCGGCAGTCAAAGCTGGGGTCGGACGCGAAGTTGCCCACGAAGTTATAAAAGAGCATGCAGTAAAGGCAGCGCTCGGAATGCGCGAAGGCAAGGGCAACACTCTTCTGGATGATTTAGCTAACGATGATCGTTTTCCTTTGGATCGCGCAGCCATAAATGAATTAATTAGCGCACCCCTTGAATTCACTGGCGATGCTCGCCAACAAGTTGCTCGAGTTGTTAATCGCATTGAAGCGATTACATCCGCGCACCCTGCAGCAGTGCAGTACAAGCCCGGCTCTATTCGGTGAGCGGC
>CAXNOC010000062.1:0-4118 GCA_964203745.1 Candidatus Planktophila sp.
AATAGGACCGACGAAATCGACGGCCCTACCCCATACGCATGATTAGTTAGCGGATTAACCGATTGCCCAGCGAACTGAGACTGAAACCGTAACCTTTTGTTGGCCTAAATCGATCTGGGTTGCTGAGTCTTCAGCCTTAGCTGAAACTGAGTAAATCGGAAAGATGGTTGGCGTCGAGGTTTCCTCAAGGAAAATCACTTTGCCGAGTTTCACCCCAAGAAGCTTTGCATAAGAAGCAGCTTTTGCCTTTGCGCGACCAACTGCATAACTACGGGCGAGATCAGTTGCTTTGTCATCATTTAGTACAAATGGACTCACGCCGTTTAGTTGGAGGTTATCGCCACCGGCAGTGACGATTGCATCTACAACAGCGCCAGCGGTTGTTGCCTCACGGACCGTAATACTAAAACTCTGCGATGCACGATAACCAGTTAGTACTGGCGCACTTCCATCTTGCGGATATGAATATTCGGGGTTGATAGATACTGATTGAGTGGCAACATCTTTAGTGGCAATCTTGTTCGCCGTTAATGCCTTGCGGACAAGGGTTGCAGTTGAAGATGATGTAGCGAGTGCATCCTTAGATGTCTTAGATAAAACCGAAACCGTTGCATTGATCCGTACGGCATCAGGGACGACCATCGTTGTTCCAGTTGCGCTGACACTGATGTATCGGGTTGTGGTCTCAACTGCCATCGCTGGCATCGCGAGAGCCGCACCCCCAATAAGGGAGATGGCAATGGTTAGGGCTGCAATAGTGCGAAATGATTTAATTTTCATGCCTTAAGTATCTCGCATTGACTGTAAAGAGCGTTAATTATTTCTGAGAAAAGTGGGAGAATTCACGGGTGAGCCAATCCCAGTTCCTCTCTAACTGCACTGCAGATGCGATGCGTGATGCGGCATCAACGCTTGCAGCTGGCAATTTAGTGGCCTTTCCAACAGAGACGGTCTATGGACTTGGGGCTGATGCCTGCAATGCCGATGCAGTGGCTCGAATTTATAGCGTTAAGGGAAGGCCTTCAGATCACCCTTTAATCGTGCACGTTTCATCAATGCAACGCATGGGAGATTGGGCTGACAATATTCCAGAGTATGCAATTAAATTGGCCCGTGATTTTTGGCCAGGGCCAATGACTTTGGTGTTGAAGCGAAGTTCGCTGGCTCAGGATTTTATTACTGGCGGGCAAGAGACTGTCGGGGTTCGAGTGCCGGATCACGTTGTTGCACGCGCCTTACTTGAGGCCTTTGAAAATATTGGCGGCAGGGGTGTAGCCGCACCGAGTGCTAACCGATTTGGACAAGTTTCTCCAACAACTGCAGCAGCCGTGGCAGAAGAGTTAGGAGAGTTTTTAGATTCTGCCGATCAGATAATTGATGGCGGCGCCTGTTCGGTTGGTGTTGAGTCGACGATTATTGATTGCACGGGTGATGCTCCGCGAATTTTGCGCCCTGGTGCCATCACTGTCGCCATGATTGAAACTTCAGCTGGAATAAAAATATCTGTCGGTGGTAAAACCGAAGCGAATAAGGCCGATGAAGTAACAGCGATCAGAGTCAGCGGCTCCCTTGAAAATCACTATGCACCCGCGGCAAAAGTCATTCTTGACCAAGAGCCAGTTGGAGGACAGGGTTTTATGGCACTCGCCGATATTCCAACTCCGTTCGGAGTATTCCGTTTAGCATCACCAAAAGATCCAGATGAGTTTGCCAGAGTTTTATACACAGCTCTGCGCCAAGCCGATTCTGATGGACTAACTGAAGTGGTGGTTAAGCAACCAGATGGCGATGGAATAGCAGTCGCGATTCGAGATCGCCTATCACGCGCTGCCAACGGCAGGTAGTTTCAATAGAAAAACGGCCTATAAATGCAGAATTACATCTGAAAAATCGGCGGGCTTAGGATTTTAAGTCAGATTATGAGAAAGTAAGCCCATGAAAATCGTCTTACTGGCAGGTGGATTGGGTACTCGTCTTCGAGAGGAGACCGAGTTTCGGCCAAAGCCAATGGTCCCAGTGGGTGGCAAGCCAATCCTCTGGCACATAATGAAGACTTTTGCCCACTATGGGCATCAAGAATTTATTGTTTGTGCTGGTTATCGCGGCGACTACATTCGCCAGTATTTCCATGACTTTGAAGCGATGAACTCAGATTTCACCGTCCATATTGGACAGCAAATAGAAAAAAGCACACATGGTGTTCTAGACGAAGCTGGTTGGGTTGTAACAGTTGCTGAAACCGGCGCCGAAACGATGACAGGTGGTCGAATTCTTCGGGTTAGAGATTACGTTGGCAAAGAAGCCTTTATGTGTACCTACGGCGATGGTCTGGCAAATGTAGATATTGCAAAACTTCTTGCCTTCCATAAGTCCCATGGAAAGATTGCAACAATGACGGCGGTGCGCCCAGTGTCGCGCTTTGGAGTCCTAGATCTAGCCGCTGACAGTGCCGTTAAAAGTTTTGAAGAGAAGCCCCAAACTGAGGGGTGGATTAATGCCGGCTACTTTATTTTTGAACCACGGATCTTTGATTACTTGGAGAAGAATTCGATTCTTGAGAGAGAACCACTGTCTAAACTTGCAAGCGAAGGCCAGCTTATGGCCTTTAAACATGAGGGCTTCTTCCAGCCAATGGACACATTGCGCGAAATGATGATGCTTAATGAAATTTGGGACTCAAATAAGGCACCTTGGAAGGTTTGGAAATGAGTTTTTGGAAAAATAAGAGCGTATTAGTCACAGGTGCAACAGGACTAGTTGGATCATGGTTAGTACATGAATTATTGAAACAAGGATCAAATGTCACTGCGCTTGTGCTAGATAACGATCCAGCTTCACAGCTATTTAGAAGTGGCGATATTAATCGCATCTCAGTTGTGAGTGGCAATTTAAGTTCCTATCATGATGTTGCGCGCTCTATGTATACCAATGAGTGCACTGAGGTGTTTCACCTAGGAGCCCAAACCATTGTGGGGACAGCTCTTTTGGATCCAATTTCTACCTTTGAATCTAACATTCAAGGGACCTGGAATGTGCTCGAAGCTGTTCGCCAGTCAAAGGGAATGGTCAAAGCCGTTGTTGTGGCATCGAGTGATAAGGCCTATGGCTCCTCAGGAAATCTGCCTTACCTTGAGGACCACCCTCTTCACGGCGATGGCCCATACGATGTTTCAAAGTCTTGCACGGATTTAATTGCTCAGTCTTATGGAAATACATATGACCTACCTGTAACAGTTGCACGCTGTGGAAACATCTATGGAGGCGGAGACCTTAACTGGAGCCGCATTGTTCCTGGAACTATCCGTGATTTAGAACGCAAAAAGCAACCGGTATTCCGAAGCGATGGAACATTCATCCGCGACTATGTTCATGTCGATGACGTTATTAGCGGCTACATGAAACTTGCAGAAGTATCACAAGAGAAAAAGTTAAATGGAGAGGCCTTCAATTTCTCTCGTGACGAACCGCTGAGTGTGACTGCTCTCTATAAATATATTTGCCAAGCTACGGTTGGAAGTTATGTTGCACCTCTGATTCTAAATACGGCTAAATCAGAGATTAAAGATCAACACCTCAATAGCAACAAAGCTAAATCAATTTTAGGCTGGAGCTCTGGTGTTTCGATTACTGATGGTTTAGCTAAGACCGTTGATTGGTATCGCAACTATTTACTTGGTAGCGTAAATGTCTAAGAAGCTGATTAGTCTGATTATTCCTGCCTACAATGAAGAGGACTGTGTGGATGAGTTATTTAGTCGATTAGTTGGGGTCTTTGCAACTGAAGAAAAATATAATTTTGAAGTGGTTATCGTTGAAAATGGTTCAATAGATTCGACCTGGGAAAAGCTTCAAGTGATCGCAGCCAAGGACAGCAGATTTAAGATCTTGAAACTTTCACGTAATTTTCGCATGGATGGCGGATTAACGGCAGGCCTAGATTTCATAAAGGGCGATGCATGTGTGCTTATGACAGCGGATTTACAGGATCCACCAGAGCTAATCCCACAGTTCTTACGTCTTTGGGAGCAGGGATATGAAAATATCTATGGGGTAATTACAAAGCGTGAAGGCACTGGTCCTATTCGAACAATGAACTCTAAGCTTTTTTACTGGCTTGC
>CAXNOC010000063.1:0-4093 GCA_964203745.1 Candidatus Planktophila sp.
TACTGCAGCGCTCGTGGCATGCCCGTTGTTGGAGCAAAAGCATTTGATAAAAATGTCATTGGAAATGTGACTAAGAATCCAACGTTCTGAACGACGCGTGCATCTCGAACAACAAGACCCACATAAATACCAATCCAAGAGAGTGCATAACCAAAGGCAAAGAGGAATAAGAAGCCTAAGGAGACTCTCATAAAGCCAGATGTTGGGCGCCAACCAACTGCAAAGCCGGCAGCTGCCATGACTGCGAGAACTAATATATTTAAAAGCGCATCTCCAAATGTTCGACCAATAACTACTGCCCCGCGTGAGATGGGGAGTGATCTAAAGCGATCGATAAGACCCTTCTCCATATCTTGCGCCAGGCCAGATGCCGTTGCCGCCAATGTGAAAGCTACTGTCTGGACAAAGATGCCAGGCATGAGAAGTTGCACATAACC
Source organism: Candidatus Planktophila sp. (assembly GCA_964203745.1). Classification (GTDB taxonomy): domain Bacteria; phylum Actinomycetota; class Actinomycetes; order Nanopelagicales; family Nanopelagicaceae; genus Planktophila. The sequence continues at coordinate 438 of CAXNOC010000063.1, forward strand.
ACCTGGCTGACCCGTTGAAATCGAGCCGCCGAAAACAAAGCGAAATAAGAGAACAAACATAACTGGCTGAATGGTTGAGAAAATAAGCAGCTCAGGGATTCGAGCCAGCTGTAATACTTGGCGTTTAGTAATAACTATAGAGTCACTTAGTAAATGCTTCATTTTCTTCCCCCTCTTCCCTTTTTGACTGGTTCGGCGACCGTCTCTTCAGCAACATGGCCGGTAAGAGACAGGAAAACATCATCGAGAGATGGTCGCTTAAGGGCAATATCTAGAGGGTGAATTGAGGCCTCATCTAAAGCGCGTAGAGCTTGGATAAGGGCGCTTGAACCATTTGTAACTGGCGCACTGACAGTTCGCCCATCCAGATGTGTTGGACTGCCACTTACGTAAGCGATTATTTCTTGAACTTTAGCTAGATCTTGATTTTCAGTTGTTATCTCTAACCGCTCTCCACCTACTTGGCTCTTTAGTGCATCAGATGTTCCACGAGCAATCACTGTGCCGCGATCAATAACTGCAATCTCATCGGCTAATTGATCTGCTTCCTCTAAATACTGAGTTGTTAACAAGACCGTTACTCCACCTGTAACGAGTTCTTCGATTACACCCCACATCTCCATGCGTCCACGTGGATCAAGTCCAGTTGTTGGCTCATCTAGAAACAGAACTTTGGGTTGGACAATTAGTGATGCAGCTAAATCTAAACGACGACGCATTCCGCCTGAATAAGTTTTGATTGGTCGACGCGCACTCTCAGTTAAAGAAAATCTCTCTAATAATTCATTTGCACGATCTATCGATTTTTGTCTGCCTAAGTGATAAAGGCGACCAAACATCACTAAATTATCCCAACCTGTTAAAGTTTCATCGACCGCCGCATATTGACCAGATAGGCCGATAATTTCGCGAACCTTGTCAGGATGCTTAATGACATCGATGCCAGCAACATGTGCACTTCCTGAGTCGGGTTTAAGCAGAGTTGCAAGAATTCGAACTGTTGTTGTCTTGCCAGCGCCATTTGGCCCTAACACACTTAAAACTGTTCCTTCGGCAACATCGAGAGATAAATCATCTAGGGCCTTCACTGCGCCCTTGTCATAGGTTTTAATTAGGTGTTCTGCGCTCACTGTCTTCACGCGGTAACCTTACCCTTATGTCTAATAACGCTCCTCTCAACGCATTGCCAAAAGCTCACACCCACCGCGAGATTATGGTCATCCTCGGTGGTCTCATGACGGGCATGCTTCTAGCCGCCCTTGACCAGACCATCGTTTCAACGGCGTTGAAAAATATCGTAGAAGAGTTCGATGGCCTCAACCATTACACATGGGTTGTTACTGCTTATTTATTAACATCAACGGCTTCGACGCCGTTATACGGAAAGATTTCAGATATTTACGGCCGTCGTCCAGTCTTTCAATTCGCAATCCTAACTTTCCTGCTCGGTTCGCTCTTAGCCGGTGCTTCCCAGAACATGGAACAGCTCATTGCAACTCGCGCCCTTCAAGGTTTAGGTGCCGGTGGTTTGATGGCGCTGACTTTCGTCATCATCGGAGACATCGTTCCTCCGCGCGAACGAGGCCGCTATCAGGGCTACTTCGGTGCAGTCTGGGGATTGTCCTCTGTTGCAGGTCCGCTGCTAGGTGGCTTCTTCTCTGACCACGACCAAATCCTTGGAATCACAGGATGGCGCTGGATCTTCTACATCAATATTCCCTTTGCTATCGCATCGCTCTTAATCACTTCAGCGGTTCTGCATATTCCTAAAGTTAAGCGTGAACACACGATTGATTATCTAGGTGCGATCTTGATGGTGACCTCGGTCTGCTTAGTTTTACTCTCAGTTTCAATTTATGGGCCACAGTACGGGTGGACGGATGCTAGAACCACGATCTTCCTAGTAGTCGGATTAATTCTGGCAGTTGTATTTCTCTATTGGGAGAGCAAAGCTAAAGAGCCAATCATCCCGCTCTACCTTTTTAAGAACCATACTTTCTCTTTAACTTCAGCATTAGGTGCAGTTATTGGCGCAGGCATGTTCGGCGCAATCGTTATGTTGCCCCTCTACTTCCAGGTCGTCAAAGGCTACTCGGCTACCGATGCTGGACTTAAATTGATTCCACTGATGCTCGGAATTGTTACAACCTCAATCTTCTCGGGCAAAATGATTTCAAAGCATGGTCATTACAAGCGCTTCCCAATTATTGGAACTGCGATTATGACCGTGGGACTTTTGCTTATGACCGGATTGCAGATAGATACGCCATATTGGCAGATCTCTATCTATGCCATCTTGGTCGGTGCCGGCCTTGGTCTATCTATGCAGACCATCGTTATCGCTCTGCAAAACGCAGTTGATTTCAAGGATATGGGCGTTGCCACAAGCAGTAATACCTTCTTCCGCTCCCTCGGCTCGGTCTTTGGCACTGCAATCTTTGGAAGTATTTTGACCAACCGTGTTGGGCATTACTTAACTACAGGCTTTGCAGATCTTGCTAAAACCGATCCAAAAGCACTCGACGGTTTTGACATGAGTCAACTTGGTGGAATCTCAAACAGCACAGCAGTATTAAAGACTCTGCCACCAGTAATTCAACAGACCGCTCTTGAGGCATTCGTCAGCTCTTTTCACATTGTTTTCTATGCTGCGGCGCCAATTACGGCGCTGGGATTATTACTTGCTCTCATGTTGCGCGAGACTCCACTACGTACAACTCAAGATTACGCCGCCGCGCGTGAAGAGGCAGCTGGAGAATCAATCGGTTAATGCAATCTCCATTTAAGGATCTGCCGCGCGAGATATCAGTTCTCGTTGCGGCATCCTTTTTTGTTGCCGTTGGTTTTGGAATTGTCTTACCGGCGGTACCGATCTTTGCACGTACCTTTGGCGTCAATAACGCTGCAATCGGTCTAATAATTTCGATGTTTGGTATCACACGCTTTGCTTCGGGTCTAATTTCGGGAAAGCTCGTCGACTTATTCGGTGAAAGAGCGGTTTATACCGCTGGTGTTTTCATGGTTGCAATCTCCATTTTCTTAGCGGGTATGGCGACAACATATTCCCAACTACTCATTTTCCGCGCCGCAGGTGGACTTGGCTCGTCAATGTTTACCGTTGCCGGCGGTTCGGTCATTATGCGCGCAGTCGATGATGAACATCGGGGTCGTGCCCAATCGGTCTATAACGGCGCCTTCTTAGTCGGTGGTGTTTCAGGACCTGCAATCGGCGGATTACTTTCATTGATTTCTTTGCGCGCACCATTCTTTGCATACTCTGCCATGCTCATGGTTTCAGGGACTGTTGCTTATTTCTTTCTCAAGGGCGAAAAGATTGGAAAGCGGGAAAAGGATTTTGATACAAGCGCACATACATCGGTGCGTGAAGCCCTAACAATGCGACCTTACCGAATCGCTCTGGCCTTAGCTTTTATTGTTAATTGGGTTATTTTTGGCATGCGCGCATCAATAATGCCAATCTTCGTCACTGAAGAGCTGCACTCGACAACGGCAGTTGTTGGCTATGGCTTCGCCTTAAGCGCTATTTTTCAAGGGGTATTGCTCATGCCCGGAGGACGATTATCTGATCTCAAAGGGCGAAGATTCGCATCTGTAACTGGTTCGACTATCGCTTTAGTTGGAGTCATTGTTTTAAC
>CAXNOC010000064.1:0-4047 GCA_964203745.1 Candidatus Planktophila sp.
CTACTCAAGAGATCGGTATTTGAATCCGTCTCTACTGCGTCTTTCCTAAAGATTCCCATGAGGTGGATAAGAATACCTTCGGCGGCGGTGAAACTACGGGTAGAATTCGCAAATGAAGGACTTACTGCGTACTCAAGACCTCTGCCGCGAAGATGTTGAGCTATTACTGGACACTGCCGCCGATTTCGCCGCTAATCCCCTTCGATCTAACACGGCCTTAGCCAATAAGAGCGTTGCGATTTACATGACCAAGCCCTCTACGCGCACACGGCTCTCATCTGAAACGGCCGTTGCCCATCTTGGTGGGACGCCCATCTTTATCCGTGGGGATGAGTTGCAGTTGGGACGCGGAGAGACAATCGCCGATACCGCTCGAATAATTAGTGGCTACTGCAGCGCATTGATTATTCGTACCTTTGCCCAATCCGATGTAAACGAACTCGGTGCCAACGCATCGATTCCAGTTATTAATGCACTGACCGATGATGATCATCCAACACAGCTACTTGCAGATTGGTTAACAATTCGCGAGCAGTTCGGAAAAGATATTGCAGGACGCAAATTTGTTTACTTGGGCGATGGAAATAATATGTCGCATGCATGGTTAGTAATGGGCGCGATTATGGGAGCTCATGTTGTTGCGGCAACGCCGAGTGGAGCATGGGCACCAAATCCTGAAGTTGTTGAAGTAGCGAAAAAGATTGCACTACACAGTGGTGGAAAAGTAGAAACCACACATGATCCAGAGGCTGCAGCAAAAAATGCAAGTGTTTTATATACCGATGTATGGATGTCGATGGGTGATCCGGATAATGAACGAGATGAAAAGGTGCTAGCACTCTCGCCATTTGCAGTTACTGAAAATTTAATGTCATTAACGCAAAAAGATTCGGTCTTCATGCACTGTTTACCTGCACATCGCGGTGAAGAAGTAGAAGCCTCTGTGATTGACGGAACACGATCCGTCATCTGGCGAGAGGCATATCACCGCCGTACAACCATTCAATCTTTGCTGTATCACCTTGTCAGAGGTGACCTGAAAGGCTCTAACCACTAGTATTTCACGCATGCTTATAGCCGTTCCTAAAGAAATTCGCGAGGGTGAAAAGCGCGTGGCGCTTGTTCCCGACATCATTAATAAATTAACTCGACTGGGTTTCGATGTTGTTATCGAATCTGGTGCCGGAGTACATTCGCAAGCAACAGATGCTGACTACGTCAACGCTGGTGCAACGATCTCGAACGGTGACGTTCTCAAAACCGCCGATGCCGTTCTCTCAGTACAGCCTTTAACGCCGGCCCAGATGGCTACATTAAAGAAAGATGCCGTAACAATAAGTTTCATGTCTCCCGTTACTGCAGTTGATTCAATAGATGCCGCTGCAGCTGCAGGTGTTACGGCCTTTTCCCTTGAACTTGTTCCGCGTATTTCGCGAGCACAATCAATGGATGCTCTTTCATCACAAGCATTGTGTGCCGGTTATCGCGCAGCTTTAGTTGGCGCCGAATTATCACCTCGCTTCTTCCCGATGCTCATGACTGCAGCAGGCACGGTTACTCCAGCACAAGTATTAATTCTTGGCGCAGGTGTTGCAGGTTTGCAAGCGATTGCAACTGCGCGTCGATTAGGCGCAGTTGTCTCGGCCTACGACGTTCGTCCTGCATCTGCCGATGAAGTTCGTTCGATGGGTGCATCATTTATCGAACTCGAACTCGAAGCACTCGAGGGCACGGGCGGTTACGCGCGTGAGATGACCGAAGATCGTGCGGCGCAACAACAAGCACTACTTACTCCTTACATTGCAAAGTCACATGTTGTTATTACAACTGCAGCCGTTCCAGGTCGACAGGCACCACGCTTGATGACTCAGGCAATGGTTGATTCAATGGCACCAGGAACAATCATCATCGACTTAGCCGCTGAAACTGGTGGCAACGTTGAAGGTTCAAAGCCTGGAGAAATTGTTACAACATCGGGTGGAGTTCGAATCTGGGGCGGAAAAGATGTTCCAAGTCAGCTTCCCTTCCACGCATCATTTTTATACTCTCGCAACGTAGTCAATCTTCTGACTCTGTTTACTACGCCTGCAAAAGAGGAAGAAAAGGTTGCATTCACTATCAACTTCGAGGATGAAATTATCAATGGGGCGGCCGTTACGCATGGCGGATCCCGTAGAAATGCGGGAGGTAAGTAAATGGAGCCGATAGCAGTTGTTTCGATCTTCGTTTTAGCGGTCTTCGTAGGTTTTGAAGTCGTATCTAAGGTCTCGTCAACTTTGCACACACCACTTATGTCTGGTGCAAATGCGATCCACGGCGTGATTCTAGTTGGTGCGATTATCGTGGCCGACCATAGTTCAACAAATCTTGAACTCGGTCTCGCAGTTGCAGCGATCGTATTAGCGACAATCAACATGGTCGGCGGCTTTGTGGTCACCGATCGAATGCTTGAAATGTTCAAGGGAAAGAAATAATGAGCCGCACTCTGTATGACCTCATCGGACTAGCCGCAGGCGTCGCATTCATCTTGGCCCTTAAAGGCCTTTCACATCCAAAGACTGCACGCCGAGGAAATATGATCGGCGCTTTTGGTGCAACATTGGCAACACTCGTTGTCTTCTTCTATGCAATACCTGACTCTTCACTTCCGCTTAATAACCTCGGCTGGATTCTCGGAGCGATTGTTGTTGGATTAGCCATTGGCGTACCAGCGGCCCGCAAAGTTCAGATGACGCAGATGCCACAACTCGTTGCACTATTTAATGGTGTTGGCGGTGGCGCAGCTGCCCTCGTTGCAATCGTTGAGTATCTGCACCTTGGTACCGATGCGACTACGGCCGAAGTTATCTTCACAGTATTTACAGTGATTGTCGGCTGTGTTTCATTCAGCGGTTCGATTATTACCTTCATGAAGTTACAAGAGCTCATGACTACTCGCCCAGTGATCTTCCCAGCGGGTCGATTTATCATCGCGGCCACCCTGGTCAGCGTTATTGGCGTTGGTGGTTGGGTTGTTGCAGCCCTTGGAACTACACCTTTGCTAGTGCTCGCCGTACTTTCACTTCTCTTCGGTGTGCTCTTCGTGCTTCCAGTTGGCGGCGCAGATGTACCTATTGTTATCTCACTATTAAATGCATTCACTGGTTTAACTGTGGCGGCAAGTGGTTATGTTCTAGATTCAGTTCTCCTAATCATCGCCGGAACTCTCGTCGGTGCATCAGGAACAATCTTGACTCGCCTTATGGCAGAGGCAATGGGCCGTTCATTATTTGGAACTTTGTTCGGTGCCTTTACTGCAAAGCCACAAGCAGCATCAGATTCAGCCGAGGAGCGTCCAGTACGTTCAGGCTCACCTGATGACGTTGCTATCCTTCTTAACTACGCACGTCGCGTTGTAATCGTGCCGGGCTTTGGTTTAGCCGTTGCTCAAGCACAACACACGGTGCGCGAATTAGCAGACTTAATGATTTCCAAAGGCATCGATGTTGCATATGGAATTCACCCAGTTGCCGGGCGCATGCCTGGGCACATGAACGTATTACTAGCCGAGGCAAATGTTCCATACGATCAGTTAGAGGAAATGGATGAGATTAATCCAACCTTTAGCCAGACCGATGTTGCAATTGTTATCGGAGCTAACGATGTTGTTAATCCAGCGGCAGAAAACACTCCAGGGTGTCCAATCTATGGAATGCCAATTCTGAAGGTTGCAAACTCTGCCAACATCATCTTCTTAAAACGTTCGATGCGACCAGGATTTGCTGGAATCGAAAACGAACTTTTGTATGATCCAAAGACAATGCTTTTGTTTGGCGATGCCAAGGCATCACTTACCAAGGTTGTCTCTGCACTAAAAGCTCTGTAAAACTTAACGGAAATCGGGGTCTGTTCCGGCAGGCCCCGATTTTTGCATTTCTGCGAACTCTTAACTGCGAAACATCCGAGATCTCGATTTTCTTGTTAAGCCTTTCTTCGAAATCCCAGGGCCTTTATGTAGATACAAGGCTCACACCGTCGGCCGCTTGAGACAAAGATTGGGATTTCTAC
>CAXNOC010000065.1:0-3918 GCA_964203745.1 Candidatus Planktophila sp.
TCCAAAACATCGGCCTGCCAACGATTTTCCAAATCTATTAAGCGATGGCCACTAGTACCAACGTTAATTATCTCTCCAGTAAGAGCTCGGCTTCGAGCGATCTCTCTGACATAACCATCTCCATAAGGTGGCTCAATATCTCGGCCGCAATCGGTGACACTGTCACCGATAAATACATTAATGCGTGACATTAGTTAGCTTCCCAACTCGGCCGTAAGTTCATTGATGGGTCCTTCAACTTGATCGCCGAATAAATTCTTGCGATGTGCCTGCAAGCGCTCTGTTAAAGCGCCTAGATCGGCTATCTCCTTCTCAGTTCCTGTAATAGCGCCTTTGGAAGAGTCAAAACTGCAGCGCTTTAATATTTCTCCAAGACCAACAAGGACTTCGGCGCCAATGAGATATTTCTCCAACCACATTGCAATCTCTGCAATCATTTCAGGTCGTGAGAATGCTGGACTCAAAAGATAGGAGTGATTTGCGATCATTTCTTGTCCGGCGACTATAAAAACCTCACCGGCCTCTTCGAGTGAACCCTTACGCCAGGCAGTTACGCCTCTTCTAAACACGGTCCTTAAATCTGGAGCTGGATCACCCCCGACTACCGTACCCATAGAGGTTCGCATGAATGCACGAAGGCAAGAGCGATCTACTTCATCCTTGATCAGATGAACTAATGAGTTTTCCCATGATTGATCTGGATTATAAGTATGAGAGTTCCAAAGGTAATCGCCAATAGTAAATAATGGGAACTGCGACATTTCAAACTGCAACATTGGGTTTGAGAGCAATCCAGCGGAGTAGTGCTCTAAGCCAATTTCACGTCCCCGCACAGGTCCAATAAATAAACTTTTCTGCATGCTGCCATCATTGACAGGGAAATTATCCCAATAAAGAGGCGGGCGCATTGTTGTGCGTTCGAAGATAACTGCATCGCTAATATCTAAATACTCAGAGCAGATTGATCGCCCGGTCCACATAAGGTTGATGCGGGAGTGCAGTTGGCGTCCAAGTTCAAGTAGGTAGGGCTCATTGCCTCGTCCAGAGTAATGCATCGGACACACGGTTAGCTTTATTTTTGTATCTAACTTCATAAGCTCTGACCACACTCGATTAGTGAAATCAGCATGTGCCGCCGCCGTTGAAACGTATGTCTCAATATCCTCTGGATGTGAGAGCTCCCAAGCGATGTCATCCCACAAGAGTCCAAAGTGACGTGCGCCAAGGTCGAATAGTTGCTTGTAGCGCCCGACAACGGCCATCACATCATTGTGATCGCTGTATTTAACTGAAAGACCTGGAGAGACGCACACGACGATATCTACTGCATGTGAACGACCCACCTGGATTAACTCTGCAGTGAGTGAGAGAAATTCACCTCCAAAGAGTGTCCGCCAATTGAAACGTTGCCATGGAACATCTTTCGGTGCCAAGAAGTACGTATTCATGTTGTAATCGCCAAATAATTTTAGTCCACGCAAGCGCTGCTCATGGCTCCATGCCTTTCCGTAAAAACCTTCAACGACGCCACGGACTGGAAAATCTGGGCCATCATCCAATGAAATTGTTGTGCCGCCACTGTTAATCCATTTAAGTAATGCGTTAAGTGCATACCTGAAAGAATGCTCTTCAGAGCTGCCGATTGTCGCTGTGACTGCCTCACCTAAGCGTGACGCGTTAAGTGTGAAGCCCTCTAACTTTGTGGGACTGGCGTTGGTGGCAGTGATTTGAATGGACAACTCTAACTCTGACTTATCAGCCCAAAATGCTGCATTAATCTCACTCTGCAGTTGAGATGCGCCGTTTAATACAATGCTCATCAGAGGTCAACCTTTCGTGCTTGCGCTAAGAGATTGCTTGAGAAGTTCTCGGGCAGATCTGTAAAGTACTTGTGAGCCGAGTGGATAACTGCGCCAAAGACAGGGGCAACATCCAAGGTTCTTACTTGGGCATTCCCAAGTAAGAACTTAACTTCTACCTCAAAGGTCGCGTCAAATACTGCGCATCCTGCAGTGTGCAGCCCACCGGCTCGGATCACCGTTATCGGCTTCGTTTGAAAATTTAGTTGAGTTGCAATCCCGTAGACATCTATTGCATGCTGCTTTGCAACACGATTGACAACATCAAGGGCGGCAACATCCCCGCTACTAGCAAGATCAAAAATAAGTGGAGCCAAACTTTCATCCAATCGGACTCGTCCACGAGCAATGGCAATGAAGAAGACCTCCGGATCATCAAAACCAGCAGCCTTTGGAATACTTGAATACATTGTCGTCTTGGCGGCCGTGCCGTGATGTGCAAGTGCGATCGAATCAAGAGCTAAATCCACTAACTGGCCCGCGCCACCACCCTCACCAAGCTGCATTCCCATAGTTTGAATTGTCCGTTCGCCATCGCTACCGGCGCTCTTTCCGCCAGTTCCCGCGATAGAGACGCAACCAATGCCATCTGGAATGCCGGCAAATAGAGCTGCGACTGAATCATTTACCAACGTACATCTACCGCTTAAACCAAGCCCTTGAATTACTGGGGCAAATAGAGATTCATCTTCCGACCAGTCGATGCCTGCTAGAGCAAAAGTTGAAGCGACGATGTCCTCACGTGAAATTTTTGCACTCGATAACGCTGTGCTGATTAATTCGTCCAAACTCTTACCGACAGCTTCAATACCAATTCGCTCCCAGTTAGCACCGCCATTTGCAGCTGTTGCCAGAATCTTTCCATTTAGATCTACCAAGATGGCATGGGTCTTTGTGCCACCGCCATCGATGCCAAGTATCGCCTTAGACATTGAATGCCCCGATCATTCCGGCATTTTCTTTCTTTAAATCTGACCACAAATCACGAGCGTCACCAATGTCTGGTCCAATTGGATTTGCAATCAATGCACGAAGGGCGCTGTCTTCATCGCCATGAACCGCTGCGTCAATAGTTAAAAGCTCGAAATCTTTGACCGTGCGCACAAGTGAATCAAGATCAGAGCGCATCGCACTAGTTTTAATTGATGTTGCACCTTTGGAGGAGATAATTGCTGGAATCTCCATAACGGCAGAGTCAGGAAAACCCGGAACAGCGCCATTATTGAGCGTGTTGACTATATGAGTTGAGCCAACATCATTATGAATATCGGCCATCAATTCAGCTGCAGAATCAGAGTAATAAGCACCGCCACGTTGCATGAGCTCTTCGGGTTTGGTGACAAGGGTTTCATCTTTAAACTTTTCAATGAGTATCTCTTCAATCTTCATCACTTCACTTGCTCGCGTTGGGTTATTGGATTGATAATCAATCCATGCCTTCTCGGAGTAATAGTAGGAGAGATAGTAATTTGGAATGGCCTGTAGTAAATCTATTGAGCTTTGTGTCCAGGCGGGGGAATCACCTGGCTTACCCTTTTCAATGGTTAACCCCCGGAAAGCTTGGATAGCTGCTGCACTGCGATCTTCTCCATTTACTGCAACGCCACGGATCCATGAAAGGTGATTCAGACCTATGTAATCAAAGTTAACCGATGTGGATGCAACGCCAAGGGCTTCGGCAATTTCAATTCTGGTGTTCCATGGAACATTGCAGAGTCCGATCGTTGTGAGCTCTGGAACCTCTTGAATGAGTGCCTGTGTAATTAATCCTGCGGGATTAGTGAAGTTCAGAAGAATTGCATCAGGTGCCTCTTCAGCGATTGCACGCGCAATATTGAGTGCGACGGGGATCGTGCGCAAGGCTTTAGCAAAACCACCAACACCAACAGTTTCTTGACCAACGAGCTTATATTTTCTTCCCAGCAATTCATCGCGGTGACGGGCAGCCTGAGTGCCAACACGGAACTGACTGATGACAAATGATGCACCGCGAAGTCCTGCACGTAAATCGGTTCCGTATTCAACTGTGATATCGACGTTAGCGGCCTTAATCATTCTT
>CAXNOC010000066.1:0-3917 GCA_964203745.1 Candidatus Planktophila sp.
CGCTTCATCGCTGTTTTAAACTCGATACTTTGTTTGGATGTATCCCCCAAAACCATTCCAGGGATCAAAGCACCGGCATCGCCATCGCCCGATAAGTTGCGCAGCCCATATCGAATCGAGGCTAAAGATTTCGCCCATCTGGATGCCTGAGTAAGGGTTGTGACATCCTCATCGATTATTACAAGGGCGCCAACACGTCCCTCATTACTATCAACAATTCGGGCTGTTGCGCTAAAACTCTGACCGGGTAGAAGTGTAAGAACGCTCGATTGTGGCGTGATGACCCTAATTGGAATACGCATTCCATAAGAGCGTTGATCAGTGTGTACATAGATTGCGCGGGCTATAAAACTGTAGTTACCAGAGATGCTCTGGCTAGGATCGGTTACAACTTGTGCGATGAGCTCTACGGACTGCCCATATAACTGTGTAATCTCGGACCGTTGCAAAGATGCCTCACGCAAAGACATCACGGTAGAGCCAAGTAGAAGCGCGGTAATGATTACCGTAAAACGAAATTTGTGGCTGAGAATGGAAAAGAGCGCCAACGCAAGGGCGATGAGTGTGATTCGCCAAGGCGCAATAGCGCTTTGCATAAGCGCACCGAGCCAGATAGCAGCTCCAACTGCGATGGCTCGGTAATCGACTAAACGCGGACTTTGCTTTTGATTGTCGCGAATTTAGCTACACCTATTCCGCTAACCTTTTGAAGATCCTCAACGGTGAGAAATGGGCCATTTACTTTTCGATACTCAATAATTCTCTTAGCAATCACAGGACCAATACCGTCAAGTGAATCAAACTGAGAAAGCGTGGCGCGGTTAATATTGATTGGACCGCTACGCACTATTTTTGAGATGCGCACACCTGCGCTATTAACGATTGTCGCATCGACATAAATCTGTTCGCCATCAGATAAAACGCGCGCTAAATTAACCGTAGAAAGATCAGCTCCGGGGGCTGAATCTCCGGCCGCCTTAATGGCATCGATAACCCGCGAATTGGCCGCCAATGTATAGACCCCGGGATTATTGACCGCCCCCGTGACATCGATGAATATCTCTGGGGCTGCGATTTGTACGGCAACTATCGGAGGTTCAACGACTTCGTGGCTGCCACCGCGAAGAACTACGAGTGAAGATATGGCAATTACGAGAGCGCCAAGAATAAGGAGTGCACGTTTTTGGATGTGCGAATAGTGAAGTTCGTACCACCAGTTACTGATACTTTCGAAGGCTTGGGTGAAATGGTTCATGCCCCAATGATTATTGAGGGCGCCGCCTTACAACTTATCTAGCTTGCTCCGTGTGGATAATTACTTCTTTAACCAATAATCATTAATGTACTTTTCGCCCTCATCGCAGAAGAAGGTCACAACGTTTTCGACACCGTACTGCTCTTTTAGACGTTTGGCGGCAATCATGTGAGCCCCTGACGATGGACCGACAAATAGCCCATGAACACTGGCCAATCGTCGCATCTCTACGATTGATTCCTCTGAACCAACATCGATGACGCCGTCTAGCTCGTCATGGTGACGTGAAACGATCCCGGGAACAAATCCATCGGCGATACCCTCAATTAAATGCTTTGAAACTTCTCCACACAAAATTGTGCATGACTCAGAGGGCTCAAGGGCGATCACTTTGCAGTTCGGGTTAGCGGCTTTAAATGCTTGGCCAACACCAATGATTGTTCCACCAGTACCGACTCCACCAATAACTAAATCTGGTAGAACTGGCATCTGATCCAAAATCTCTTGACCAAGCCACTCGCGATTTTCCTGAACGTTCCACTCATTATCAAACTGTTGTGGCGCAAAGAAACCTGGCAACGCACCACGGCGTCGCGCTTCGGCCAATGCATCATTGACGTGGAAATCGCCCATCGTATGAACTTCGGCGCCGAAGGCCTCGGAAATTGCTGTGCGCTCTGGACTCATGCCATCGGGCATAATCACTAACATTTTGTAGCCCTTAACGGCGGCAACCATGCTCATTGCATTTCCAGTATTTCCGCTACTGGCTTCGACGATAGTGTCACCGGGTTTAATTAAACCTTCGACCTCTGCGCGTTCAATCATATATTTAGCAATGCGTGCCTTGATTGAACCCGATGGATTCATGAACTCCATCTTTACCCAAATACCTTCGATGTTAATCAATGGTGTATTACCGATTGCATCCAAAATAGTTTTCATTTAGTGCCTCTCACCATGTGGAACTCGATGTTTTGAGTTAGGCAACGATATTAACGATTTTTGGGGCGCGTGTGATGATTTTGGAAATTGTTACTCCCTCAAGTGCCTCAATAATGGAGGGCAAAGCAAGAGCTTGAGCCTGAAGGTCGGCATCGCTGATGGTTGGAGAGACATCGAGGCGATCCTTTATCTTGCCGTTAATTTGAACAACGGCAGTCACGGCATCTGCGATTAATAGTTTCTCATCAATGGCTGGCCAGCCTGCAAGGGCGACAGATGGTTTATGACCCAGACGCTCCCACATCTCTTCTGCGGTAAATGGTGCAACTAGCGACAACATAATCGCAATAGCTTCAACGGCTTCTCGAACGGCGGGATCTGCCGGCCCACACCCTGAATCAATCGTTTTGCGCGTTGCATTGACAAGCTCCATCACGCGAGCGATCGCAACATTAAATCTTAGAGAGGAGACGGCAAAATCGGCATCGTGCAAAGCTTTATGTGTTGCCTTTCGAAGCGAGATTTCCCCGCTAGTAAAATCAACACCAGGTGCACTTGTTACATCACCTGATAAACGCCATGCACGTGATAAAAATTTAACCGATCCCGAGGGTGAAACATCAGACCAGTCGACATCATCTTCAGGAGGCCCGGCAAAGACCATTGATAAACGAATCGCATCTACACCGTGATGTTCAAGCTCATCAGATAAGCGAACCAAGTTGCCGCGGCTTTTTGACATCGCCGAGCCATCCATAAGTACCATGCCCTGGTTGAGCAGACGCGAGAATGGCTCATTGAAGTCCAACATGTCCAAATCATTTAAAACTTTTGTCAAGAAGCGGCTATACAGCAAATGCAAGATTGCATGTGTAACTCCGCCGACATATTGATCTACTGGTAACCACGTTTGCATATCTTTCTTAGAGAAAGCCTCGTCGTGGTTAGTCGATGATGGATAGCGAAGGTAATACCAAGATGAATCCACGAATGTATCCATGGTGTCGGTATCGCGCTTGGCATCGGTGCCGCACTTAGGACATTTAACATTGACCCAATCAGTTGCAGCACCCAGCGGTGAAGTTCCCTTTGGCTTTAAATCTAATCCTTCAGCGTTAGGAAGCAACAGCGGAAGCTGATCGGCTGGAACTGGTACTTCGCCACAAGATGGACAGTGAATGATAGGAATTGGAGTACCCCAGTAGCGCTGGCGCGAAACAAGCCAATCGCGCAGGCGATAGTTACGTGCAGATTTTCCGAGGCCATCTTTTTCAAGTTGTGCATTAATGCTTGCAATCGCATCGGCCTTGTTCATGCCATTAAGGGCGCCAGAGTTAACTAATACGCCATCTCCGCTGGTTGCAATCCCGGATGAATTTGGATCCTCATCGCCAGTATCTACAACGACGGTCACGGGTAGGTTCATTGCTCGTGCAAAATCTAAATCTCTTTGATCGTGAGCTGGTACGGCCATAATCGCACCGGTACCGTAATCAGCCAAAACATAATCACTGGCCCAGATAGGTAGTTTTGCGCCATTGACTGGATTAATCGCATAGCGATTTAGAAAGACACCGCTCTTTGGGCGATCTGTGGCAAGTCGATCAATATCGCTATCGGCCTTTGTCTTTTCTAAGTAAGCGGCAAACTCGGCTTCGACACCTGAGCCAACAACAAGTTCGGCGGCAAGATCACTATCGACTGCCACAACCATAAA
>CAXNOC010000067.1:0-3856 GCA_964203745.1 Candidatus Planktophila sp.
AGACCATTTGTTAAAACCAATTTCGCGACAATTCCATTAAAGGAAAAACCAAGCGCACCGGCTAGTGCAAGAATTTCACCCTTACGTGTTGTCCACATCGAGTAAGACTAGTGGTTTTAAAAGGCGCTTTCTGGAATATCCATGATTGAACCATTAGTGGCCTCAACTATCACTCGATCTGCTGCGATTTGAGGCAAGAAGTTGGTTACAAAGAACTTTGCCGATGCAATTTTGCCTGTATAGAAATCGGCATCTTTCCCAGCAGTAGGCAGCTTTTCAACTGCAATATCGGCCTGACGAATTAGTAACCAAGCAGTAATGATGTCTCCAACTGCCATTAAGCAGCGCGAGGTATTAAGACCAACAACGTAAATCTTTTCTGGATCCTCTTGTGACTCCATGGCATGGCCGATAAGAACAGAGATGATTCCATTGAGATTTCCAAGGGCTGTAAAGAGCGCGGCCTTCTCTTGAGTGTTTGCACCACCAGATTCAGCGAATTTTTGAATCTCTTTGCCAAGTAGACCAATTGCACGGCCGCCATCTTTAACAATCTTGCGGAAGAAGAAGTCGAGGCCTTGGATTGCTGTGGTGCCTTCATACAACGTATCAATCTTGGCATCGCGCACATACTGTTCAAGCGGCCAATCTTGCGTAAAGCCCGATCCACCAAATGTTTGAAGTGATTCGGTACCAAGAAGCGTCCATGATTTTTCAGAGCCGTAACCCTTAACAACTGGAAGCATTAAATCATTGCGCGCAATCATGTCGGCAAGACGATCGGCATCACCTTCGTGTTCTGCGAGTTCAATCTCATCTTGCAGAGAAGCGGTATAAAGCACTAATGCGCGCATGCCTTCTGAATATGACTTCTGGACCATTAAAGAGCGTCGGACATCGGGATGATGAATGATTGTCACACGCGGGCTGGCCTTATCGTTCATAACCTTCATGTCGCCACCCTGCACACGTACTTTGGCATAGCTAAGTGCCTGCTGATATCCAGCAGATAAAGTTGCAATAGCCTTGGTACCAACCATCATGCGCGCGAATTCAATAACCTTAAACATCTGCGCAATACCTTGGTGGACATCACCTAGGAGATAACCAACTGCTGGCTCATGCTCGCCCAGATTCATTTCACAAGTTGACGATACGTTTAATCCCATCTTGTGTTCGACATTAGTTACATAGACACCATTGCGCTTACCTAAATCGCCAGTCTTGTGATCAAACATAAACTTTGGAATTAAAAATAGTGAAAGTCCCTTAGTACCAGGACCTCCACCTTCGCGGCGCGCAAGAACAAAGTGAACAATATTTTCATAGAGATCAGCATCTCCAGATGTAATAAAACGCTTAGTACCAGTTATGTGCCATGTTCCATCGGCTTGCTGTACAGCCTTACTTCGCCCAGCGCCAACATCAGAGCCCGCATCAGGTTCAGTCAACTGCATCGTTGCGCCCCAATGGCGATCAACCATTAGTTTTGCAATCTGCTTTTGCTCAGGTGTACCGAGAACATATGCAACTTGCGCAAAGGCATAACCTGATGCGTAGATATGAATTGCAGGATTTGATCCTAAAACCATTTCAGCGATTGCCCACCGAACAGATGGTGGAATCTTCATTCCACCGAGATCTACTGGTGCATCTAAACGCCACCATTCACCATTGACATAAGCATCATAAGATTTCTTAAAACTTGGTGGCACCGTCACATCACCCGTTGACTTATTAAAGTTTGTTCCAAGTCGATCGCCTTCAATAAAAGAAGCAGCGAGATCGTTTTCGCATAAGCGCTTCATCTCTTCAAGCATGCCCATGGCGGTATCACGATCGACGTCGGAGTAGACAGAGGTGCCGAGCACTTTCTCTCGTCCAAGAAGGTCGAAGAGGCAGAATTCAATATCGCGCAGGTTGGCTGTGTAATGGCTCATGGGGTGATTTTGCTACTGGTCAGTAACTTATGCAAGCCAAAGGCCCCTCGGCGATTTCGCTGCCCCGCATAGGCCCTAGAAAGGGATAGGGTTCCGAGCGTGCTACTAAGTGATCGCGACATCCGCGCCGAAATCGCCGCAGGCCGTGTCGGCTGCGAGCCCTTTACCGAGTCCATGATCCAGCCATCCTCAGTCGATGTGCGTCTGGACAAGTTCTTCCGAGTCTTTGAAAACCATAAGTACAGCGTTATCGATCCATCGATTGAACAGCCAGATTTAACTCGTGAAGTTATCACCGAGGGCGATGAGCCATTCATCCTGCACCCAGGCGAGTTTGTTTTAGCAAGCACCTATGAAGTGATCACTCTGCCCGATGACATCGCCGGGCGTTTGGAAGGAAAATCCTCTCTCGGCCGCCTTGGACTACTAACGCACTCAACTGCCGGATTTATCGATCCAGGTTTTAGCGGCCACATCACTCTCGAACTTTCAAATGTGGCAAACCTGCCTGTGAAGTTATTTCCAGGAATGAAGATCGGTCAGCTTTGTCTCATTAAGCTCTCATCCCCTGCCGAACACCCATACGGCAGCGAAAAGTATGGCTCTAGGTATCAGGGACAGCGCGGGCCAACGGCTAGCCGCTCATTCTTAAACTTCCATAAATCAAAAATTCAGTAAATCTGAAGGAATGAATCGAGCGAAAAAGCGGTTTAATTAGCTATGAAAACAATCGTCGTAATTGGTGTCATCGCCCTTATCGCTATCTTCTTTGTTGCTCAATACAACCGCTTAATTCGCCTTAACATTAGTGTCAACGAGGCATGGGCCCAGATTGAAGTCCAGTTAAAGCGTCGCGCAGATTTAATCCCTAACTTAGTTGAAACCGTTAAGGGATATGCCAAGCACGAGCAATCGACCTTTGATGCAGTCGTTACAGCTCGCGCTAAGGCAACCAGTGCGTCAACCGTTGCCGATGTGGCAGCTGCTGACGGAATGCTGACACAAGCGCTACGCGGCCTGCTCGCAGTTGCAGAGGCTTACCCAGATTTGAAAGCATCTACTAACTTCTTGGCTCTGCAAGAAGAGTTATCAACTACTGAAAACAAAGTTGCATTCAGCCGCCAGTTCTATAACGACAATGTGCGCTCGCTCAACACTGCCGTTAAAACAGTGCCTACCAACTTCTTTGCAGGTTTTGCGAAGGTGACAGAGCGCGAATTTTACGTAGTTGAAGATCCTCAGGATCGCAACGCTCCAAAAGTAACTTTCTAAACTCAATGAATTTTAGAACCCAACAGGCTGCAAATAAGCGTAAAACCATCGGCCTGCTCGTCGGTATGGCCGTACTTGTCTGGCTTGTTGTCTATGCAGCACTAACTTACTTTGGAACATCTACCGCGGGTATTGTTCCAATCGCCGTTGGTATTGCGCTGATTTCAGTATGGGGCTCGTACTATGGCTCCGATAAGTTAGTGATAACGATGACTGGGGCAAAGGTAATTCAAGAGTCAGATAATCTGAATCTATTTAATTTAATTCACGAAGTAACGATTGCTAGTGGCCTACCAATGCCCAAGGTCGCAATCGTTGTTGATAGCGCACCTAACGCCTTTGCAACAGGCCGTAACCCCGAGCATGCACTCATAGCCTTTACGACAGGGATATTAGATGCAATGGATCGCGATCAACTGCAAGGAGTTATCGCTCACGAAATGGCCCACGTTGCTAACCGAGACACATTAGTTTCAGCTGTTGCAGCAACGACCGCAGGCGCGATTGCAATTTTGAGCGACATGATGACCCGCATGATGTGGTTTGGTGGTGGCCGCGATCGCGATAGAAGCAACAACGGCAACCCCATTCTTCTTGTTGTCTCACTGCTGATTCTGGTTTTGGCACCTATCGCCGCCGTACTT
>CAXNOC010000068.1:0-3755 GCA_964203745.1 Candidatus Planktophila sp.
ATAAATGAATTAATTAGCGCACCCCTTGAATTCACTGGCGATGCTCGCCAACAAGTTGCTCGAGTTGTTAATCGCATTGAAGCGATTACATCCGCGCACCCTGCAGCAGTGCAGTACAAGCCCGGCTCTATTCGGTGAGCGGCTTCGGCCTAGCTGGTCCACCGCCAGCGCCTTCGATACCTGGGTGGACTCATCTGCGCACCGGAAAAGTACGTGACCTATACACCAATGATAAAAAAGAGATCCTTCTCGTTGCATCGGATCGAGTATCGGCATATGACTGGGTAATGCCAACTTTGATTCCTGGAAAAGGCGCAGTCCTTACACAACTCTCATTATTCTGGTTCGAATTGCTTGAAGATATTATTCCGAACCACGTTATATCAACTGATGTTCCAAAGATAGTTGAAGACCGCGCAATCATTGTTGAGCCCCTTGAAATGTTTGAAATTGAATGTGTTGCACGGGGATATTTAACTGGTAGTGGCTGGAGTGAGTACCAAAACAACAGCACGGTATGCGGAAATTTACTTCCAGCAGGTTTAAGCGACGGATCTAAACTCCCAACGACAATCTTTACCCCGGCGACAAAGGCCGAGGTCGGTGATCACGATATTAATATTGATTTTAAAACTGCAGCAGAAAGCATCGGTAATGATGTTGCCGGTGAATTAAGAGAGTTAACTATCGCCCTGTATGACACTGCTGCAGATTTTGCATTAGAGCGAGGAATTATTCTGGCCGATACCAAGTTTGAGTTTGGCCGCAATGCATCCGGGGAGATCGTCTTAGGTGATGAGGCTCTAACCCCTGATTCATCTAGGTTTTGGGAGCTCTCGACCTGGTCGCCAGGGGGAGCACAAGCCTCCTTTGATAAGCAGTTTTTACGTGATTACCTAGTTGCAAGTGGATGGGATAGAAATAGCCCACCCCCTGAACTACCGGCAGAGATCGTAGAAAAGACGGCGGCACGATATGAAGAGGCTTTTTTCCGTTTAACTGGCAGCAAGTTCTAACACAAGGAGCGTATGACAATGGCAATAATCGTGGTCGATGTGATGTTAAAACCTGAAATTCTCGACCCACAAGGAAATGCCGTTGCATCTGCGCTGCCTCGTCTTGGCTTCACTTTTGCCAAGTCAGTGCGCCAGGGAAAGCGATTTGAAATTGAAGTTGAGGGTGAGCCAACAGCTGCTCAACTAGCCGAAGTTGAGAAGGCCGCTGAAGTTCTTTTATCTAATCCAGTTATTGAAAACTATGTAGTAAGAGTTGAGAAGTAATGCGCGTTGGAGTCATAACATTTCCAGGAACTTTAGATGATCGCGATGCCGCACGTGCCGTCAATGTTGGTGGCGCCGAGGCAGTTGCCCTTTGGCACGCTGATGCCGACTTAAAGAATGTCGATGCGGTTATCTTGCCCGGTGGATTTTCATATGGAGACTATCTTCGCTGCGGCGCCATCTCACGCTTTGCTCCTGTGATGAAGTTAGTCATTGAAGCCGCAGGCAAGGGGATGCCAGTTCTCGGAATCTGTAACGGTTTTCAAGTTCTCTGTGAATCGCATTTATTGCCAGGAGCATTAACCCGCAACTCGGATCTTCATTTCATATGTCGTGATCAAGAGATTGAGATTACAAATAACACCACAGCATGGACCACTTCATTTTCCATTGGAGAGAAGATAACTATCCCACTAAAAAATGGCGAAGGATCTTTTCAATGTGATGATCAAACCCTGGCCAAACTTGAAGGTGAGGGCCGAGTGATTGCGCGCTATGTTGGCGAAAATCCCAACGGCTCCCGTAATTTAATCGCCGGAATTACGAATGAGCGTGGAAATGTAGTTGGCCTAATGCCCCACCCAGAGCACGCTATTGACCCATTAACTGGGCCGTCGGCACAAGGGCTTGGCTTCTTTACATCCATATTGAATGCGATGGTGAAGTAATGTCACTAGATACCGTCGCCATTGCCGAATCCACACCCGAAAACAAACAACCATTTGCCGAGCTCGGCTTAAAGGCAGATGAGTACGCACGTATTAAAGAGATTTTAGGACGACGACCTACTTCATCAGAGCTGGCGATGTATTCAGTAATGTGGTCAGAGCACTGTTCATATAAATCATCGAAAGTCCATCTAAAGCAGTTCGGTGACAAAGCTCCAAAGTCTGATGCACTTTTAGTTGGAATTGGTGAGAACGCAGGAGTAGTCGACGTTGGCCAGGGCTATGCAGTCACCTTTAAGATCGAATCACACAACCACCCATCTTTTGTTGAGCCATATCAAGGGGCAGCTACAGGAGTCGGTGGAATTGTTCGCGATATTTTAACAATGGGTGCGCGCCCAATAGCGGTGATGGATCCGCTTCGCTTTGGTCCCGCCGATGCCCCAGATACACGTCGCGTATTACCTGGAATCGTTGCAGGTGTTGGTGGTTATGGAAACTGTTTAGGTCTGCCTAATATCGGCGGAGAAATCGTCTTTGATGAAACTTATGCAGGCAATCCATTGGTTAACGCCTTGTGTGTTGGCGTAATGAAGCACAGCGATATTAAATTAGCTAAAGCGGCTGGTGCTGGAAACTTAGTAGTTTTGTTTGGAGCAAAAACCGGTGGTGATGGAATCGGTGGAGTATCAGTACTAGCCTCTGAAACTTTTGGTGCAGGTGGATCAACTAAACGCCCAAGCGTCCAAGTCGGAGATCCATTTGTAGAAAAGATTTTGATTGAGTGTTCACTTGAAATCTTCGCCGAGGATTTAGTAATCGGAATTCAAGATCTTGGCGGGGCGGGATTATCTTGTGCAACCAGTGAATTAGCTTCAGGTGGCTCAGGGGGCATGAAAGTGGCGCTGGATAAGGTCCCGTTGCGCGATCCTTCACTTTCACCTGAAGAGATATTGATGTCAGAGTCACAAGAGCGTATGTGTGCAATCGTTGAGCCACACAAGCTTCCGCGATTCTTAGAGATTTGCAAAAAATGGGATGTCACTGTGACCGCTATTGGTGAAGTAACCGATGGCGATCGATTAGTAATTACATGGAACGGCGAAACGATTGTTGACGTGCCACCACGTACCGTGGCCCACGATGGTCCGGTATATAACCGTCCAATGGCGCAACCTGCTTATATTGATGAAGTTAATTCACAAAAGGTAAATGTTCCGATCCCAAGCAGCGCCGATGAAATTAAAGCAGCGGTATTAAAACTTGCAGGCGCGCCTAACTTGGCCGATAAAACGTGGGTGACTTCCCAATACGATAAATATGTTCAGGGAAATACGATTCAATCACAGCCAGATGACTCTGGAATGGTTCGAATAGATGAGACAACTCATTTAGGTGTTGCAATCTCAACAGATGCCAACGCTAACTGGTCATATTTAAATCCATACGAGGGTGCAAAGTTGGCACTCGCAGAGGCGGCACGAAATATCGCAACGGCAGGTGCGCGACCATTAGCAGTTACAAACTGCCTTAACTTCGGTTCACCTGAAGATCCAGGCGTGATGTGGCAGTTCGCCGAATCAGTGCGTGGATTAGCAGATGGATGCTTAGAGATGGGGCTGCCAGTTACAGGCGGCAACGTCTCTTTCTATAATCAAACCGGCAGCGTTGCTATCTTGCCGACTCCAGTAATTGGAGTCCTGGGTGTAATTCAAGATGTTCGCACACGCACACCGATGAGCTTTGATGTCGCCGGGTTGGATTTATATCTTCTCGGTGAAACACGTGAAGATTTAGCGGGCAGTGA
>CAXNOC010000069.1:0-3752 GCA_964203745.1 Candidatus Planktophila sp.
AAATCTCTTCCCACCAACCCAGAAGAATTACAGGCCATTATTTCCTCTGACTACCTTTGTGAACTGCTGGCACCCACCAAAATATCCCCATGGAGCCTAGAAGTGACTATTCTTAACGTGTAACTAGCGAAAGGGGCCGGCCATGAGAGCTCTCTACAAAGCACAGCGCGGTCCAGGCCTAGAACTGCGCGAGGTACCTGAGCCCGTCACTGGTGAGCGCGATGTAAAGGTTAAGGTCCTTAAAACCGGCATCTGCGGGACCGATCTTCATATCGAAAGTTGGGATTCCTGGGCCGATACGAATCTTCATCCCCCTTTTATTCCAGGCCATGAGTTCGTCGGTCGCGTCTGTGAAATCGGCGCAGATGTAACAAGCATAAAAGTTGGAGACCTTGTTTCAGGTGAGGGTCATATCGTCTGTGGTCTCTGCCGTAACTGTCGTGCGGGTCGTCGTCATTTATGTATGAACACGATTGGTGTTGGCGTACATCGAGATGGCGCATTTGCTGAGTTTGTCGTGGTTCCCGAAAGCAACGTATGGCTACACCCAGAAGGTATTGATTTGGATTTGGCATCCGTCTTTGATCCTCTTGGAAACGCAGTCCACACGGCTCTCAGTTTTCCAGTCGTTGGCGAAGATGTATTAATAACCGGCGCCGGTCCCATTGGTTTAATGGCCGCTGCCATTGCCCGATTTGTTGGCGCCAGGTTTGTTGTGATTACCGATGTTAATGAATACCGTTTGGATTTAGCTCGCGCCATGGGCGTCGATGCTGCGATAAATATTTCAACCGATGATGTATCCACAACAATGAAAAAATTAGGGATGAAAGAGGGCTTTGACGTCGCCTTTGAAATGAGCGGACACAAATCGGCTATGCCGATGATCCTGGCAAATGTTGGACATGGTGCGCGAATTGCAGCCCTTGGCTTACCGGCCGAACCCATTTCTTTTGATTGGGCCAAAGTTGTAACCCACATGATTACGATAAAAGGAATTTACGGCCGCGAAATGTATGAGACCTGGTATTCCATGAACTCTATGGTGCAAAAAGGTTTAGATGTCTCAGCAGTCATAACTCATAGATTTGCCGCTGCAGATTGGAAAGAGGCCTTCGCCCTCGCCCGCTCAGGTAACTGTGGCAAAATAATTTTAGATTGGAGCAACTAATTTCATCTGTAGAGAGTTTCATCGATGGTCTCAAGGTTAAGTTAGAAGCCCTTAGATCTGCTGGGCTTTTAAAGAGCGAACGCTCTCTTGCTGGACCTCAACGTGTTGAAGTAAACGCTGATGGCAAAGAGCTTCTCAATTTCTGCTCGAATAACTATCTAGGCATGGCAAATAACGAGCACGTTATCGCCGCTGCAAAGAAAGCGCTGGATAAATATGGCTTTGGAATGGCCAGTGTTCGTTTTATCGCAGGAACACAGAATCAGCACCTACTGCTAGAAAAAGAGATTTCAACTTTCCTTTCGACCGAGGCAACAATCCTCTTCCCCTCATGTTTTGATGCCAACGGTGGAGTTTTTGAAGCCCTGCTCGATGAAAACGATGCCATTATTTCAGATTCACTCAATCACGCCTCGATTATTGATGGGATTCGATTGTGCAAAGCAAAGCGATTTAGATATCAAAACCGCGACATGGCAGACCTTGAAACTCAACTTAAAGAGGCCCAGGGTGCTCGCACAATTTTAATTGTTACCGATGGTGTCTTCTCGATGGACGGACACCTAGCGCCACTGTCCGAAATCTGCGATCTCGCCGAGAAATTCGGCGCACTCGTGATGGTTGATGATTCGCATGCGACAGGTTTTATCGGCACTACTGGGGCTGGAACACCACAACATTTCGGCGTTGAAGATCGAGTGGACATTCTTTCAGGCACTCTAGGAAAAGCCTTGGGCGGTGCATCAGGTGGTTACATAAGTTCGCGCCACCCAGAAATTGTTGACATGTTGCGCCAGAAAGCACGCCCCTACTTATTTTCAAACTCCGTTCCTCCATCAGTGGTTGCCGGAACAATTGCAGCTCTAGACATAATTACCAGGCATCCAGGTCTAGCCTGGAAAACTATGGAAAATGCGACTCTCTTCCGTAGTTTGATGGTTGAGCAGGGATTTGATCTCATACCAGGAGTACATCCAATTGTTCCCGTGATGTTTGCCGATGAGCACACTGCAGTGGCCATGGCTAAAGCCTTATATGATCGCGGAATCTACGCAGTTGCATTTTCATATCCGGTAGTTCCAATGGGCAAGGCTCGTATTCGAATTCAACTTAGCGCCAGCCATACAGAGGCTGAGATTCGCAGATGCGTCGATGCCTTCGTAGAAGCTCGACAGGTTAAGCTTTAACTAATGATTGGCTATTCTTTTTAAGAATACTAGGTGTAATGAGTTCTATATGAACTGTTGCACCTAGAGCATTGAGTAGTCGAAACAGGGTTGCAGTATTGATGGCGAGAGAACCGGTCTCAATTTTACTAATCTCGGATTGATTGATTCCGGCCAACTCTGAAAGTTGTTTCTGCGTTAGTTCACGTGCGTGACGTGCTTGCATGAGAGAAAGTCCTAAATCATATGAATCTTCAAAGGCTTTAATCGCCTGCTTTCCAGATGGGGTAAGTCGAGAGCGCATTTTCTTTGAGTAATCCGAATATTGCTTTGACATTGTCTTCTCCTCCGCTTCTAATCATATGGGTTAATACCCATATGTTCAACTCCCCAAATCTTGCATATTTTTTAGTTTTCGGCACGTCGCCAGGCTCTAAGGCGCTTACGGGCTATCTCGATTTCTGACTGTTGTCGATGCTTGCTGTTAGCTTTCCCCTTGTCATATGCGCTGAGTAGGAGAATTATCTTTTTCCCATGGAAGCTGATAAAAAAACGAAGAAGTATTTGGCGGTGAGCTCCCTTGACCTGCTTCGAAGGCATATTAAGTGAATTAATCTCCTCGCTTGTGTGCCGAATGCGAAATTCAAATAGCCCGTCTCCAAGTGGTTTCATCCACTGAGTTCCGGCGAGGCTTATACCTTCCCTAGTCAGAATCCTTGTGATCGCAGCATCTGCTGCCGCACGCTGAAACTCATCTAACTCCTTCTCCATCCAACGCATAACGGGCTTTCGACCCCATGCATCTTCGAAGAATTCGACAGACCAATTTTCCACATCGCCTCAAATCAAAGGTTTTCATATCATCCGCTTATTGGCTCTAATCATGACTCCTTGATGCGACAAATAGAAAACTTGTCCACAGCGGTGGGTTAGATTTTTGTGCTTGTCTCTCTGATGATTTGCGCGATCAACCGCGGGTGGTCCCACATAGGTGCGTGGCCACATTCATCAATAACTAGCCAGGCGGCGTGGGCCGGTGCTAATGAGCGCTCTTGTGAATCTGGATATGGCAGCGTGTTATCGCTATCGCCGAAGAGAATTGTTACAGGTACTGATTCTGGAACATGTGCATCGAAGCGCCTGGTGAGCATTCCATCCCAGGCCGGGAAATATCCGCTGCAGGTAGCCATCGCAACACTGGCATCCAGGCAGGTTTCATAACTGAGCTCTTGCCACTTGGGACTTACTTTCGAGAATCCAATCGAGCGCATCATCTGCGACTTCAGGCCTACTTTAAGAAATGGTTTCAAGGCTTTAGCCAAATAATATGAGCGGGCCTCACTTGGCAATCGCCCAGAGGCTGGCTCTAGCCAGAGGCCAGCAGGGGCCAGTCCAGTAAGACTCATGATGCGATG
>CAXNOC010000070.1:0-3530 GCA_964203745.1 Candidatus Planktophila sp.
CAACGGGATTTAGGTAAGATTGGCGAAGTTATTGTTCAGGAAATCTACTCACTCCAGGTAAACCATGAAGGAAAGATAGGTGCAGCATGACTCATGACGACATCATCAAGGCGCTCTTTGACGAGACCTTAGTTGGAAACGCTCCTGCAGTTCTTGAGCTAACTAATCAGGGAATTGCCGATGGAATGACACCGAGCACAATTCTCTTTGATGCACTCATCCCTGCCCTTGAAGAAGTAGGCGCACGTTTTGAGCGCGGAGATTTCTTTGTTCCAGAGATGCTCGTATCGGGCAAGGCGATGTCAGGCGCTCTCGCAGTTCTTCGCCCATTACTTGCCGAAACTGGCGCTGAGACAGTTGGCACTTACTTAATGGGTACCGTTAAAGGCGATGTTCACGACATCGGTAAGAACTTAGTAAATATTATGCTTGAAGGTGCTGGTTTTAACGTTATCGATCTCGGCGTACAAGTTGCACCAGAGAAGTTCATCGCTGGAATCCTTGAGCACAAGCCAGATATCGTCGGAATGTCTGCCTTCTTAACTACAACGATGCCGATGTTTAAAGTTAACATCCATGAGATTACTAAGGCGGGTCTGCGCGATCAAGTAATTATTATGGTTGGTGGAGCCCCTGTAACGCAGGAGTATGCCGATGTTGTTGGCGCCGATGGCTTTGCAGCCGATGCCTCAACTGCCGTGCGAATTGCTAAGGATTTAATCGCTAAGAAGCGCGCATCGGTTACTGCTTAAACCAAAATCATGCTAAAAAAACTTCTCCCCTTTATTGAACATGTGATTAAAGAGCCCGTTTGGGACTGTCGCATGTGCGGTCAGTGCGTTCTGCACTCAACGGGAATGACCTGTCCAATGACATGTCCGAAGACTTTGCGTAACGGTCCATGTGGCGGAGTGCGTGAAAATGGCAACTGCGAAGTCAAGCCTGAGATGCAGTGCATCTGGGTCAAGGCATATGATCGAACGATTTCACTTCCACTTCCGAAGGTATGGAAAGAGCATTACAACGAGCTACGTCCTCCGGTAAATATGCAGCTTCAAGGAACTTCTTCATGGGTCAATTTAGTAACCAAGCGCGATCAGCAAGTTCCAGGTGGTTGGTCTGTACAGGATGCTGATCACTAATGTCGAAGCTTCGTGAAAAATTAGAGAACACTAACGAGCAAGTCTTTACCGCCGAGTTTCCATCAGTTGATCGTGGCGGAATGGCAAGTGTTGAAAAGAATGCTGCTCGATTAGCTCCGTGGTTTGATGCAGTAAATGCCACCGATAATCCAGCGGCTCACGCACACACTTCTAATACGACGACGGCTATCGCAATGAAGATGCATGGCTTAGAGCCAATCATGCAGATTGTCTGCCGCGATAAAAATCGCTTGGCGATTCAATCAGACATGATGGGTGCATCTCTGCACTCCATTACAAATATCTCTCTTCTAACTGGCGATGATGTCACGGCAGGTGATGAGCCAGAGGCTCGGCGTGTATTTGATGTCGATAGCGCCCAAGCGATCAATATCGCTCGCATTTTGGCGACAGGTAAGTACTTATCGGGTAGAAAAATAGATCCCGCCCCTGATTTCTATATCGGCGCAGTTGAAAATGCCGCTGCTCCCCCATTCGACTATCGAATTCAACGCGCCCTTAAGAAGCACAGGGCAGGTGCACAGTTCTTGCAACTACAGATCTGTTATCACCCCGATCGCTTAGAGGCTTTTTGCAAAGGCGTTGCCGAAGTCGCACCTGATCTAAAGCTGATTCCAACACTTGTATTAGTTAAGGGCGGCAGAGGGTTGAGCTTTATGAATGATAAGGTTCCCGGTATCGACGTCCCGGCCAGCACTTTGGCCCGCGTGCAAAACGCCAGCGACCCCAGTGTTGAGGTCAATAAGTTAACTCTTGAGCTTGCTAAGCACGCGCTCTCACTCCCCGGAGTTCGTGGTCTGCATATAACTGATTTTCGACACGACGATTCGCTTAATACATTTATGAACGACCTGGGTAGAACACCGAATAGATAGGGGAACACAATGCATACAGTTCTTTCTTCACCTGGCCAAACGGTAACGATCGGACACGATCAACCATTTTGCATTATCGGTGAGCGCATTAACCCTACGGGCCGCAAAAAGTTTCAATTACAACTTCGCGCAGGCGACCTATCGGCTATTGAAAAAGATGTTGCCGATCAGATTGCCGGCGGTGCCAATGTTCTCGATGTGAATATGGGAGTGCCGCTAACGGATGAGCCGGCCCTTTTGTCTAGTGCTATTACTTTGATCCAATCAATAACCGATATGCCTATCTGTATCGACTCTTCGATCATTGAAGCGTTGCAGGCCGGTCTTGAAACCTATCAAGGTAAGGCCCTAGTCAATAGTGTCACCGGTGAAGATGAGCGTATGGATTTAGTTCTGCCCCTTATCAAAAAGCATGGCGCAGCGATAATTGCCCTACCTAATGATGAGACTGGAATCCCAGCAACTGCTGCAGAGCGAATGGTGATTACTGAAAAGATTGTGCGCGCCGTTGAAAAACATGGAATCCCGCTTGAGGATTTAGTCATCGATCCACTAGCAATGACGGTCGGCGCCGATCCAGAAGCTGTGAAAATTACTTTAGAGACCATCTATTTAATCCGCGAAAAATGGGGCCTCAATATGACCCTTGGTGCATCCAACATCTCCTTTGGTCTTCCATATCGCCACGCACTTAACGCAGCATTTCTACCGGCAGCGATGTCACACGGTCTTACCTCTGCAGTGATGGATTCACGCACTCCCCTTATCGTTGAATCTGTACGCGCCGCCGATTTACTTCTCGGTCTAGATCCATGGGGATCAAACTGGATAACACGCTTTAGAGCAATGGAGGCAGCAAAGCTTGCCGCTGAGGCAGGGGCGTAAGAATTTCTAAAAAGGAGCTCGACCCATCACTTGTGCCCCATCACGATGGCACTGGTCGAGTCAAGCTCGCCTTTAGATCCCTTGAAAAAGATAATTCAGTTGGGTCTGAAAAAACAATTACCGTACCGACCGGGGTCAGTGCATTTGATGCCGCATCCTGGAACGGAATTGCAATTGATTCAACATGCGGCGGCTATGGAACATGCAAGAAGTGCCGCATCAAGATCACGGATGGCGATGTTGAGCCATCGAAGTTAGATTTTCGAGCATTTACAGAGACTGAGATTAAACAGGGATGGCGTTTAGCGTGTTTAGTTCGCACCAGCACTGACATCTCAATCGATGTTCCAGCCCTTACCACCAGACCAAAAGCTGCAACTGTTGGTGTTGGGCGTCAAGTTATTTTGCGGCCTGCCGTTCAAAAGCGTTACGTTGAATTAGAAGAGCCATCTCTGCATGATCAACGTACCGATATTGTGCGTCTCTTTGATGCAATCGATGACATCGAAGGAACGGCATCTCTTGCTGCAATGCGCAATATCCCTAGAGTTTTGCGTGCATCTAACTTTAAAGTTACAGCCGTCTTCGTTGATCAAGACTTCATCGA
>CAXNOC010000071.1:0-3526 GCA_964203745.1 Candidatus Planktophila sp.
GTTGCAAAGGGATAGTTCGCGGCCAGGACGTTGTTCTTGGTCAAGGCGTTAAACAGGGTGGATTTACCCACATTTGGCATGCCGACGATTCCGATTGAGAGACTCATAATGGGTAGAGCCTACGCGGAATTGTCGGTGCCGACTGCCACGATAGCCCCATGCCCACTTACATCGTGACTCTTCTCATTGGCCTTCTCGCAGGCGGGGCTATTGGCTATCTCGTAAGCGCTATGAAATCCGGAAACGCTGCCGGTGATCGCGCACTGCTCGATGATTACAAAGGCCAATTGGCTGCAGAACGTGGCAAGACTGAATCGGCAGTTAAGTTAAATGCAGAACTAAACGCTATGAAAGAGTCGGTACAAAAGCTTTCAACTCAATCACATGAGGCTAATCGAATCCGCACCGAGGCCGAGGCAAAGCTTGAGACGACTATCAATGAGATGCGCCGAGCATCCGAAGCCATCTTTGATGAGACAAAGAAGATCGCTGGGGCTTTATCTAATAATCAGACACGTGGAAAATTCGGTGAGGCACAGCTAGAGCTTCTATTGCAGAGTGCGGGTCTGCGCGAAAACCACGAGTACAGCAGGCAGCGATCAACGACCGATGCCGACTCTTCAGGTATTCCAGATATCACAGTGAAGATGCCGGGCGGTAGTTCGATTTTTATCGACTCAAAGTTTCCCTTTGATCGCTTTGTTGAAGCCTTCGGAACTGATGATCAGGGACAGCGCGATGAGTTACTAACTTCGCACACTAAGGACTTGCTCAAGCACATCGAAGCGCTGGCAAAGCGGGGCTATCACAAATCAGCTGGCTCCCCTGATTTCGTTGTTCTCTTTGTACCCTTTGAAACGCTTTTATCCGAGGCGCTGCGTATCGATCCGAATCTCCTTGAAAAAGCCTTTAAAGTCGGGGTCACCGTTGCAACACCGACCTCGATGATGGCGCTGCTGCGCACTATCGGCTACATCTTTACCCGCAATAAATTAGCTGAAAATGCCGATGAGATTCAAAAGGTGGCTAGTACTTTCTTAAAAAACATTACCCTTCTGCACACCAAGATCGTCGCCGTTGGTAAAGCGATTACATCAACTGCTAAGGCATATGAGGATTTAGTACCGACCGCTGAAAAGACGGTACTGAGCCCTGCGCGCAGGATTCATAACTTGGGAGTAAGCGGAGATAAAGATAAACTTGCTATTGAATATCCCGAAGCTCCGGCCTCGGTGCGCGAGTTAAAAAGTAATGAGCTCGGTGGCGATGATGATTTCATCGATGCCGAAGAGGTAGAGGACGAGGATAGATAGGTGAGCGTTATGGACAAGATTACGATTACGGGACCTGGTCTAAAGAAGCAGGGAATCGTTGTGATACAGGCCTTCTTCATCGGCTTTTTTACATTCATCGAACTCTGGCTGCGCAGCGGTGTCGGCATCATTACAGGTCTAGTTATTCTCGTCTGCTTTTATGGTGGTATCCGTTTTGGTCGACCAGGTACAACCTATGTCGCAGTTGTTACTCCGCCGCTGGCATTTGCCGCTGCTGCGATCTTCGGGACGCTCATTTTCGATGGCTTTAGACCTTCGCGTGTAGGTATCGATGTAATCGCAGCCCTTGCAAGTGAGGCACCATTTTTAATAATCGGCGCGATTTACGGCTGGTTTGTCTTTCTTAACGCTAAAGCAAAAAAGAAACCGCCTAAAGCTCGCGCTTAATTAAGTAGTTTTCCCAGATAGACATAGCACTCTCTGCATCTAACAAATCAATCTGCTCTTGCGTTATCTGAAGATTCTTAAGTAATCGATTGGCAAGCCATGCGGGGACGGGCTCTGGACTCGGCATTTGCTGCAGCGGCATTGGACCATGACCTAAGTAAGCAATCACCTCTCTTAAACTTTGTACCTTTTGATCCGGGCCTAGCGTGTCTATGCGATCTCGCAGCTCCTTATATATTTTTGAATCTGCACGCGCACCTATCGCCCATATTTCAGCGATCTCAATAATTACTGTTCCTGACTCATCGGTGTGTGTCCGCCAAATTATTCGCCAATGTCGATCCCCGACGGTCAACTTCCTCCACCCTATGAAGTCGCCAAGCAGAGGATGGCCAGCCAATGGATTACGCTCAATTAAAAGAATCTTTTTTAGAACTTGACGCAATAACTCTTTATTCTTCTTAGATAATCGCACCAGATCATCGATAGCTGGTTCAATAAATAGAACTTGTACAACGGAATCTTTATATATTGGCACTAGGAATCAGTGCATTCCAGCGATTATTTCGCTTTCGAGTTCGGCTTCAAGGATTTCTCTATTAAATCCAAAAGATGATATGACCTCATCAAGGGTTGAACGCTTTCCATTATCACTTGCTAAGCGGGCAAGAACTAGCGAAGCGCTCCGTAAATCTCTCTCAAGCTCTTCTAGCTCCTCAAAGCGCGATATTGCAACGACGGCCGCCACGGGGATACCGTGCTTTTCAACGATTAATGGTTGCCCATCGCGTGCCTGGCGCAGAATTGCAGATACACCCAGCTCGGTGGCTTGAGAGACAGTAAGGGTTTCAAACTGGGTTTTATCCATGAGAAAACTATACAGTTTTCTATATAGATTTCAAATAACTCGAGGTGAGTGTGGATAAGGCGAAAATCTAATTCTTACCGGCCGCTTTTAGATCTTTTCGAAGCTCGGCTGGAAGAGAGAACAAAAGTGACTCTTGCATCGCTGTCACTGGCTCAACATCGCCAAAGCCGCGCTCGGCCAGCCAAATCAAAACATCATCGACCAAAATCTCAGGAACCGATGCCCCGCTTGTTAAGCCGATAGTTTCAACATCTGTTAACCAGTGCTCTTGAATCTCTTCGGCGTAGTCGACCAAGTGCGATGCCTTTGCTCCGTATTCGAGTGCAACTTCAGCTAAACGCACTGAGTTAGATGAGTTCTGAGATCCAACAACGATAACTAAATCGGCCTTGGCCGAGATCGCTTTAATCGCCTCTTGGCGGTTCTGTGTTGCATAACAGATGTCATCGCTGGGTGGATCTTGAATATGGGGAAAGCGCTCTTTTAAGATCGCTACGGCTGCAAGAGTTTCATCAACACTCAAAGTGGTCTGCGATAACCAGACTAATTTCTTACCCGGAGTCGGAACAACGTTTCGCGCACCATCGAGTCCATCGATAACTCGCACCTGCCCAAGGGCCTCACCGGCCGTTCCCTCAACTTCTTCGTGACCTGCGTGTCCAATGAGCAAGATCTCAGCATCTTCGGCGGCAAAGCGACGGACCTCATGGTGCACCTTTGTAACTAATGGACAGGTTGCATCGATGGTTTTTAAATTCCTTGTTGCCGCCTCATCGTGGACACTAGGGGCGACGCCGTGGGCTGAAAAAACAACGGTCTTGCCCTCTGGGACTTCATCGGTCTCATCGACAAAGATTGCGCCTTTAGATTCAAGACTGGCAACGACATGGACGTTATGGACGATCTGCTTTCGAACATAGACAGGGGCGCCATAGAG
>CAXNOC010000072.1:0-3395 GCA_964203745.1 Candidatus Planktophila sp.
AGTAATCGACCAAACTCTTTCCAGTTACTTTCTTAATAATCATTCCTAGCATCTGCGTGTCCACTGAGCGATACTCTGCAAATGTTCCAGGCTCTTCCCGCATCATGCGATTGTGCATTAAGAACCAATCAACATCGGTGGATGCATACATCTGCGCAATTGCTACACCCCAACCACTTGGGCCAGTTGGATAGTTATCGGATACGCCAACACCAGCCTTCATATCTAATAAATCCTTGACTGTGACTTTATCGAAACTAGTACCCGCCTTGTACTGCGGCAAAATACTGACAAAAGTATCGCTTTCTTTTAACTGACCATTATCAATTAGCTTGCCAATCATTAATGATGTCATCGTCTTGGCAACCGAATATGAAGGTAGGCGAGTACGAGCATCCATTCCATTGAGGTATTGCTCGTAAGTTAAAACGCCATCACGAATAACTAGAAAGGCATTTGTGTGGGTGGATCTTAGAAACTCATCAAAGGAAATCGTTGCGCCCTCGAATTCAACGGTTGCAGGCATCTGCTCTGAACCGGTTTTCCAGACAGCCGGAATTGCAGCAGCCTTTATCGTGTGAGCCGGCATTAAATCAGGCGTCTTAGATGCCGGAGCTAGACCTAATTTGATGGCCGCTATCGGCTCGGGATATCTAATC
The DNA here is from genome assembly GCA_964203745.1 of Candidatus Planktophila sp. Classification (GTDB taxonomy): domain Bacteria; phylum Actinomycetota; class Actinomycetes; order Nanopelagicales; family Nanopelagicaceae; genus Planktophila. Next base: position 660 of record CAXNOC010000072.1, read on the forward strand.
GCCTTAGTTAAACCAAAGAGGGCTACATATATGACGAGAATGACGACGAGGATTTTGCGAATTAATTTCAGCACGGTACGAGTCTAACTGCCGATAGGCTTGCCCGCATGGATGCAACGGCGCTAATTTCAAAGCTAGCTGATTCTGCGCGCATCGCTGCACGTACTTTGAGTGTTGTCACCGCCGCCGAGCGAAGGGCGGCCCTCTTCGCAATCGCCGATGCCGTTGATGCACGCAGCGATGAAATTCTTATCGCCAACGAAAAAGATATGGCACTTGGACGTAGTGCAGATTTAAATCCATCTCTTTTAGATCGACTGCTATTAACCCCTGCGCGCATTAAGGGCATTGCCGATGGCGCGCGCCAGGTGGCTGGTCTTGAGGATCCACTGGGTAAAACTCTGCGCGAATCAGTTCTGCCTAATGGAATTGCACTTAAACAAATTTCGGTGCCCTTTGGCGTCATTGGAATGGTTTACGAGGCTCGCCCCAATGTCACGGTAGATGCCGCAGTCATCCTGCTGATGTCTGGAAATGCGGCCTTGCTTCGTGGCTCATCCAGCGCCGCCGAAAGCAATCAAATTCTGGTCACGGTTATGAGGGATGCTCTTTCAACAACATCGATTTCACCCGATGTGATTCAGTTAGTTCCATCAAATGATCGGGATACCGTGAAGGCGCTTCTGCATGCCCGAGGCAAAGTTGATCTTGTCATTCCACGCGGCAGTGCATCTCTCATTCGAATGGTTGTTGACGAATCCACGGTTCCAACTATTGAAACCGGTGCAGGTGTGTGCCATGTGTTTATCGATGAGTTTGCCGATCTTTCAATTGCTCTGCCAATTATTATTAACTCGAAAGTTCAGCGCCCAAGTGTGTGTAATGCCGCCGAGACGCTTTTGGTTCATAAAAATATTGCAGATAAGTTCTTGCCAGTTGCAATGAAAGCCCTCCATGAAGCCGGAGTCATCCTGCACTGCGATGCGGGTTCACTTGCTTTGGCTAATTCAATGCCTGCCAGTCTTGCTACGGATGAGAACTGGTCAACTGAGTATGGAACTCTTGAGATGAACGTGGCGATTGTAGATTCAGTGGATGCAGCTAGCGATCACATCGCTAAGTACGGTACCCAGCACACCGAGGCAATCGTGACCGAAAATAAAGCTAATGCCGCTCGTTTTATAGCCCTCAGTGATTGCGCAGCGGTTATGGTCAATACTTCGACTCGATTTACCGATGGTGAGCAGATGGGCTTTGGCGCAGAAATTGGCATTTCAAATCAAAAACTCCATGCCCGCGGGCCTATGGGTTTAGAGGCGATGACTACAACTACATGGATTGTTACGGGAAATGGGCAGATTCGCAGTTAGCTCGCGAATTAATTAGACTCCACACCCATGAGCAGCCTTTCACGCGATGATGTCGCAAACCTTGCACGCCTTGCTCGCATCGAAATGAGCGAGGACGAGCTCGTGAGCCTCTCGAATGAGTTCACTGTCATCCTCGATGCCGTTGCTCGTGTGCAAGAAGTGGCTAGCGCCGATGTCGAGCCGACATCTCACCCACTTCCACTTCGCAATGTTTTTCGCCCCGATGTTGTAGTTGCCTCCCTTACTCCAGAAGAGGCACTCTCTGGCGCACCCGCACAAGAAGAGTCGCGTTTTCGCGTTCCTCAGATTCTTGGTGAAGAGTGATCCGCAATAGCGCCGCCGAAATGGCAGCAAAATTAACTTCAGGTGAAACAACCTCAATCGAATTAACACAGGCACATTTAGATCGTATCGCCGCAGTTGATACAGATGTCCATGCCTTTCTCTTTGTCGATACTGAAGGCGCACTTGCACAAGCTGCAGCCGTTGATGCAAAGCGCGCAGCTGGTGAAAAACTCTCACCACTAGCGGGAGTTCCACTTGCCCTTAAAGATGTCATGGTTCAAAAAGGTATTCCAACAACGGCTGGTTCGAAGATTCTAGAAGGTTGGCGTCCGCCATATGACTCAACGGTTGTAACGAATTTAAAAAATAGCGGCATAGTTATTTTAGGTAAGACAAATATGGATGAGTTTGCAATGGGTTCATCTACTGAAAACTCTGCATACGGCCCAACGCATAACCCTTGGGATTTAACACGTATCCCAGGTGGCTCTGGGGGTGGATCATCGGCAGCGTTAGCTGCATTTGAAGCACCTCTTGCAATTGGAACCGATACTGGTGGATCAATTCGCCAACCCGCTGCCGTTACAGGCACCGTTGGAGTAAAGCCAACCTACGGCGGGGTTTCTCGTTTTGGATTAATCGCATTTTCATCATCCCTTGATCAAGCCGGACCTTGTGCTCGTACGGTTTTAGATGCCGCGCTTTTGCACGAAGCGATTGCAGGTCACGACCCTAGAGACTCAACCAGCATTAATGCATCCGTGCCACAGGTTGTTAACGCTGCACGATCTGGCGATGTAAAGGGAATGAAGATCGGTGTCGTTAAAGAGTTAAATGGCGATGGTTATCAAGCCGGTGTTCGTACGCGTTTTGAGGAGTCATTAGAACTTCTAGCGGCCGCAGGTGCTGAGATAGTTGAAGTATCAGCACCTAACTTTGAATACGCACTTGCCGCATACTATTTAATCGCACCATCAGAGTGCTCATCGAACTTGGCCCGCTTTGATGCGATGCGCTATGGCCTTCGCGTTGGTGACGTCGATGGCGCATCGGCCGAGTCGGTCATGAACTTAACGCGCGA
>CAXNOC010000073.1:0-3201 GCA_964203745.1 Candidatus Planktophila sp.
GATACACCGCGAATTGGTTCAAGTGTTGATGCGCTCGGTGTTGCAAGAACTTGAACTGGTTTAACTATTGGATCTGCAGGTGTCGGTTGTGATGATGCAATGTCTTTAACAATTGGCTGTTGAACTGGCGCTGGTGCACTAGGCGCGGGGGGAACAACGGCGGTAACTTCTTGAACTTTCACTTGCTGAGATTTCGGAACAGGCGGAACACCCTTTGAAACTATCTGTGAACTTTGATTCGCTGAAGGAGCGACCGATGATGGAGTGCCCGGTTTATTATTTTTAAAGTACTCAACCCAAGCCGGGTCAACCGAAGATGGGTCCGCTAAATAGTGCTCGTACATCTCATCTACGAGCCAATCATTTGCACCAAAATCCTGTGCCGACACTGGCGAACTCCTTCTTGGCGTGGATAAGCCGTAAGCCTATAGGCACTGACTCCATGCCCTGAACTCGAAAATGGGCCTCACGGCGCGAGATAGGCCACATTGAGGCAAATTCATGAGCCACATTCAGGGGCTCATAGTTGGAAAGCTACTTCTAACTACTCCGGAATCGCGCGAAGGGTTGCCGCCAATGTGGCTGCGGCAAGTACGGCCAATGGAATTGCAACTATCCAGAGCCCAGCCTGGACTTGATAAGAGACAACTCCGAGTGCAATGAGATTTGCAAGCACGGATGGTGCTCTACCAAAGTATTTTCCGCGGCGGTATCCAACTGCTGCGGCCGCTAATCCGCCACTTCCAAGAATGACAAAGAGAAGATCGCCAAGTAGTGGCAAGAATTCAAAACTATCTGCCTTGATTGCCAGAGCAATCAACCACACACCCAATACGGCGATTACTGATGCCTCGACGATGAGTAGGGATGCCACTACTGCGCGGGCCTTAGCTGCCTTGGAAGAATCCTGTGCCATGGAGGAGAGATTAACTCATTTGCGAGGAGAGAGTCCGCTTTTCACTCACGACGGTATCCACGATTCTCAAACACATTTAGCGGCTCCCTCATTTTTTTATGAGCAGCTTCGCAGAGAACTAGCAATCGTTAAGCGGAGTAAAACTAATTTCTCTCTCATCAAGTTAGTTTTTGAGAGAAATACTGTCGATGGCGCGCGAATTGTTGTTAGCGCGGAAGATATTTTGCACTTTTCCTGCGAGCTTCGGCGGTTGACTCGAAACTCAGAGTGCATCGGTCGCTTGGGAATTAATGAGTGCGTGATACTGATGAGTGAGGGAGAAGAAGCTGCCAAGCACATGCTCTCCCGATTGCATTTAGCCCCATCACTGACAGTTAATGGTTCATTACATATCTCTCTATCGATGGTCACCTCATTTCCCAGTGAAAGCGGCTTGGAAATATTGAATCGATTGGACCTGGCACTCTTATCCACGCATTGATAATCGCCAACCAGTAACACTGCGTCACGGTCATAGATTCCCCACATGGACCTAGATATAGATATTACTTTCGGAGCAATCGCCCCCTTTATGAGCGACCCAACTATTGAAGAGATTTGGATTAACTCCCCCGAGCGAATTTTTATCGCCCGCTCTGGCAAAAGTGAGTTAACGAATCTTCTTCTTACGAGTGAGGAGGTGCGTAACATCGTAGAGCGGGCATTAATGTGGAGTGGCCGGCGTTTGGATCTTTCTCATCCATTTGTTGACGCTCGTCTTCCAGATGGTTCTCGTTTGCATGTTGCGATTCCAGAGATAACGGCGCAGCACTGGGCCGTAAATATTCGTAAGCATTTAATGCGACACCTTGGTATTGATGATTTGGTTGAACGGGCCGTCATGACGCCTTTCATCGCAACAGCCCTAAAGAACTCTGTACGTGCTGGATTAAATATCTTAGTAAGTGGCGGAACTCAGGCTGGGAAAACCACGATGCTCAACGCACTTGCTGGTGCGATCCCCCGCACAGAGCGAGTAGTGACTATCGAAGAGGTATTTGAACTAAGTCCTCAACTTCCCGATGTTGTCGCCCTGCAAACACGAAGCGCCAACTTGCAAGGTGAGGGAGAGATTCCATTGCGCCGATTAATTAAAGAGTCGCTACGGATGCGCCCTTCACGCATAATTGTCGGAGAAGTTCGAGAGGCCGAGGCTTTAGATCTTCTCATCGCACTTAACTCTGGTCTTCCTGGAATGGGCACTTTGCATGCGAACTCTCCCCGTGACGCAATTATTAAACTTCAAACACTTCCGCTATTAGCCGGTGAGAATATTTCGCACAAATTCATTGCACCAACAGTTGCATCGGCCTTTGATTTGATTGTCCATGTATCCCTTGATCAAAGTGGGATGCGTCGAATAAAAGAGATCTCTGCCCTCACTGGTAGATATGAAAATGATCGCGCCGAAATTGAAACATTATGGCTGTGGAACGGCAACGATTACGATCGCGGCGTTGGGACACTTCCGCATCCCGATAAATTCACGGCCATTGGGGCTCCACTTGCTTCATGGTGGCGCCAATGAAAATCAAACTTCGATCCGCTTCCTTTGCCGCCATCGCTATCGCAATTATTTTCCTTGCAACAGGCGCTCTAACAATTGCTCTTGCCTTTGGCGCTTTGGTCGCGGGAATCACTTTTGTGACATTGCGAGGCAAAAATCTCCACAACGAATCCGCGTTAATTGCCGCATGGCCAGAAGTTATTGATCACTTAATGTCAGGTATTCAATCCGGGTTATCACTGACTGAATCCTTAGCCGGCCTAGCAACGCGCGGTCCCGAAATTCTGCGGCCAGCATTTACAGAGTTCCGTACCTCTTTATATCGGCATGGTGACGTTGGTGAGGCAATTAATGAGCTAAAAGATCTATTTCACCACCACGGAAGTGATCAAATCTTCGAGGCGTTATTGATCTCCAAAGCACTCGGTGGCAGTGAGCTCCTAGCAATTCTTAGAACGCTTGGGGATTTTCTTCGTCAAGACCTAGCCCTTCGTAGAGAAATCGAAGTTAAGCATGGATGGATAAAGAACTCCGCCCATCTGTCGGCAGCGGCGCCATGGATTCTTTTACTCTTGCTCTCAACTCAACCAAGTACAGCTGCGGCATATTCAACCCCGACCGGCAGTGCAATCTTGATTGCCGGCCTTGTCATGACTGCTATTGCATATGCATGGATGAACCGATTAGGAAGGCTGCCTGAAACACCTCGAGTATTTACTGGCGCACGAGAAGGGGTGCG
>CAXNOC010000074.1:0-3132 GCA_964203745.1 Candidatus Planktophila sp.
CCAGAAATAATTGTGTGCGATTGGAATCGAGATATAGAGCGCAGTTCGAATAACATCGCAAGAAACCATCAACTTACGTCGATCAAAGCGATCTGCGATTACTCCAGCGATAGGCCCTAAGAAAACTGCAGGTAGTAAGCGCGCGATAAAGACACCTGCGATTGCAAAGTTAGCCTTTGAGTAATCTCCACCGGATAGTTGCTGGGCAAGGGCGGTTGTAGCGAGCAGGCCTAGCCAATCGCCAAGGGAAGAGAAGACCATCGCATTCCAGAGTTTGCGGAAGGGGCGGATAGCTAGAACTCCACGAGTCTCATCCTGCGCAGGGGTGGCAGGGTTTGGCAGGGTTCTAGACATGCGCGAAGTCTATCGGGGCGTACCGATGCCACATATAAGGGCTCTAACCTACTTATTTAATGGGGTTTCATGAGTGTAGCACATATAGCCTTTTGTGCTACTATTTGCTATGACTACAACAGCGAAAAAAGCGAAAGCTCCGGCTAGCCCAAAGAAAAGCGAAAGGCCAGTTCAGATAAAACAAAGTGTTGGCGTACGCGAACTTCGTCAATCTGCATCAAAAATTTTAGATCAAGTTAAAGATGGCGTTGTATTTGAAATTACGGAACATGGCGTTCCAGTGGCTCGATTAGTCCCAATCACTAAATCTCTATATGAGGAATACATCGCCGCGGGATTAATCATTCCGGCAGAAAATCCAGTTACTCATTTCGAGATGCCTACATTTAAATTGAAAGGCAAGAAGACTTCCACGGAAGTTCTAATGGAAATGCGCGCAGAGGAACGATATTGAGCTGGTATCTTGATAGTTCTGCAATTTTAAAGCTAATCCTTACTGAAACAGAATCCAAGGCACTTATTAATTTCCTGTCTGAAGGGACGATCACTTCAACTATCTCAAGAGTTGAAGTGATCCGTACACTCAATCGCATGTATCCGCTTTCCGTCACAAAAGGTAAAGAAATTCTCTCTAATTTTTTATTGACGCCCATGAACCCAGCAATTCTAAGTTCTGCGGAGAACTTTCCTGAATCAATTACTCTTAGATCACTTGATGCTATCCAGGTCGCCACAGTAATCTTTTTAGATAAATCTGTTGAGGGTGTTGTAACTTACGACAAACAAATGATTAAGAACGCCAAAGAACTGGGGATCAAAGTCGTATCCCCGGGAATGAAGTAATTACTCGGCTTTTTTAGCCTTGGCTTTGCCTGTCGCAGCTTTCTTCGCCGCTTTTTTTGCACCGGCTTTTTTCACAACATTTTTCGTAAGTGTTGGGGCAGTGTCGCCCTTCTTAGGCTTTGCTGCCGCCTTTTTGCGGGCCTTCTTCGGTGATGGGCCATTCTCGGCCTCCCATGCACGTCGTCCAGCAAGTAGTTCTAATCCGCGCTCAAGAGTCATTCCTTCTGCGGTATCACCGCGGCGAAGCGTGGCATTTGTTTCGCCATCGGTGACATACATTCCGAAGCGTCCATCTTTAATAATTAATGGCTTCTCACTTACTGGATCAACGCCAAGCTCTTTGACTGGAGGTTTTGCAACACCGCGACGTCGCTCTTTTGGTTTTGAGTAAATCTCTAAGGCTTCATCTAATGTTAAAGAAAATAGCTGGTCTTCTGAAGTCAGTGTGCGACTGTCAACGCCTGCCTTTAAGTAAGGACCATAGCGTCCGTTTTGAATGGTGATGTCATCGCCAGATGAATTTGTGCCCAAGGTGCGAGGAAGTGAAAGTAAACGCAGAGCATCTTCGTATGTGACTGTATCTAACGTCATCGTTGAAAGAAGGGACGCAGTCTTTGCCTTTGGTGCATCGGCTTTCTTTCGTTTCTTTTTACCTGATGCAGTCAATTCTGGTTCAACAACGGGTAGAACTTCTGTGATGTATGGACCAAAGCGTCCACTCTTTGCAATCACTGGAAAACCTGTTTCGGGATCAATACCTAATTCGCGCTCACCTGATGGTGCTGCTAGTAGTTCAATCGCCTTTGCAAGTGTTAATTCATCGGGTGCTAAGGACTCGGGGATGTTTGCTAACTTGCGTTCTTCGTCGGGCAGGTTTTGTTGTAGGTATGCACCGTAGCGACCAACACGAATTTCAATTGTGTCCGATAAGTTCATCGTGTTAGTTGCACGGGCATCGATAACACCAAGGTCGGCAGAAAGTTCGTTAAGACCAGGTTGTCCATCTACGCCGTAGAAGAAATCACGCAACCAATCAACGCGGCCAGCTTCTCCTGCTGCAATCTTGTCGAGATCCTCTTCCATACTGGCCGTGAACTCGTAATCAACCAGTTTTGTGAAGTGGGTTTCAAGCAGGCCTGTCACTGAAAAAGCGAGGAATGTTGGCACTAACGCACGGCCGCGCTTGTAGACATAGCCGCGATCTTGAATCGTTTGAATGATCGATGCGAAAGTTGAAGGGCGGCCAATGCCAAGCTCTTCGAGTTTCTTTACAAGAGTTGGTTCGGTATAGCGGGCAGGTGGCTTGGTTTCATGGCCTTCGCAGGTGTATTCATTTACTGCAACAGTTTGTCCGAGAACCATTGCTGGCAAGCGCTTGTCCTCAACCTCTTCATCTTTGTTTTCATCGGTGACAATGTCATCGTAGGCAGCTAAGAAGCCGGCAAATGTAATTACTGATCCGTTAGCGCGAAAGATAGTTGCTTTGCCATCATTTGTTTGAGCGTCGAAATCAACACGCATCTGAAGTTTCTTGGCATCGGCCATTTGTGATGCAACGGTGCGCTTCCAAATCAAGTCATAGAGTGCAAACTCATCGCGAGAAAGTTCGGGGGCTAATTCACCTGGAGTTTTAAATGTCTCCCCTGCTGGACGAATCGCTTCGTGCGCCTCTTGTGCGTTTTTAGTCTTGCCCTGATAAACACGTGGTGCATCGGCAACATGATCGGCGCCATATAAAGACTTTGCCGCTTTGCGCGCAGCATCGATAGCCTGGCTAGATAAGTTCACGCTATCGGTACGCATATAAGTGATGTAGCCGTTTTCATACAAACGTTGTGCGATGCGCATTGTTATCTGTGCGCCCCAACCAAGTCGGCTACCTGCATCTTGTTGCATCGTCGATGTTGTAAATGGTGGTTTAGGTCGCTCGGTACG
>CAXNOC010000075.1:0-3067 GCA_964203745.1 Candidatus Planktophila sp.
CGAAAGGCCCCAGATTAATAATCTGAGGCCCCTCGATTAATCTTTTCTACTTAGTCATTACCGCGCAAGATTGATAGAAGGCGCAGAACTTCCAGGTATAGCCACACGATTGTGACCATTAAACCAAAGGCTGCACGCCATGACTCTTGCTCTGGCAGACCAGCGTTGATTCCCTTTTGGATCTGATCAAAATCGAGAATCAAGAAGAAGCTGGCAAGAACCATTCCACCAGTTGCAATGATTAAACCAAAGCCACCCATGTTGTAGATGCTTGCACCAAAGAATGATCCGATCATTGAGAGAAGACCTAGAACTAGGTAGCCAATCAATGCCGTCATTAAGACCTTTGTGAACTTTGGAGTCACACGAATGCGTCCACTCTTAAAAGCAAACAACATTCCGGTAAATGCACAGATCGTCACCATAATTGCCTGGCTAACAATGCCCTGATACATGTTGTTATAGAGATGACTTATCGTGCCAAGCGCCAAACCTTCAAAGGCAGCGTAGGCAATAATCATTCCCGGCTTAACGGTTTTGCTAAAAACATTGACCATGGCTAAAGCAAAGCCACCGAAAACGCCGAGCATCATTGCTCCGCCGCCTAAGTTAAGGGTCCATGCAGCTGCGCCAACGGCGACAAGAACTGCAAATAAAATTCCAGTGCGAGTGACAACATCATCAATCGTCATGCGACCAGTGCGCAATGAAGATGCGGCAGGTGCGTTATAAATATTCTCTAGCGCTGCGTCGGTCTCAGTTTGTGCCTTGGGATCAAATGCAGCGTATCCACGCTGATTAAACGCCCGTCCTAAAACAGGGTTTGAACTGCGCATAACTTTTCTCTCCTTTTGTTTAACTCCCAGAAACTCTGGCAGTTGCCTTACTTAACAAGTCTAGGGTCCGGATGATTCCCGGGCGAACCAAATCCACGCTCAGAAGCTTAAAAATGCCTAAGAATCGAGGTGACTATCTAATCGGAGTCGATGGTGCCCCGAGTGGGGGTCGAACCCACACTGGGAGGATTTTAAGTCCTCTGCCTCTGCCATTGGGCTATCGGGGCCACGTGAAGTGGTAAATCTACACTCTTTTTCTCAGTCTAATTTCCAGCAATGGAACGAGCGATGCCGTCCAAGATATCTGACTCTGATGCGACAAATTCGGTGGCCCCAGTGGCTTTCATGATCTCTGAAAGAACTAAAGAACCAGCTGGTATTACATCAACACGGCCAGGGTGCATATAGCCAAGGGCTAAACGCTGTTCGTGAGTTGAAGTTAAAAACATCTGTGCAACTTCATGAGTCTTATCAACACTGATGCGCGATAAATGGATTGCATAGCGATCGTATTCAGGTAAGCCAAGGGCGGCTGCAGCAACGGTCGTGGCAGTGCCGGCAACGGCGATGAGAGTTTTTGCTTGTGTGATTGGAACTACTGCTGCGGCTTTCGCGATAGCTTCCTGAATATCTACTCGAGCTAAATCAATCTCGTGTGCATGCGCTGGATCGTTGGTGAAATGGCGTTCTGTCATTCGAACACAGCCAATGTTGACACTCTTTGCAGATTCAACATGTGTTGTACCAAAGACGAACTCTGTTGAGCCCCCTCCGATATCTACAACAAGAAATGGGCCGTCGGTCGGTGATAAATCTTGAATCGCGCCAATAAAGGAAAGTGACGCCTCTTCTTCACCACTAATTACTTCAGGTTCTATCCCGAGGCGCTCTCGTACACCATCGATAAATAAGTGGCGGTTAGTTGCATCGCGTGTGGCACTTGTGGCACAGAATCGAATCTTTTCAACTCCGCGCTTTGCAATCTCGAGTGCTAACTTATCTACGGCAGCCAGCGTGCGCGTGATTGCATCGAGGTGAAACTCGCCCGTTTGATCTACTCCTTGGCCAAGTCGGACAATCTCCATCGTGCGGATAACTTCACGGAAATTGTCACCGTCGATATCGGCAATCAGCATTCTGATTGAGTTAGTCCCGCAATCAATGGCCGCTACTCGCACGGTACGCTCTCCCACCACTTAGGTAATTTCGCTAACGCTTCATCTCCGAGTGGATTTACATCGGGGCCTGCAGCCAAAGAGTGCGCAACAAGTGAGTGTAAACATTTCACACGTGTTGGCATCCCACCGGCTGATACATCTTCTACTTCTGGAACATCCATTCCGAGGGCTGAACGCGCGGCAATGTAATCATCATGGGCTGCGTGGTAGGCACCTGCTAATTCTGGATCTGTGGCAAGGCGGTCATTCATATCCCCCATCAATCCAGTTGTTTCAAGGGTAGAAATAGCGGCAGTTAAACGTGGACAGGTCGCATAATAGAAAGTTGGAAACGGAGTGCCATCGGCTAATCGTGGAGGAGTTTCAACGACTGCGGGTTTACCACATGGGCAGCGATATGCGATTGCATGAACATCGCGAGGAGTGCGACCAAGCTGAGTTTGAATGCAATCTAAATCGCTCTGACTAACCTGTCTCACTTATCGCCAGATTCGCTGATAGATGCAATAAGTCGGGTGTACCAAGGCTGTCCATCTACTAATGCATTTGCAACTTTAGTTGTTGGTGTTGCATCCGTTGATGGTGCGCCTTCAGTAACGATGTATTGACGCTCTCCGGGAAGTACATAGTGAAGTCGTTCGCGTGCCTGTGATTTTACATATTGAGGATCCTGCCAGAGCATTAACTCTTTACGTGCGGCATCTAATGCTTTGTTATCAGATACCAATTGGGCGTTAAGGGCACTTATTTGTGCACGCTGAGTGAAGTAGTGCTTAATCGGGGGTGCAAGAGTAAGGGCTAAGAAGAAGAGAATTGCAGAGAGGGCTAGTGCACGCCCCGATGTACGTCGACGCGTGAAACTTAACTGTCGTCGACGTGCCATCGGTAACCTACTTAAGCCTTAAAACGTGGAAAAGCTCCGCGTCCGGCATAACGTGCGCCTTCAGCAAGCTCTTCTTCGATTCGTAGTAGTTGATTATATTTTGCAACGCGCTCGGTACGTGCAGGGGCGCCAGTTTTAATCTGTCCGCAGTTAAGGGCAACAGCTAAATC